>DASXVK010000461.1:0-3837 GCA_036504295.1 Polyangia bacterium
CCGATCTGCCGTTTCGGGTCTGCTATCACGCCTGCGCGCACGGGCCGTTCGGCGCGTCCCAGCCCGCACCGGCCGGGGCGAGGGATTTCGCGACCGACGATGTCGTGCCCGTCAGTCCGTGGGAGAACGACGGGATCGTCAACACCGCCTCGATGCTGTGGCCTGGCGGCGAGACGACCCGTCTGGTCGCCGGCGACCACGGTGACATCATCGGCCACTTCACGCTGGTGCCGCCGCGGGAGGGTGCGCGCTCGCTCGCACCGGCGCCGGGGCGCCAGCATGCATCCTACGACCTGCTGCGGTCGGGCTCCGGCTTCAGCGCCGCCACCTTCGAGGCGGTGTGGCACGAGGTGTTCGGGTTCTGCGCGACGTAGGCAGGTCGAGGGAAGGGGGGTCGACCACCGCCGTGAGGCCGAGGTGTACCACCTGGGGCGCCGCGAGGACGGCCTGCACCTCTCGCTCTTCTCTGCCTTGCCCATGCGGGATTCCCTTCCCGCCCTCTACACCAAAATCAGGGGAGGCCGGTGTATCAGCGACGTTGGCACACCGGGCACTGCGATCACCGATCAGGGGTGCACGTACGAGCGCGGCCTGATGCTGTTCGTCGCGCCCCACAGCGACGCCGAGCGGCGGAGCCTGCGAGCCCAGACCCGTCCCTGACCTCACACCCGGCGGGCGCGTGCTATCTTTCGGCAACGGGGGTGGGCCGATGCGTGCTTACCGGATCTTCGCTGGCGTGGCGGTCATCGTGGTGACGGCGGGTCGATGCCGGAGGCACGCGCGTGCTCACAGCCGCGCTGCCTCGGGGGTACCGCCGCGCCCCCCGACGGCACGAGCGTGCATGCCTAAGGGTCAGCGGCACGGGGTCGAGCGCTGGTGGCGGCGCCAGAACGACGTGTGGCTCGAGGTCCAGCTCGGGCGGAGCGACGAGACGCGGCCGGCGCGCAGTGCTCGCGAGGACAGGCCTGCCCGGGCGGGGCCGTCGGAGGGAATAGCCCGCGCGACCTGACCGTTGACGCACGATGACTGACGCCCGGCGAGGTCCTGAATCCGGTGGGCGCGTGTCTTTGCTGCGCCTCGAGGTCTCGGGCTGGCGCGTCCTCGGCCTCCTCACCGTCCTGGCGGTCCTGGCGTCGCTCCTTGGATACCTCGGGCCGCTCTGGTGGCCCCTCGAGGACCTCGGCGTGTTCCGGTTGCAGTACACCGCGGCCCTCTCCGCGGCGTCCCTCGTCTGGCTGGTCCGGCGCCGGTGGTGGGCCGTCGGCGGGCTGCTCGCGCTGGCCGTGCTGCAGGCCGCGCCGGTCCTGCGCCTGTCGCTCCCGGGGAGGGCGCAGGCCGCAGGTCATGCGCCCGCGCGGCTGCGGCTCGTCCTCTTGAATGTGCACACGGAGAACCGCGAGCATGCCCGCGTGGTGCGCTTCCTCGCCGAGACCGACGCCGACGTCGTGCTCCTGGAGGAGGTCGACCACCGGTGGGTCGAGGCGGTGCGCGCACTCCACGGCCGGTACCCGCACCGGACGATCGAGGCGCGGGCCGACAACTTCGGCATCGCCCTCCTCAGCCGACAGGCGCCAACATCGGCACGCGTGCGCTACTTCGGCGACGCGGGGTTCCCTCCGTGGTCGCGCAGCTCGAGCTCGGTGCCCGTGCGCTGACGCTCGTCGGCACGCATCCCGTGCCCCCGGTGAACCGGCAGTACGTGCAGTGGCGCGACCGGCAGGTCGAGGCGCTGGCGCGCTTCTCCGGCACGGCGACAACCCCGCTCGTGCTCGCCGGCGATCTCAACATGACCGAGCGCTCGCCCGGGTTCGCGCGGCTCCTGCGCGAGGGGCGCCTGCGCGACAGCCGTGTCGGTTTCGGCGTCCACGCGACCTGGCCGGTGCGGCTGCAGCCGTTCCTGATCCCGCTCGACCACTGCCTGGTGTCGCCCGACGTCACCGTCCTGGACCGTCGCGTGGGGCCGGCGGTCGGGTCCGACCACTACCCGGTCGTGGTCGACCTTGCGCTCCGCTAGGCGCTCGGCCCCACTCGCCCGCGCGCTCACATGGCGATACGCAGCTGCTCGGCCCCGAGCACCGCCGGCAGGGGCTCGAACGCCAGCGAGCGCTCGATGACGTTGCGCAGCTCGCGGACGTTCCCCGGCCAGTGGTGCGCGTGCAGCGCCACCAGCGCGTCGGGGGCCAGCACCGGCGACTCCTGCTCCGCGGGCGTGAGCTGGCGGATGAAGTGCCGCGCGAGCGCGACGACGTCGTCGGGGCGCTCCCGCAGCGGCGGCACGTGCAGCGGCACCACCTCCAGGCGGTAGTAGAGGTCCTCGCGAAAGCGACGCTCCCGGACGAGCTGCGCGAGGTCGCGGAAGGACGCCGCGATCACGCGGACGTCGAGGCGCAGCGGCTTGCGCTCGCCGAGCGGGAGGATCTCGCCGTTCTCGAGGAACCGCAGCAGCTTCGGCTGCAGCTCCAGCGGCAGCTCGCCGATCTCGTCGAGCAGCACGGTGCCGCCGTCGGCGGCGCGCAGCACGCCCGGGTGGTCGGTGGCTGCGCCCGTGAACGCGCCCTTGCGGTAGCCGAAGAGCTGACCTTCGAAGAGGTCGCGGGGCACGGCGGCGCAGTTGAACGCGACGTAGGGCTTGCCGGCGCGCGTCGAGAGGTCGTGGATGGCGCGGGCTACGACCTCCTTGCCCGAGCCCGACTCGCCGCTGATGATCACCGTCGACCGCGAGCGGGCGAGCCGCACGAGGTTGGACTTGAGCTGCCGCATCGGCTCCGACACGCTGATGAAGCCCGGGAGGTCGGGGGCCTCGCTCTCGTGCAGCGTCGCCCCGGGCGGGGGCTGGTGGGCGCCGGCGCGGCGCAGGCTGGCCAGCTCGAGGGCGAGCTCGGCGACGGCGGCGAGGACCGCGAGCAGCGCTCGCCACCCGGCGCCGATGCCCGGGCCGCCCGCGCCGAGGCGCAGCCGGCGGCCCGCTCCGTCGCTCAGCTCAACCCACTCGGTCACCGGGACCCCGCCGGGGCCGGCCTGCTGGAGCAAGGTGGCCTGGCCGGCCGAGTCCAGCTCGTGGAGGCACACCGTGGCCCCGGCGGCCTGCTCGGAGGCCACGGTCACGAGCTCGCGCTGGATCAGCGTCCGGCTCATGCCGCGCACGGCGAGGCGCTGGAGCGGTACCACGACCTTCTCGAGGGCGCTGGCGGGCTGCGGCGCCGGGACCCCGCCCGGCGCCGGCGCGCGAGACGCGCCGAGTTCGGCGAGCCCGTGCAGATACCCCGTCGGCCCCAGGTCGAAGCCGAGCCGCTCGAGCTCCTCCCGGTGCTGCGCGACCCGCGGCGCGGCCTCGGGCACCCCCGAGGCCGCGTCGATCTGCGCGAGCACCAGGCGCGCGTGGATGGCGCCGCCCTGGTCCCCGGCCAATGTCAGCGTTCCGAGCGCGGACTCCACCAGCTCGCGCGCCCGCTGGAGGTGTCCCTGCCGGGCCAGCAGCACGCCGCTCGAGCGGCGCAGCACCGCGGTGGCCCAGATCGACGGAAAACGCTCGAAGTGGCGCTCGGCGCGGCGCAGCGCCCGCTGTGCCTGCGCCGGCGTGCCCGCGTTCGCTGCCAGCATCGCGGCGGTCAGCATGAGGTCGCCGCGGACCTCCTGCCACGGGATCTCGCGCGTCAGGTCCTCGACGTACTGATCCAGTCGGTCGACCGCGGCGGCGACGTCGTCGGATTTCCCGGCGAGGAGATCCGCCGTCGCGATCAGCAGCGCGCCGAGCGCGGGCGTCACGCCCGCGCCGACCACGCTGTCGGCAGCGCTCAGCCGTTCGCCCAGAGCGCGCAGGGCGTCGGCGCGGCCCGT
>DASXVK010000462.1:0-4543 GCA_036504295.1 Polyangia bacterium
GCGCGCGCCGCGCAGGAGCGCCACAACCCGCAGGGCGGCGCGGCCGCCGGCGTGGTCGGCGGCTCACGCTCGGCGCCGCCCAAGAAGAACGACTACACCGAGGACGATCCTACCGTCGCCTACGGCGCGCAGGCCCAGGTGCTCGGCGCCCCGGCGCCGGGCGACATCCAGGCCGAGCCCACGTACATCCTCAAGGGCGGCCCGCTCGAGGGCGTGGTGGCGGTGCGCGACAAGCCGCCCGCGCCGGCCGCGCCGCCGCGGGAGGTGCCCGCGGTCATCTTCGAGGATCCCCGCGCGCGCGGCGGCAACGGCGCCGGCCCGCAGCCCCTGGCGCAGCCGCTCGCGCAGCCGTTCGAGCAGCCGTTCGAGCAGCCGTTCGCCGCGCCGCTCGCCCCGCCGCGGCCGGCCGGGCCGTCGCTCGACACCGGGCGGATCCAGATGCCGGCAGCGGCGCCGCCGGCCGGCGCCATGTACGGCCAGATCGCGCCGGTGAAGAAGCGCGGCGCGGCGCCGACGATCATGATGATCGGCGGCCTCGCGGTGGTGCTGATCCTCGGCGGCGCGTTCGCCGTGAAGCGGTTCGTGCTCCGGCCCGCCGTGCCCGTCGTCGTCAAGGGGACGCTCGTCGTCACCGGCCAGCCGCAGCGCACGGCCGAGGTGCTGGTCGACGGCGAGCCGCGCGGCACCGTCACCCTCGAGAGCCCGCTCGCCGTGACGCTGCCGATCGGCGCGCACGAGGTCGTCATCAAGAACCCGTGCTGCCCCGAGCAGCGCGTCACCGTGACGCTGGCGCAGGCGGGCGAGGTGCGGCCGGTGCAGGCCGCGCTCAAGGACCCGACGCCGGCGAAGCTGAAGCTGGCGCTCAAGACCGACGGCGCCACCGTCGTCATCGACGGCGCGCCGGTCAAGCCCGAGGACCTCAAGGCCGGCATCACGCTCAGCGCGGGCCAGCCGCACCAGCTCGCGATCACGAAGGCCGGCTTCGAGACCTTCTCGCTGCCGCTGACCCCGGGGCCCGGCGAGGAGATCGCGAAGGAGGTCGAGCTGAAGGTGGCGCGCGGCCACATCAGCGTGCGCTCGACGCCGCCCGGCGCGCAGGTGCTGCTCAACAACAAGGACCGCGGCCAGACGCCGCTCGAGCTCGACGATCTCGACCTCGGCAAGAGCTACCGCGTGGTCGTGAAGCGGCCGCACTTCCAGGCCGTGACGAAGAACGTCAGCTTCCCGCCGGGCGAGAACAAGCAGCAGATCGACGAGGCGCTCACGCCGTCCGACGCCGAGGGCAAGGCCCTGCTGGCCGCGGCGCAGGGCGGCGGCGCCGACGGCGGCGCGGCGGCGGTCGCGGCGGCCCCGACGGGCGCGGCGGGCGCGACGGGCGCGACGCCGGAGCAGCCGGCCGCGGCGGCGCCCGACCAGCCCACGGCGGTCGCGGCGGCCGCGGGCGCCGCGCCGGTCGCGCCCGACCAGGCGGCGGGCGCGGCGGACCAGGCGGCGGCCGACAAGGAGGCCCGCGACAAGGCCCGCGAGGCGGCCAAGGCCGAGAAGCAGGCCAAGGCGGCGGCCGACAAGGAGGCGCGCGACAAGGCCAAGGCCGAGAAGGCCGACAAGGCCAAGGCCGACAAGGAGGCGCGCGACCGGGCCAAGGCCGAGAAGGCCGACAAGGCCAAGGCCGACAAGGAGGCCAAGGCCGCCGCCGCGAAGGCGGACAAGGGCGCCGCCAAGGCCGACAAGGCCGAGCCCGCGGCCGACAAGGAGGCGCGCGACAAGGCCAAGGCCGAGAAGGCCGAGAAGGCCAAGGCCGACAAGGAGGCGCGCGACAAGGCCAAGGCCGAGAAGGCCGAAAAGGCCAAGGCCGACAAGGAGGCGCGCGACAAGGCCAAGGCCGAGAAGGCCGCCGCCGACAAGGCCAAGAAGGCAGCCAAGGGCGACAAGGGCGACAAGGGCGACAAGGGCGACAAGCTCGCCGCCAAGCCCTGCACCGGCAGCAACGTCGGCTACCTGATCGCGAACACCCAGCCCTGGGCCAAGGTGGTCATCGACGGCCGCGACACCGGCCTCACCACCCCGATCGCGCCGCGCTCGAAGGTGTCACTCAAGGCCGGCAAGCACCGGGTCACCTTCGTCGTCGGCGACAAGAAGTTCCACTTCCCGGTGACCATCAACTGCGGCGAGGACACCCGCCTCATCCAGAAGCTGCCGGTGGAGTAGGCCTCAGCCGTCTTCCAGGGGGGGGACTCTGCCCGCCCCCTCGCGCGGCAGAGCCGCGCGAGCCTCCGCTTCCCCGCACCGCGCGCTCCCCGCGCGAGCCGGAGGCCTCAGCCCCCCATCCCGTCGTCCGGATCCGTGTTCACCTCGAGCTCACCGTCGTCGGCCAGGCGCTCGCGCACCTGCGTGTGCTGGCGCGCCTTGTAGCGCTCGTGGCTGTTCTCGCCGGTCTCGTTGCGCGCCGCCGTGGCCACGTCGACGACCTGGAACTCGGTCAGCACGAAGACCACCGAGCCGTACTCCTCCCACAGCGCCTCGGAGGCGTTCGCGATGAAGTCGTCGAGGCGCACGGGGAGATCGGCGACGAAGCTGACGATGCGGAAGTCCGGGCCCGAGAACTCGTTGAGGATGGCCGGCGGCGCCGCGGCCTCGGGCACCGCCTCGGGCACGGCCTCGGGCTGCGGCGCCCGCGGCTGGGCCTTCTGCTCCATCCAGTCGTCGAGCGGCACGAGGCCGTTGACCGACTCCCCGGGGATGACGTAGTTGAACGGGATCAGGCGCTGGACGAGCTCGCGCAGCAGCGGCAGCACGTCCTCGCGCCGGCGGGTGACGAGGCGGAAGCGCAGCTTGTCGTAGATGTGCGCCGCGATGGTGGCGCGCTTCGCGAGCAGCTTCGTGATGAGGCTGTCGCGCCGCTTGCGCCCCCACGCGAACTCCACGACGGGATACCCGGCGCCGCGCAGGTCCTCGACCACCTTGACGACCTTGCCCTCGACCAGGTGGAAGATCTCGTCGTCGGAGACCGGCAGCTTGAAGAGCAGCTCGCGCCCGGCGAGGTGGTGCATGACGTGCATCACCTTGAGCACGACGCAGGCCTCGGCCGCGTGCGGCGCCGCGCGCGACGCCAGCAGGAACAGGTCCCGCACGGGCACGGTCTCGGCCACCTCGCGGCCGATGCGGTAGCCGAGCGCGCGGCGGAGGTACGCGACGGCGTCGGCGCGCATCTCGTCGAGCCGGAAGAGGTCGCGCTCGGACGCCGGATCGATCTCGTTGACGCGCAGGAAGCGGTCGACCTGGTCGAGGTCGGCGAAGTGGAGGCGGTGCCAGTCGATGACCGACTCGCCCCGGAGGAGCAGCCGCAGCGCCTCGAGCTCCCCCTCGGTGTACTCCATGAGCCTCAAGCCGGGGGCCGAGGACGGGCGATCGGTCTGCATCAGTCGAGCGCTACTCTAGTGGTCGGGAAGGCGCGGCGCAAGGGGCGGACGGTGGGAGGGCGAGCAGATAACTTCAGGGCAGGCGGCGCTTTTTCATGCGGAGCGTCCCGATGAGAAGCGCAATGGTCACCACAGCGATGGCTATATTTCCAAGCACTGGGACCATATGCGAACCATCCTTATCTCCCCCCTTTGACTACATCATACTACAAGTCGCACCGGGAGCGCAAATTAATTCTGGCCGCGTGCCGCCGGCCTACGGTGCCACGGATTCGCTCCCGGCACAACCTACTGCGCGCGCCACCATCCCCGCGGGCGGCGTCAAGTGGAAGACGTCCTCTGGGATCGAGACGTTAGCCTCGACGTCCCGGAACCGAATGACGACGTCCGCCTTTTCGCGCGGCTCGATGAACTTGGTCCGCCGCGGGAGTCGTACGCCCCCCACCGACCGAAACTCCTCGTGGGTGAGATGCCAGATCGAGCGCCCGGCCGAATCCTTCACCTCGGCGGCCACGAGGTCACGAGATCCATGAGCGATCTCGAGACGTTCAGTCCCACCACCCCGCAGGTGCAGGGTCACGATCTCGCGGCCGCCGTGGGCGCGATCCCACGCGACCTCGGCCCGCTCGTGCGCGAGGATGGGCGCCGAGCCCAGCAGGATGACGGCCACGTCGTCGGGCGGCATGGCGATCCGGGTCATGCGGGCGACGTTGCACGGCAGGGCCGGGCCGACGAGGAAGCGGTTGTGCTGCACGTCCAGCAGCGCGAAGCTCCGCCCGTCGGTGACCAGGGTGCCCTCGGTGTGGCCGGAGATGGGGTTCTCGGCCTCGAAGCGCAGCCGCCCGGGGCGCGCGACCGCCAGGTTGACCGTCACCTTGGTGCGGCCCTCCGGCGCCCAGTAGTCGATCTTGCTGTCGCCCCGCAGCGACTTGGCCTGCGCCTGGCGGCCGCGGATCTCGTCGAGCAGCGTGCCGGCGGCGGGCAGCGAGGCCGGCCCGGCGACCGGGCCGGGCTTGCAGCCGAGCCCGGCCACGAGGAGGACCGTCACCAGGACCGGCGCCGACCAGAGCTTCCTCATGTGCTCCCCCTACTGTTCTGGGGGGGGGGGGGGGGGGGGGGGGGGG
>DASXVK010000463.1:0-3261 GCA_036504295.1 Polyangia bacterium
GCGGGCCGCCACGCGCTCGCGCAGCGCCCGGTCGTCGACGCGGAAGCCGTCGAGCGCCACGATCTCGTCGCCCGGCGCGAGGCCGTGGCGCTCGCCGGGCGCACCGGTGAGCACGCCGGCGACCACGGCGCGGCCGTGCTCGGCCTTCGTGGTCGCCCCGAGCCAGGCCGGGGGCCGGGGCGGCGGCGGCGCGGGTGGGGCGGCGACCGGGGCGGGAGCGGCGCCGGGAGCGGCGCCGGCCGCGGCCGGGGCCGGTGTGGTCACGGCCCCGTGCGCCGGCTCGGGCTCCTCCTCCCAGCGGCCGGTGAGGCGCAGGCCGAAGCCGGCGAGCGTCGGCCCGAGGTCCACCTCGGCCCGGCCGCGCACGAAGTCGTCGAAGAAGGGGCTCAGGTCGAGGCCGGTCGCCTCCTCGCACAGCGCCTGGACGGTCTCGTCGGGGAAGCCCGCCGGGGCCGCGCCGAAGCGGGCGAAGAGGAGGCGCATCACGTCGTCGAGTGAGCGGGCGCCCCCGGTCCGGCTGCGGATCTCGAGGTCGAGGGCGAGCGCGACGAGGCCGCCCTTGAGGTAGTAGGACACCGTCGAGTTCACGGTGCTCTCGTCGGGCTTGTAGAACTTGATCCAGGCGTCGAAGCTCGCCTCCTCCAGGCTCTGGACGAAGCGGCCCGGCACCTGGTGCAGCTTGGCGAGCTCCTCGCCCAGGCGCGCGAGGTACCGCTTCGCCGGGAGCAGGTTGGCGCGCCGCAGGAGCAGGCGGTCGTAGTAGCTCGTCACGCCCTCCATGACCCACAGCGAGCGGGTGTAGTTCTCGCGGCGGTAGTCGAAGGGGCCGAGCGCCGCGGGCCGGATGCGCTTGACGTTCCAGGCGTGGAAGTGCTCGTGGCACAGCAGCTCGAGGAAGTCCTCGTACGCCTTGCGCGGGTAGAACACGTACGGGTTGGCCAGGATCGCCGACGAGTTGTGGTGCTCGAGGCCGCCGGAGCCGCCGGGGGTGAAATGGACGATGAAGGTGTAGGCGCCGTACGGCACCGTGCCGAAGAGCGCGATGGTCTGATCGACGAACGCCTTGACGTCGACGACGAGCTGGGCGCGGTCGAAGCGCGCGCGGCCGCAGACGACCAGGTGGTGCGTCACGCCGGCGGCGGCGAAATCGAGGCGCTCGAAGGCGCTGATCTCGATCGGGGCGTCGTAGAGCTCGTCCGCGTTGCGGGCGACGAAGCGGCGCGTGTCCCGGGCGGCGGCGGGCTCCTCGGCGAGGCCGGTGGCCGCGGCCAGGCCCGGCGGCACCTCGATCTCGACGGCGCACGGCTCGGCGGCGTGCGCCGGCGCGTACAGCAGCACGGCCGCCGGGTGCAGGAACGCGTGCTCCTCGTCCACGTGGGCGGTGCGCACCGTCAGCTCGTGCGCGTAGACGCGGTAACGCACGACGACCGGATCGCCGGGCGCCGCGGCGCCGGTGACGCGCCAGGTCTGCTTGTCGTCCTTGCGGGCGTGGAGCGCGCGGCCGTTCTGGGTGGCGGCGAGGTCGCGGACGTGGCGGGCGTAGTCGCGCACGAGATAGGAGCCTGGCGTCCACGCCGGCATGGCGACCTCGAGGGGGTCCGCCGCCGGGACGGTCAGCTCCACCTCGACGAGATGCGTCTGGGGCTCGGGGATGCGCACGCGGTAGAGGACACGCGGGGCAGTCATGCCGGGAACCTAGCACGGAAAATGCCGGGCAGGGGCACGGGCAGGGGCACGGGCACGAAGGCGTCGTGCCCGTGCCCCTGCCCCTGCCCGTGCCCGGCTGGCCCAGGCGCCTGACCGGCGGTAGGCTTTCAGCTCTGGCCAGCTCGTCTCCGTCGGTCATGCTTCTCCGATGCGTATCTCCACTGTCTGTCTCATCGCGGCGCTGGCGCTGGTGGCGACGGGGGCCGCGGCGGCCCCGCTGGGCGTCGAGGTCGATGCCGGCGCGCGCCTCCATCCGGTGAGCCCGCGGCTCTTCGGCACCAACCTGCAGCCGAAGACCCAGAGTGACGACGCGGTGCGCGCGCTCTTCCGCGACCTCGGCCTGACCACGTACCGGTATCCCGGCGGCGGCTGGCCGGGGTGGCACTGGCAGGCCGGCACCTTCGACAATCAGTCGAGGTGGAACAGCTGCGCCCTCGCCGACATGAGCTACCTCTCCGGGTTCCTCGCCGCCGTCGGCGGCGAGTTGCTCACCCAGGTGAACATCGAGACCGGCACGCCGACCGAGGCGGCGGACCTCGTCACCTGGGTGCGCGACCACGGGGTGCCGGGGCAGTACTTCGAGCTCGGCAACGAGGTGTACGGCGACTGGGACGCGGGCTACCGCTCGACCGCGGCCTACGTGGCGACCATCAAGTCGTACGCGGCCGCGATGCGGCCCCGCGATCCGGCGCTGCGCCTGGGCGTCGACATGGGCGGGGAGTACTACGACGTGGACCGCACGGCCGACGGCGTGGACACCGCCAACTGGGACCGGGCCGTCGTCGGCGGCGCCTGCGCCGAGATCGACTTCCTGTCGTTCCACTGGTACCCGGGCCGCGACCTCGTCGAGACGCCGCTGCACGTGATGGGCAACAGCCTCGCGGCCCCGGCGCTCGCGGACCACCTGCGGCAGGTCGTGGCCGAGGTGTGCCCCGCGCGCCAGGGCGCGATCGAGGTCGGCTTCCTCGAGTGGGACGGCGTCTTCGACCACGAGACCACGGGCATGCGGCAGACGCTGGCGAACGGCATCTTCAACGCCGACGCGCTCGGGCAGCTGGCGACCGCGGGCGTCGAGCTGTCGAACCAGTTCGAGGCCTCGGGCCGCAACTACGGCCTGCTCGCCGCGTACGATGCGTGCCAGGGCTGGCCCGAGCGGTACGACGGCCGGGTGCGGCCGAAGGCGCTCGCGATCCAGCTCGCCAGCCGCCTCGGCGGCGGCGACCTCGTGGCCGCCGCGGTGACCGGCAGCGCCACCTACACCAACGCGTCGCAGGACCCCGGCAACGAGTGGTCCGGCCCCGTGCCCTACCAGGCCGCCTATGCGAGCCGCCACGCCGACGGTCTCACGCTGATGCTCATCAGCCGCCACCCGGATCAGGCGGCGCCGGCGACGATCCACCTGACCGGCTTCGACCCGCAGGCGACCGCGACCGTGCACACGCTGACCGGCCCGTCGCTCACGGCGAACAACGAGACGACCGCCGGCACCGTCGCGATCACCGAGTCGACGGCGCCGGTCGCGGCGACGTTCTCCTACACGGTGCCGCCGCGGTC
>DASXVK010000464.1:0-22204 GCA_036504295.1 Polyangia bacterium
GGGCGCGCCGGCGCGGGGCGGCGGCGCGCCGGCGCGGCGCACGGGAGCGGGCGGTGGGCGCGGTGCCGAGCGCCTGCGCGACGGAGGGGGCGGTCACGGCGCGGGCGATCCAGCGGTCGAGCTGCGCGAGGTCGCGGCAGGCGAGGATGCGGGCGCGCTGGGCGGGCGCGAGCGCCAGGCCCCGCGCGGACAGGATCGTCAGGAGGGCCTGCGCCTTGCCTTCGGCTTGGCCCTCGGCCTTGCCTTCGGCCAAGCATTGCTCGAAGTCGCTCACGTAGTCCCTATCCGTGGCCATTTCTGCCTCCACAGCCCGAAGCAGCTCCTCGGTACGTGCCGCGAAGCTCCCCGTCGAGCCGCCGCGACGACCGGACCGCCTTCAGGGTGGTGGTGACCGCCGCCAGGCCGCCGGCCCGGCGGCCGTGGACCAGCGCCGAGAGCACCGCCAGCTCGGCGGCCCCGCGCGCCACCTCGAGGTCGGTCACCCGGGGCAGGTTGTCCGGGCCGAGCACGAGCGGCGTGAACGGGCCAGCTCATCGAGTCCAACCGCCAGCTCTCGCAGGACCTGCTGGAGGGCGGCGCGGAGCTGTGGCTCACCGCGAGGATGACGTACGAGCTACTCACGCTCGTCGCGCCGCACCGGCACGCCGCGGCGGAGGAGACTTGAGGCGACTACGCCAATCGGATCCCGCGCGGCCGGACATACCTGCGCAACGGCTCGGTCGTGGACCTGCAGGAGGGCGCCGGTGAGGTAACCGCCCACCGTGGCGGCCGTGCTCTACGGCGTGGGCGCGCGCCTCGACGGGTGCAAGCTTCTCCGGTCGGTTGGTGCCGCCGCCACGCCGTCGCCCGCTACCTGGCGTGGGGCGACGATCCTCTACGACGCGCGCGCGGCGTCTGCGTGCTGCTCGCCAGCTCGTCTCCGAGGAGCTCGAGCAGGCTCTCGGACAGCGTCCCATAGTAGGTGTCGCGTACCCGTTCGAGACCGATCTCCACGCCGAAGCGCACCAGCACCGAACCCCGATGGAAGACGGTCGGGTTGCGGCGTTCGTGGAGATCCTCCGCCAGTTGATCCAGCACGCCTCGGACCTCCACCACCGAGGTGCCGTCGGGCGCGACCACATCCAGGTACGCCCGAACCACGTTGCCCCCGGGCGGGAGCTGGGCGCGCTGTGCCACGAGTCGACCAGGCGTCTCCTCGGGTACGCGCGAGAGCAAGCCCACGTCGGTAGGCAAGGGTGTCCCGCCGTGCGCATGCAGAAATGCGTTGATGCCCTCTTCATCCTGCCGCTTGACCCAGTGCGCTGTCACGTACATGGAACACCGCTAGTGAGACCCGTAGTGCGTGCCCTCTTCCTTCTCCCTGACGCACCGATCGGCGAACGGTGGTGGTGGGGCGTAGCACGGGGCGCGCGCCGCCACTTCCGTCACGTCAGGTCCTCCGCGAGGCCGGGACCGCTCCTGGCGGAGCCGGTCGTCAAGCCAACGCTTCATCAAGACCTGATAGCCGACGTGCTCTCGTTCCGCGAAGGCCTTCAGAAGCCTGAGCAACGCAACCGGCACCCGCACACTGATCGCCACTGACTCGCGGGCGCGTGGCACCGCTTCGGGAGCATCGACGAAGCCCGCCAGCGTCCGCCGGCCGCTCTCCCACTCTGCAACCTCACGTGCCAGTTGGTCACGGGTGGCCCGCGCCGGCGCCTTGCGTGCCGCGGGCCGCTTTCTCACCGAGCTCGTCTTGGACTTCATAGCGCTCTCCAGTACCGTTCGCCGTCCTCCGGCTCGAAGGCCGTGATCGGCTTCAGGAGTCGTCTCGCACGCCTCTTCCAGTCTTCACAGACGACGATCAACCATCGATCCGCGCGGGTGGCACCCCAGAAGACGGTTCGCCCCGGGTAGTGGCGTGACCGTTTGGCCTCGACACAGGGCGGGATCTCGAACAGGACCTGCTCGACTTCCGCCTTCGTGACGCCATGCTTCTGCAGCATGTGCAGGGACCCGAGCCGTGGATCATCGTCCACCCAGTCGATTTCGACTCCGGCGTAGGCGGGGTTCGGGTCGACCGGCGGGTCGAGGTAAGCGGCCAAGAGCTGCTCGAGGTCGGGTCCTTCTGGCCCTTCGCTCACACGCTGTATATACAAGATCGTGTATACGAAGTCAATGGCGTCACGCCTCGAACGCCCGGGAGCGGCGGCGCCCCGGAGCTCGTCCCGCGGGTGGCGGACCAGGCCCAGCCGCAACCTCGCGTGAGCACAACGGCAGCACCGAGCCGCGCCGTCCGGATTCCGGCCGCTGTCCGGCCCCCCGGACAGCGGCTGGGTCCGCGCTACCCCGCGCCCACCCCGCCAGCGGGCGCGCCCACGTCGACCGCGTGCTCGACGCCTGACGCCACCGGCGCCAGGTTGCGGCGCACCCACCGCGCGAGCACGTGCAGGCCCCACGGCCGCGTCCACGCCGCTTCGTCGTGCCGGGTGAGGTAGCCGCGCCAGACCGCCCGCGCCGCGGCCGGATCGAGGCCCGCGCCGAGCAGCAGCGAGGTGTCGACGAAGGTGTCGGCCACGTCGTTGTAGAGGTCGCGGCGCAGCCAGCGCGCGAAGGGCAGCACGAAGCCGCGCTTGCGGCGATCGACCACCGCCGCCGGCAGCGCGGGCCGGATCGCATCGACGAGGAGCGGCTTCGCCCGCCCGGGGCGCAGCTTGAGCGCGGCCGGCAGGCTCAGGACCTCCTCGACGAGGTCGCGGTCGAGGTACGGGACGCGCAGCTCGAGCCCGTGCGCCATGCTCATGGCGTCGGAGTCGCGCAGCAGCATGTTGCCCATGTAGTTCGTGAGGTCGAGGGCGGAGACGAGGCCGGGCGTGTCGAGGGGCGGCGCCGTGGCCGGCAGGTCGGCGACGAACGACCCCGGGTGGCTGGCGGGCTGCCCGAGCAGGGCCGCGAGCCGCGGCGCGGAGAAGAGCCCGCGCATGGCCGCGTAGATGTCGCCGGGCGCGCCGGGCGAGGCGAGGTACGCGAGCGCCTTCTGCGCGCGGAAGCTGTGGAACGGCCAGGGCAGGTGCGCCGCGAGCCGCATCGCGTCACGCGCGCCCGGGAGCGACGAGACGAGCCCGAGCGCCCGCAGGCGCGCGAACGTCTCGTGGTTGCCGTAGCCGAGGAACACCTCGTCGGCGCCGAGGCCCGAGAGCACGACCGTGATGCCCGCGCCGCGCACCGCCTTGCACACGAGGTAGGTGTTGACGCCGTCGATGCTCGGCTGGTCGAGATGCGAGACCGCGTCACCGACGACGTCCATCACGGCGCCCTCGACCGCGACCTCGTGATGGCGGGAGCCGAAGCGCCGCGCGATGGAGATGGCGAACGGGCGCTCGCTGAGCGACTCGTCCTCCCCCGAGAAGATGACGCTGAAGGTGTCGACCGTGAGATCCTGGCCGCGCAGCGTGGCGACCAGGCCCGAGGAGTCGATGCCGCCCGAGAGGAGCACGCCGACGGGCACGTCGGCCACCATGTGCTCCGCGACCACGCGCCGCAGCGTGGCCGCGGTGCGCTCGACCGCCTCCTCGTAGGTGCGCGGGGTGACGGCCGGGGCGGCGAAGCTGTAGTGGCGGCCGAGGTGGGCGGAGGTCTCGCCCACGCGCCGGCGCAGGAAACGGCCGGGCTCGAGCGCCTTCACGTCGCGGACGATGGTGCGCGGCCGCATGACGCAGCCGAAGGCGAGGTAGCTCTCGACGCCCGCCGGGTCGAGCTCCGGCGCGGCGGCGCCGCCCCGGACGAGCGCGCGCAGCTCCGACGCGAAGGCGAGCCGGCGCTCGCTGTCGCAGTAGTAGAGCGGCTTGATGCCGAAGGGGTCGCGCGCGAGCAGCAGCTCCTGCGCGGCCGCGTCCCAGAACGCGAGGGCGAACATGCCGCGCACGCGGTCGAGGCCGGCGAGGCCCTGCTCCCGCAGGAGGTACAGCAGCACCTCGGTGTCGCTGGTGCCGCGGAAGGCGTAGCCGCGGCCCTCGAGGTCGGCGCGCAGGGCGCGGTAGTTGTAGATCTCGCCGTTCAGGATGAGCGTGTGGCGCCCGTCGGGGGTCGACATGGGCTGGGCGCCGGCCGGCGAGAGGTCGATGATGGCGAGGCGCGTGTGGCCGAGGAAGACCTCGCCGTCGGCCGTCCCGCGCTGATGGACGCCGCGACCATCGGGGCCCCGGTGCCCGATGGCCTCGAGCATCGCGCCGCGGTCAACGCCTCGGGGGTCGCCCAGATAGCCGCAGATTCCACACACGGGTCTTCATCCTTCTGCCCCCGACCCGACGACGTGACGCTACTTCTTCGCCGCGAGCCCGCCGACGGCGGCGAGCATCCCCGCCGCGCGCTGGACGCGCTGGCGGAAGTAGTTGATGGTCAGCAGCAGGCCGTCGCGCAGCGGGATCTTGGGCTCCCAGCCGAGGATCTCCTTGGCCCGCGCGGCATCCGCCCGCCGCTGCTTGGGGTCGTCCGATGGAAGCGGGGCGTTCATGACGGTCGACTCGCTGCCGGTGAGCTCGATGACGAGCTTGGCCAGCTCGAGCATCGTGAACTCGAACTGCGTGCCGACGTTGATCGGATCGGAGCCGTGCTCGCTGGCCATCAGGCGGCAGAGGCCCTCGACCGTGTCGTCGACGTAGCAGAACGAGCGGGTCTGGCTGCCCTCGCCGTAGACGGTGAGCGGCTCGCCGCGCAGCGCCTGGAGGATGAAGTTCGACACCACGCGGCCGTCGTTCTCGTAGAGGCGCGGGCCGTACGTGTTGAAGATGCGGGCGATGCGGACCTGGACGTCGTACTGGCGCGCGTAGCTGACGGCGAGCGCCTCGGCGCAACGCTTACCTTCATCGTAGCAGGCCCGCAGCCCAATCGGGTTC
The DNA here is from genome assembly GCA_036504295.1 of Polyangia bacterium. Classification (GTDB taxonomy): domain Bacteria; phylum Myxococcota_A; class Polyangia; order JACRCY01; family JACRCY01; genus DASXVK01. The sequence continues at coordinate 4,875 of DASXVK010000464.1, forward strand.
ACGTGGCCCCAATAGGTCTCGGGCTGGGGGTGAATCTCGGGGTCGCCGTACACCTCGCTCGTCGAGGCGATGAGGATCCGCGCCTTCACCTCGCGGGCCAGCTCGAGCATGTTGAGCGTGCCCTCGACCGCCGTGCGGATCGTGCGGACGGGGTTGCGCTGGTAGTGCACCGGCGAGGCCGGGCACGCCAGGTGGAAGACCTCGTCCACCTCGAGGATGATCGGCTCGGTCACGTCATGGCGGACGAACTCGAACCGGTGGTCGTCGAGGAGCGCGGAGATGTTCTCGCGGCGGCCGGTGAAGAGGTTGTCGAGGCAGACGACCTCGTTGCCCTCGGCGACGAGGCGCTCGCACAGGTGCGAGCCCAGGAAGCCCGCACCACCGGTGACGAGAATCCGTTTTGGCATGGCGCCGAAAGGGTACTAGACGGAGCCGCTCAGGTCAAAGCGCGCTCGCGGCGGCGGCCGCCGCCCAGGGCGGCGCGACCCCGAGCCCGTGGCAGTCCGCGGCCACCATCAGCTTCACGAGCTCCGCGAACCGCGTGCCCGCCTGCCACCCCACGGTCCGCGCGACGTGGCGCGGGTCGCCGATGAGCGGCGCGATCTCGCTCGGCCGCTCGAGCGCGCTGTCGTGCCGCACGTGCGCGCGCCAGTCCCTGCCGACGATCCCGAACGCCTCGGCGACCAGCGCCTCGACCGTGTGGCCCTCGCCGGTCGCGACCACGAAGTCCCCCGGCGTGTCGTGCTCGACGATGCGCACGGCCGCCTCCGCGTAGTCGGGCGAGTAGCCCCAGTCGCGCACGGTCGCGAGGTTGCCGAGCGTCAGCTCCTGCCGCCGGCCGGCGACGATCTCCGCGACGCCGCGCGTGACCTTGCGGAAGAGGAACTCCGGCGCGCGGCGCGGGGACTCGTTGGTGTAGAAGATCGCGTTCGAGGCCGCGAGGCCGTACTGCTCGCGGTAGGCCCGCACGGTCATGAGGGCGAAGGCCTTCGCGATGCCGTAGGGGTTGCGCGGGCTGAGGGCGGTGCGCTCGTTCTGCGGGGTCGTGCCGCAGCTGGCGAAGACCTCGCTCGAGCCGGCCTGCAGGAAGCGGGCGCGCGGCGCCACGCGGCGCACCGACTCGAGGAGGCGGACCACGCCGAGGGCGGTGTACTGAGCCGTGAGGATCGGCTGCATCCAGGAGAGCGGGATGAAGCTCTGCGCGGCGAAGTTGAAGATCGCGTCCGGCTGGAGGCGCTCGATGAGGCTCATGAGCGAGTACTCGTCGAGCAGATCGCCGAGCACCGGCTCGTAGGGCATGTCGTCCGCGGCGAGCGTCGCCTGGCGCGCGAGCGTGGTCTGGCGCACGAGGCCGTAGACCTTGTCGCCGCGCCGGCGCAGGTAGTCCGCGACGTAGTAGCCGACCTGGCCGGTGACGCCGGTGACGAGCGCGGTGCGGGGAGCCATGGGCGGTAAGAGTAGAAGCAGGCGGGGCGGAGGTCAAAGCGCGCGGCAGCGGGCGGCGTGGCTGCGACGCGGGGCGCGCGGCCGAGCGGGGGGCTCACGCCGGGCGCGCGCGCCCAGCGCCTGCGCGGCGGAGGCCGCCGTCACGGCACGGGCGATCCAGCGCTCGAGCCGCGCGAGGTCCCGGCAGGCGAGGATGCGGGCGCGCCGGGCCGGCGACACCGCCAGGCCACGTAGCGACAGAACCGTGAGGAGCCCCCCCGCCATGCCCTCCGCCTTGCCCTCCGCCTGGCCCTCCGCCCGGCTCTGCGCGACCTGACGGCGCGCGTCCGCGCCCTCGGCCGGCCGCGCGCCGGGCGCCGGCACGGGGCGGGGGCGCTCCCCGAGCGCCTCCGCGGCCGAGTCCGCGACGATGGCGCGAGCGATGCAGCGGTCGAGCCACGCGGGGTCGTGGCACGCGCGGATGCGGACGCGCTGGCTGGCCGCCGGGGCCAGGCCACGCGCGGCCAGGATGACCTGCAGCGTCTTCGCCTTGGCCTCGGCCCGGCGCTTGACCTCAGGGGTGACGGCGCGCCGCCGGGGCGCCCGGGGCCGGGCGCCCGGCGCGGGGCGCGGGCCGTCGCCCAGCGCCTGCGCGACGGAGGGCGCCAGGCATGCGCGGGCGTGCCAGCGCTCGAGCCGCGCGAGGTCCCGGCAGGCGAGGATGCGGGCGCGCTGGGCGGGCGCGAGCGCCAGGCCCCGCACGACCAACGTCGTCACCACGGCCTGCGCCTGGGCTCTGGCGTGGCGCCTGGCCTGCGCGTCGAGCGCCGGCGGGGCCACGCCCGCGGTCACGGCCCGGGCGATCCAGCGCTCGAGCCGCGCGAGGTCCCGGCAGGGGAGTATACCGGCGCACTGGGCGGCCGAGGGCGCCACGCCACGCGCGACCAGGATCGTCAGCAGGGCCTGGGCCTTGCCTTCCGCCTGGCCTTCCAACCGGGCCTGCGCGAGATGACGTTGGACCGCGGCCGCGTACTCCGCGTCGAAGGCGACCGGGTGGTGCGGATCCGCGGCGTGCGCCATCGCTGCCTCCCGCGCTTACCTGCGCCGCGACGGGACCGCGCGACGCCGGCGGGGCGCCGCGGCGGGGGCGGCCGGGGCGGGGCGCGGGCGCTCGCCGAGCGCCTGCGCCGCAGAGGCCGCGGTCACGGCCCGGGCGATCCAGCGCTCGAGCCGCGCGAGGTCCCGGCAGGCGTGGATGCGGGCACGCTGCGCGGGCGAGACCGGCAGCCCGCGGAGCGCCAGGACCGTCAGGATGGCCTCCGCCTTGCCCTCCGCCCGCCCTTCCTCCCGGCTCTGCTCGAGGTGCCGACTGAACTCGCTCACGTAGTACCAATCCGCGGTGCTCGCCATCTCCGCCTCCACCGCCGGGCGCACCTCCTCAGGCAGCGCCGAGCACGAGATCATCGTACGGGGTGGCCGGCGCGGTGTCGAGGACCCCAAGCTGCGACGGGCAGCCGTGCGTGTGGACGAGCAGCTTCACGGCTCGCCGTCGAACGCGAGGCGCGGGTTCGGACGGGATGCGTGCCCGTGTCCACCCCGTAAGCGACCGCGGCCGCGCCGCCGCCGATGAGGATGATCTCGGCCGCTTCCGTCAGGTGCTGGTCGACGGCAACCAGGAAGCGCACCAGCTCGGCCCGCCCGAACCGCCGTGGCCCCTCAATGCGGGACATCGCCGACCTTCTCCAGCGGCGCGCGGAACGAGTCCAGGCCCATGTTCATCCGGAAGCCCCAGTCGCGTGCCACCTGGGGGGTTCGCTGGTCCACGAGCTCGCGCGACCCCGGCACCGGAGGGACCTCGAAGAAGTCGCGCAGCCGATGAACGCGGCCATCCCGGAAGGGCGCGGCCCAGGCCAGAAGGCCCGGGTCCTCCATCAGCACGGCGGTGAGCTCCAGGAAGAAACCGACAGCCTGCTTCTCACGGACCCGCCGCGCGGCCAGGAGGAGTCTTCGCGGGTCTACCCGATCCCGTGCCCGCCAGAAGCACAGCGGCAGCACCCGCGCCACCGTGGGATCGCGGCGGGCCAGGCGCACACCCTCCGCCAGCGTGCGCTCCACGTCGGCGACCGCGGCGGCCGGCTTCACCTGCAGGGGCGCGCCCAGAGCGCGGAGCGCCCGGCGCACCTGGACCGCCTGTTGATCGCGCGGCGGTCCCATGCGCGGTCGGCTGTGGGCCAGCCGGCGCAGGACCTCGGCGTCGGCCGCGTCGAGGTCGGGGTTGGCGAAGTACACTTCCCTGCCCGCTTCGACGACGGTCTGGACGAGGTGGTAGCGACGCATCGCTTTCAGCTCGCGGTAGGCGCTCGCAAAGCCCGCGTTCGCCCGGGCCGCCAGCTCAGCAGCCGAACCACGAGCATCCTCGCCCCACAGAAGCTGGAGGAGCCGGCGCCGGACTCCCGAGGTCACCAGGAAGGCCAACATTATTCTGCCTCCCATGTATGATATCCATAAAATCGATAAGTTCAAGCCCCCGGCCGGCGCGCGACCACCCGCCCCGCGAGCGCGAAGTACCCCTGCTGGTACGCCGCCCCGAACCCCGCCTCCGCCCCGTCCGCCGGCGCGTACACCACGATCGCGCGGTCGTCTCGTCCGCCACGTCGTACGTCTGCCCGCCGCTGCCGCCGAGCGTCACGCACACCGGGTACTCGCCCGGCCGCAGCGCCGGCCCGGCGACTTCGACGAGCACCCCCCCGCGCCCGTCCGCGTCGAGCACGGCGCCGAGGTCGAGCGGCAGCGTGAGGCACGTGGAGCCCATCGTCGCCGAGCAGAAGCGCGGTGAGCACGACGAGGAGCAAGGACCATGAAGCTGCACAAGTGGGAGAATCTGGCGCGCACGCGTGTCGGTGACGAGCAACTGAGCCGCCTACGGGCACAGGCCGCGGCCGAGGTGGCGATCGAGATGAACTTGCCCGAGCTGCGCCAGGCGCTCGGCAAGACCCAGGTCGAAGTCGCCGCCGCCGCGGAGATGGCTCAGGCCAAGGTGAGCGAGTTTGAGCGCCGGGATGATCACGTGCTGAGCGTGCTCCGGCGCTACATCGAGGCACTGGGCGGGAAGCTGGAGATCAGCGCCGTCTTCGACGAGAAGCGGGTCCGCCTCAAGGGCGTCTGAGCCCGGCTGGCGGCCCTGACTGACGCGGCACTACGGGGTGTTCTGATGCGACGGATCGGGTTCTCGACGGGGGCCCTGGCGCTCGGAGATTTCGCGCGCGCGCTCGAGATGCTGCGGGGTCGCGCCGTCGAGGTGGTGGAGCTCTCGGCGCTGCGCGAGTCGGAGCTGCAGCCCTTGAGGGCCGCCGTTGACGGGCTGGACCTCGGACAGTTCCGCCACGTCGCCGTCCACGCGCCCGGTCGCATAGCGCAGCGCCACGAAGGAGCAGTGGTCGACCAACTGCGCGGGCTGGCGGCGCGCGGATGGCCCATCGTCGTTCACCCCGACGCGGTCCATGACTGGGCGCTGTGGCAGCAGCTCGGCACCCACCTCCTCGTCGAGAACATGGATCGCCGAAAAGACATCGGCCGGACCGCCGCCGACCTGCAGGGGGTGTTCGACCAGGTTCCGGCGGCTGGCCTCTGTTTCGACGTCGGCCATGCCCGTCAGTGCGACACCTCGATGACCGAGGCCTACCTCATCCTCACGCGGCTCGGGGAGCGGCTCAGGCAGGTTCACCTCAGCGAGGTCACGTCGAGAAGCGCCCACGATCGACTTTCGTACTCGTCGATCCTGGCCATGCGCGAGGTTGCGGAGCTCATCCCCGAGCACATCCCGATCGTGCTGGAGACGCCGGTATCGGCCGACGAGATCGATGACGAGCTGACGCGGGCCCACGCCGCGCTCCCGTTGCCGGCGCCGAGCACGCAGGCGAGGTGTGAGCTCCTGGCTCGCTGGGCGCGGACCTGAACCGGCCCTGGACCGAGGACCGAACCGCCCGGCCGCGGGGCTCAGGGCGGCGCAGAGTCCGCCCACACGAGGGGAACTTCGTACTGGGTCAGTGCGTATCGACGAGCAGCCTCACGGCTCGCCGTCGAACGCGGCCTGCAGGTCGTGGGGCAGTGGCGCGTCGAAATCGTCGGCGATCGTGACGCGCCCCACGTCCATGCCGAGGGGGCGCGCCGTGCTCGCCGGCGTGCCCGCTGACGCGAGCACGATCAACTCGGCGGGCCCGGCGGGCACGTCATACGGTAGATCAATCTCGAGGCGCCGGCTCTCGGGGATGACGATGTTCAACTTCATGGCCTGCACCATCTGCGGCCTCCACCCCTGAGTATAAGGCGCGGAACGGAGGATGGCGACGCCAGCTCAAGGCCTTCGCGGCAACCCGCCCACCACCCGCCCCGCGAGCGCAAAGTACCCCTGCTGGTGCGCCGGCCCGAACCCCGCCTCCGCCCCGTCCGGCCCCGCGTACACCACGATCGGCGCGGTCGTCTCGTCCGCCACGTCGTACGTCTGCCCCGCGCGGCCGCCCAGCGTCACGCACACCGGGTACTCGCCCGCCCGCAGCGCCGGCCCGGCGACCTCGACCAGCAGCGACCCCCGGCCGTCCGCGTCGAGCGCCGCAAGGTCGAGCGGCAGCGTGAGGCTCGTCACCCAGTGCCAGCCGTGCCCCGCCTTCAGCCCCACGTGCAGCAGCGCGTCCGCGACCGCCGCGTGCCGCTGGAGGCCCACGCGCAGCCGGATCGCCTCGCCGACCGCGAAGTCCGACCGCCGCGTCCCCGCCGCGTCCTCGAGCGCGACCTCGGTGAGCCGCAGCGCCCCGCTCCCCGGCCGCGCCGCCGGCAGCGCGGCGCGGGGCGCGGCCTCGGCCATGCCGCGGAAGTACGTGGCGATGACCTCGCTCGTCGCGCCGTCCCCGGCGAGGCGCCCCCCGTCGATGAGCAGGCACCGCGGGCACAGGCTCCGGACCGCGTGCATGTTGTGGCTGACGAAGAGCACCGTCCGGCCCTCGTGCGCGACCTCGCCCATCTTGCCCAGGCACTGCTTCTGGAACGCCGCGTCGCCGACGGCGAGCACCTCGTCCACCAGCAGGATCTCGGGCTCGAGGTGGGCGGCCACGGCGAAGGCGAGGCGCATGTACATGCCGCTCGAGTAGTGCTTGACCTGGGTGTCGAGGAAGCGGTCGATGCCGGCGAAGGCGACGATGGCGTCGAACTTGCGCTGGATCTCGTGGCGGCGCATGCCGAGGACCGCGCCGTTGAGGGCGATGTTCTCGCGGCCGGTGAGCTCCGGGTGGAAGCCGGTGCCGACCTCGAGCAGGCTGCCGACCCGGCCCTTGAGGCCGAAGCGGCCGGTCGTGGGCTCGGTGATGCGCGAGAGGATCTTGAGCAGCGTGCTCTTGCCGGCGCCGTTGCGGCCGATGATGCCGACCACCTCGCCGGGCGCGACCGCGAACGACAGGTCGCGCAGCGCCCAGATCTCGTCGTCGCTCGCCTCGGCCTCGCGGCCGCGCAGGACCGCGGCGGCGCGGCGGACGGGCGCGGCGAGCGTGGCCATGACCGCCTCGCGCAGCGTGCGGTCCATCGGCTGGCGGCCGCCGATGCGGTAGAGCTTGCCGAGGCGCTCGACGCGGATCGCGGGCCGCATGTCACACCCTGTCGCTGAAGGTCCGCTCCATCCGGCGGAAGTAGAACGCGCCGGAGACGAGCAGAGCGAGAGCGGCCAGCACCGAGACCCACAGGAGGCGGCCGGGCGCGGCGGTGCCGAGCAGCGCCCAGCGGAAGCCCTCGACGACGCCGGCCATGGGGTTGAGCCCGTAGAGCGCGCGCCACGGCTCGGGCAGCAGGCTGCTCGGGTAGGCGATCGGGGTCGCCAGCATCCAGAATTGCGTGAGGAAGCCGAGCGTGTGGCGCACGTCGCGGAACTGCACGTTGAGCGCCGACAGCCAGAGGCCCACGCCGAGCGCGGTCACGAGCGCGAGCCCGAGCAGCGCCGGCAGCCACAGGAGCGCGGCCGTCGGCCAGCGGTGAAACCAGGCCATCAGGCCGAGGAGCACGAGGAACGCGATCGCGAAGTCGACGAGGCCGGTGACGACCCGCGCGAGCGGCACCACGAGGCGCGGGAAGTACACCTTGGTGATGAGGTGCGCGCTGCCGACCAGGCTGTCGGCCGCGCCGGCGAGGCCCTGGGCGAAGAAGGTCCACGGCACGAGGCCGCACAGGGCGAAGAGCGGGTACGGCACGCCGGCGTCGATCTTCTGGTTGAGGCCGCCGAGGCGGCCGAAGAAGAGGCTGAAGACGCCCATGGTGAAGAGCGGCTGGATGAGCGCCCAGGCCGCGCCGAGCACCGTCTGGCGGTAGCGGACCTTGAGGTCGCGCCAGGCGAGGAAGTAGAGCAGCTCGCGGTAGGCCCACACCTCGCGCAGCCGCAGCGGCACCCACGAGCGCGTGGGCGCGACCACGAGGTCGAAGTGCGACCAGGACGCGGCCGCCTCGCCGGCGATCGACTCGGGGGAGCGCGCGTCGTGCGGCGGCCGGGACATCTCGCGGGGAAGCTTAGTCGCGATCGGGGGCGGTTTCAAAGCGGGGGCGGATTCGCCCAGCGGTCGTCGGCATCTCAACCTGACAGCCGCAGCGCCCGCTCGCTTTGGTCGTCTGTGAGGTGTAACGGATCACACACGATCCGGACAAGCTTGGTCAGGACGCATGTGAATCTCGCAACACCGCGCTCCATGCTATCATCGAGTCGTGGAGCGGACGCGAGCGAAGGGGAGCGCGCAGCGGCTTGCCTGTCAGGCGTCTCCGTTTGGACGCGAAGGTGAGTGGGCCATGCCGCGATCATACAACTTCTGGTTCTTCGTCCACCGTACCAAGGATGTCCCCGGGGAGTGGACCGCCCATTGCCTTGAGCTCGACGTTGTGAGTCAAGGTACGTCGGTGAAGCACGCCGTCATGATGTTGTTTGAGGCGTGTTCGATGGTTCTCGCCGATGACTTGGGGGCGAACCGAGATCCGCTTGAGCGGCGTGCCCCTGACGAGTTCTGGGCGGACTTGTACAAGGCCGTTCGCGAAGGCAAGCCGGCGGATCTTTCAAAGATCGACGAGAGCCGCGTTCGAAACGTGGCAGGTCAGTGCTTGTTCCTCGTCGCAAGGCGAGCCTCGCGCAAGGCGGGACAGCCTTCGGCGCAGACGCGAGCTGCGAGGAAGACTGCGAAGGCTCCGCTCGCGTGGAAGCCAGCGAAGGTTCCACTCGCGTGGATGGCCAGTCGCGATCGTCGCTCGCAAGTGCACGCCTCTCACGCCGGATGACGCCACTTTGCCAGCTCGCCTCGCCGACTTGCGACGTGCGTTGGGAGAGATGGGGGTCGAGCTGACCCCGCCGCCTGGGGGAGGATCCCACTGGATGGCGCGTCGAGCCGGCTAACCGGAGCTACCCCATCCCTGCCCACAACGGCGACAAGAGCGAGATCGGCGACGACTACATCCGCGGCGTGTGCCGCAACCTCAAACTAGACAAGAAGGACCTGCTGAAGCGGCTCTAACGAAGCCGCCCCGCGCCTGCCCCAAGATCCTCCCGGCGCGCGCTCACGGCCGCCTCGGTCGCCAAGTTGCTCGGCTGACCCGCGACGTCAGTCAGCGGCGGTCGCGCGCGGCGAGCGACCGACGCAGACCGCGCGCCACGCCGCGGTCAACCGCTCGCGGCCGAAGCCGGTCGTGAAGGTCGCCCGCGCGCGCTCGCCCATCCCCCGGCTGGCGCCGCGCATGCGCGTGACCTGCTGCGCGAGGCCGTGCGCATCACCGGGCGCGACCGCCACCCCGCAGCGCCCGTCGCCGATGATCCGCGCGACCTCGGTGCCGGGCGGCCCGACGTAGGCGACCGCGCGGCCCGCGGCGAGACAGCCGTAGAGCTTGCTCGGCACGAGCAGGCCCTCGAAGCCGGGCAGGATCGTGACGAGGTGCACGTCCGGCGCGCTCAGGCTCTCCGCGAGGCGGGCGCGCGGCTGGTACGGGAGGAGCTGCGCGTGGAGGCCGTCGCGCGTGATGGCGGCCGCGACCTCGGCCCGGCGTGGCCCGTCGCCGATGAAGAGCCAGAGGATGTCCCGCCGATCGCGCAGCAGCTTCGCGGCCTCGAGGATCGTCGTCACGTCGTGGCAGTTGCCGAAGTTGCCGCTGTAGCCGATGACGAGCTCGTCGGTGAGGCCGAGCTCCCGGGCGAACGCGTTCTGCGCGCGCGGGATCGGCGTGATGGCGGCGCCGTCGGCCCAGTTGTGGATGACGTGGACGCGGTCGCGCGGGGCGCCGGCCGCGACCAGGCGCTCGGCCATGAGCTCGCCCAGGGCCACGACGGCGTCGGCGCGGCGGTAGACGAGACGGGCGGCAGCGCGCAGGCCGGCGGTGAGCAGGCCGCGCGCGGGGAAGACGCCGAGGGCGACGGCGATCTCGGGGTAGACGTCCATGACCCAGAGGACGAGGCGCTCGCCGCGCAGCGCCTGGAGCGCGACGCCGAGGGTGTTGAGCAGCGGCGGGGTCGTGAGGACGATGATGACGTCGTGGCGGCCGGCGCGGGCGAGCTCGAGGGCGGCGCCGGCGTAGAACGTGGCGTAGTCGGCCACGCGGTGGAGCTTGGTCTTGCGGCCGAAGCTCGTCGCGGGCACGCGGCGGATGTCGATGCCCCGGTAGGTCTCGCGGCGGCAGGTCGCGGCCGGGCCGGCGTAGGCGCCGGCGCTCGCGACCACCGTGACCTCGTCGCCACGCGCGACCAGGTCCTCGGCGAGGTCGGTCGCGAGCTGCGCCGTCGCGGCCTCGTCGGGCCAGAAGTACTGGTTGAGGAGCAGGACGCGCATGCGGCCGTCGCGGCTCGACATGTTAGCGCGCCTGAGTGGCGACGTCGATGCGGGCAGGGAGCGGTTGATCTACGCTACGTCGCCGGCCGGGGGTGGTGGCCGGCAGCCTCGAGCTTCTCCCGGACACGGGCCAGCCACTGCTCGAGGATGCTCCGCGCGAGGGTCGTATGGCCGACGCCCTTCTTCCTGGCCACCTCGCGCAGCGCCTCGAGGTCCTCCTTGTAGAGGCGCAGTGCGATCTGCTCCGTGCGCGCCGGGCGGATCTCGACGTCGAGCTCCTTGAGCTCGGCGCTGAACTCCTCGACGCTGTGCGCGGCCCAGAACGCCCGCTCCTCCTCGTCGCTACGGAAGCGCGGCAGCTTGCTCTTCTTGGCACTCATCGTCGTCCTCCCGTGCCACGTCGCCAGGCACGATAGCTGCGCGCCTCGTCATCATCGGACACCCGGGCGCTGACACAGAGTCGCATGGAGTCGTGGAAGGCTCCCGGGTCCTGCGGCAGGCCGGCAGGGGGAATCACGAAGGCGCCAGCAGCGGTCAGGTCGCGCGGCTCGGCAGCTCGGAGCACGCAAGTGAGCAACTCGCCTCCGGCAAGCGGCGCCACGACGAACCACCGCTCGCCTCGCCCTCGTCCGCCACGACGCACCCGGGCGGGACCATGCCGGCTGAATACTGCCTCTGCCACGTCATCTGCCGCGATGTTGCGTTCCGCGAGGTGCTCCAAGCTACTGGTCGTGAACACCAGAAACCAATGCAGGCGCGAGCCTCGCATCCCAATATGGTATGCATCATGGGTTGCACATTGTCAAGAGACTGAACCGCTCGCTGGAGGATTACGCGTCCCGACGCGGCGAGGCCGCAGCACGCCGGCGCGGCGCCCGAGCGCGCGGGGGCGACCCGCGGCGCGCACCGGTCAAGGCCACGACGGCCGTGACCGGAATCCTCTTGCGCGGGCGGCGCGTGAAGACCCGTGGCAGCGGGTCCCCGTGGTCGAGACAAGATTCGACGAGCTTGCGCGCGACGTCCTGGGCGATCGCGACGGTCTCAGCGAGGGTGCGGCCCTGCGCGAACAGGCCGGGGACGTCCGGGCTGGTCGCGCGGAAGCCGCCCTTCGCCAGCCGCTCGACCTCGAGCTGGATCGGGACTTCGGCAATGCCGGTGGTACGTCGCGGGGCCACGGTCAGATCGTAACCCGCGACCCGGGTGGCGTCACGCGCGCTCGAGGTAGTGGTCGCCGAGGACGAGGACGTCCATCTTGGTCTTGAGGAAGGTCTGGAGCGCGTCGTTCGGGGTGCAGACGATGGGCTCGTGCTCGTTGAAGCTGGTGTTGAGCACGACCGGGACGCCGGTCTCCTTGGCGAACGCGCTGATGAGCTTGTGGTAGCGCGGGTTCGTGCGGGCCATGACGCCCTGGAGGCGGCCGCTCTGGTCGACGTGCGTGGTCGCGGGGATGTCGTTCTTCTTGTCGTCGCGCACGCGGTAGATCGTGTTCATGAACGGCGCCGGGTCCGAGCGCTCGAAGTAGTCGCCCACGCGCTCCTCGAGGATCGACGGGGCGAAGGGGCGGTAGGTCTCGCGGTGCTTGATGCGCTCGTTGAGCGTGTCCTTCATGGTGGCGCGGCGCGGGTCGACGACGATGCTGCGGTTGCCGAGGGCGCGGGGGCCGAACTCGAGGCGGCCCTGGTACCAGCCGACGATCTTGCCGGCCGCGACCGCGGCGGCGGTGCGCTGGCACAGCTCGTCCTCGCCCAGCTTGCTCACCTGGATCGCGGGATCCCAGCCGTTCGTGCGCGCGCGGTCGATGGTCGCGACCACCTCGGCCTCGCCGTACTCCGGGCCGAGGTAGACGTCGTCCATGCGGTAGCTGCGCGGGTGGCGCAGGACGTGGTGCCACACGTGGAAGGCGGCGCCGATGGCGGTGCCGTCGTCGCCCGCGGCGGGCTGGATGAAGACGCGCTTGAAGCCGCTCCGGTCGAGGATCTTGCCGTTCGCGGTCGAGTTGAGCGCGCAGCCGCCGGCCATGCACAGGTCGGTCAGGCCGGTCGCGCGCTGCAGGTGGTCGAGGAGGTGGAAGAAGATCTCCTCGTAGACCACCTGGAGGCTGGCGGCGATGTCGGCGTAGCGGCCGTAGTACTCGGTCGACGCCGGGTCGCGGGCCGGGCCGAGGGCCTCGATCATGCGGGGCGAGAAGAGCGCGCCGAGCTTGGGCGTGCCCTCGTCCCAGGTCATGTGCACGCCCTCGGCGTGGTGCGAGAAGTAGCTGAGGTCGAGCTCGAAGCGGCCGCCCGCGGTGGGGCGGATCATCTGGCGGATGGCGTCGGCGTGGGTGGGCTTGCCATAGGGCGCGAGGCCCATGACCTTCCACTCCTCGCCGTACTTGGGGAAGCCGAGGTACTGCGTGATCGCGGTGTAGAGCACGCCCGCCGAGTGCGGGTAGAGGACGCGGTCGAGCACCTCGACGCGGTTGCCGCGGCCGGCCGCGGTGAGCGTCGAGGCGAAGTCGCCGAAGCCGTCGATCGAGAGGCACGCGGCGCGCTCGAACGGCGAGACGAGGAACGCGCTCGCGAGGTGCGCCGCGTGGTGCTCGACGTGGTGCAGCTTGAGGCCCGCCGGGCGGCGCGGCAGGTCGAGCGCCCGGGCGAGGGCGTCGTCGGCCTTGCGCACGCGCAGGAGGTTCTTCACGCGCTCGATGGCGACGCTCTTCACCTGCGCGAAGTTGCGCACGAGGTAGAGCGCCTTGGCGGTGAGGTTCGCGAGCGGGTCGCGCGAGATCGCGGCGTGCTGCAGCGCCTCGGGCCGGATGCCGCCGATGCGCAGGCACTCGCGGATGGCGAGCGTCGGGAAGCCGGCGCAGTGCTTGCTGCGGTTGAGCCGCTCCTCCTCGATGGCCGCGACGAGCTGACCGTCGACGACGAGGGCGGCGGAGGCGTCTCCATGGTAGGCGTTGATTCCGAGGACGGCGACAGGCACGGCGGACCTCTCAGCGAGTGTTCGTGGCTCCGGAGAATGCGCCAAGGCGGCACGCCGCGCAAGAGCGCCGGGCACGTGCGGGGTAGGTCGCGGCGCGGCCGGCGCGGGTTCACGCGCACCCGCGCCTTGGACGCATCCCGCGCTCGATGCTATCGTTCGCGGCCATGGAGCTGGCCGGAAAGCGGGTCGTCGTCACGGGCGGCGAGGGGTTCCTCGGGCGCCACCTGGTCGCGGCCCTGCGGGCGCGCGGGTGCGCGGACCTGTTCGTGCCGTCGGAGCGCGACTACAACCTCGTCGACATCGAGGGGGTGCGGCGGCTCTACCGCGACGCGCGGCCGCAGCTCGTGTTCCACCTCGCGGCCGTGGTCGGCGGGATCGGGGCGAACCGCCAGAACCCGGGGCGGTTCTTCTACGAGAACCTGATGATGGGCGTGCAGCTCCTCGAGGAGGGGCGGCGCGCGGGGCTCGAGAAGCTCGTCGCCGTCGGCACCATCTGCGCCTACCCGAAATACACGCCGGTGCCGTTCCGCGAGGAGGACCTGTGGAACGGCTACCCGGAGGAGACCAACGCGCCCTACGGCCTCGCGAAGAAGATGCTGCTGGTGCAGTCGCAGGCCTACCGGCAGCAGTACGGGTTCAACTCGGTGGTGCTGTTCCCGGTGAACCTCTACGGGCCGGCCGACAACTTCGACATGGCGTCCTCGCACGTCATCCCGGCGCTCATCCGCAAGATCGACGGCGCCCTGCGCCGCGGCGAGCGCGAGGTGGTGCTGTGGGGCGACGGCTCGCCGACCCGCGAGTTCCTGTACGTCGGCGACTGCGCCGAGGGCCTGTGCCTGGCGGCGGAGCGCTATGACCGCAGCGAGCCGGTGAACCTGGGCGCCGGGTTCGAGATCAGCATCCGCGAGCTCGCCGAGACCATCCGGCGCCTCATGGGCTACGAGGGCGCCTTCGCCTGGGACCCGACGCAGCCGAACGGGCAGCCGCGGCGGCAGCTCGACGTGACGCGGGCGCGGGAGTGGTTCGGCTTCACCGCGCGCATGCCCTTCGAGGAGGGGCTGCGGCAGACCATCGCGTGGTGGCGCACCGACGGGATCGCGAAGTACGGGGAGACGGCATGAAGCGGGCATTGATCACCGGCGTCACCGGGCAGGACGGTTCGTTCCTGGCCGAGCTGCTGCTGCGCAAGGGCTACGAGGTGCACGGCATCATGCGGCGCTCGTCGTCCTTCAACACCGGCCGCATCGACGACATCTACCAGGATCCGCACGAGACCGAGCGCCGGCTGGTGCTGCACTACGGCGACCTCAACGACGCCAGCTCGATGAACTGGATCCTGCGCACGGTCAGGCCCGACGAGATCTACAACCTCGGCGCGCAGAGCCACGTGCGCGTGAGCTTCGACATCCCGGAGTACACGGCCGAGGTCACCGGCGTCGGCACGCTGCGGCTGCTCGAGGCCATCCGCGAGTCGGGCATCCAGCCGCGGTTCTACCAGGCCTCGTCGTCGGAGCTGTTCGGCAGCGCGCCGGCCCCGCAGAGCGAGGCGACGCCGTTCCAGCCGCGCAGCCCCTACGCCTGCGCCAAGGCCTACGCGTTCTACATCACGCGCAACTACCGCGAGTCGTACGGGATGTACGCGGTGAACGGCATCCTCTTCAACCACGAGAGCGAGCGGCGCGGCGAGACCTTCGTCACGCGCAAGATCACGCGCGCCCTCGCGCGCATCGTCGCGGGCACGCAGGACAAGCTGTTCCTGGGCAACCTCAAGGCGAAGCGCGACTGGGGCTACGCGCCCGAGTTCGTCGAGGCGATGTGGCTCATGCTGCAGCAGAAGCAGCCCGACGACTACGTCATCGCGACCGGCGAGACCCACAGCATCGGCGACTTCCTCGACGAGGCGTTCGGCTACGTGGGGCTCGACTGGAAGAAGTACGTCGCCATCGACCCGCGCTACTACCGGCCCGCGGAGGTCGACGTGCTGCGCGGCGATGCGGCGAAGGCGCGGCGGGCGCTCAAGTGGACGCCGAAGACGACGTTCAGCGGCCTGGTGCGCATCATGGTCGACGCCGACCTGCGGGCGGTCGGCATCGACGGCGCGGCGGCGGTGCGGGCGGCGCCGCCGGCGGCCCCGCGGCGCGCGCCGGCGCGGTCACGGGCCCTGCGGGCGGTGGCCCCGCGGCGGCGGCGGCGGCCATGAAGGTCGTCAAGCACGACCTGCCCGGCGTGTACGTGCTCGAGCCCCAGGTGTTCGGCGACGCGCGCGGGTTCTTCCTCGAGTTCTACAACGCGCGCAAGTTCGCCGAGCTCGGGATCGACCGGCGCTTCGTGCAGGACAACCACTCGCGCTCGGCGCGCGGGGTGCTGCGCGGGCTGCACTACCAGCTCGGGCACCCGCAGGCCAAGGTCGTGCGCGTGATCGTGGGCGAGATCTTCGACGTGGCGCTGGACGTGCGGCGCGGCAGCCCGACGTTCGGGCAGTTCACGTCGCACCGGCTCTCGGCCGAGAACAAGCACCAGATGTTCATCCCCGAGGGCTTCGCCCACGGCTTCTACGTGCTCAGCGACGTGGCCGAGATCACCTACAAGTGCAGCGAGAGCTACGCGCCGGCCGACGAGCGCGGCATCGTGTGGGACGACCCCGCCCTCGGCATCCCCTGGCCGCTCGCGGGCGCGGCGCCGCTGCTGTCGGCCCGCGACCAGGCCTTCGGCACGCTGCGCACGCGGCCGGCCGCGGATCTGCCGGTCTACGCGCCCTGAGCGGGGGGCTGAGCCCGCTCAGCCGGTCGGTGGCGCCACGTCGGCCGGTTTCACAGCTCGACCTCGTCGCGGGCGAGGTTGCTCCAGAACGGCAGGCCGCTCTCGTGCAAGCGGGCGTAGTCGGCCGCGGTGACGACCTTGGGCGAGAGGAGCAGGTTGCTCTCGAGCTCGATGTCGGTCGCCTCGGCGAAGACCCCGTGGCGCAGATCGCAGCCGTGCCGCCGCACGACCACCAGCACGTCCAGGTCGGAATCCGGCCGCGCCTCGCCGCGGGCGCGGCTGCCGAACAGCGAGACGCGCACGACCTCCTCCCCCAGCCGGGCCCGGAGGCGGGCGGCATAGGCTCGAGCGACGGCGCGATCGCGACTCACCGCACCATCGTATGGTGGCGCTGCGGGGGGCGCAAGCCCGCGGCGGCGCCGCGGCCGGTGGACGGGTCGGGACGCTGCCCCGGGGCCTTGAATGTGGCCCCCGCACTGCGCAGTTGACTCCCCGCCCGGCTCGCGTTGAAATGACCGGCGGTGGATCTCAGCGGCCGTCTCGTCGGTAATTACCGGGTCTCGCGGCTCATCGGCGAGGGCGGGATGGGCGTGGTGTACGAGGCGGTCCACCCGGTGCTGGGCCGGCGGGCGGCGATCAAGATCCTCAAGCTCGGGCCGGACACGCCGGCGGCGGCGCGGGTGGTCGAGCGGTTCTTCAACGAGGCGCGGCTCGTGGCCTCGCTTGGCCACGAGAACATCGTCGAGGCGTTCGACTTCGGCGAGGTCGCGCTCGGGGACCTGCGCAGCTACTACGTCATCATGGAGCTGCTCGAGGGCGAGAGCCTGCGGGCGGCGCTCAAGCGCGGGCCGCTCGACCTGCCGCGGCTCGTGCGCCTCGGGCAGCAGGCGGCGGCGGCGCTCGGGGCGGCGCACAAGAACGGGGTCGTGCACCGGGACGTCAAGCCCGACAACCTGTTCCTGCTGCGGCGGCCGGACGGCCGCGAGGTGCTCAAGGTCCTCGACTTCGGCATCGCCAAGCTCGTCGGCGACGGCACGCCGCTCAAGGAGGGGCTGACCCGCAGCGGCATGATGCTGGGGACGCCCGCGTTCATGTCGCCGGAGCAGTGCATCGGCCGGCCGGTGGACGCGCGCTCGGACGTGTACTCGCTCGGGCTGGTGCTCTACGAGGCGGCGACCGGGCAGCGGGCCTTCGCGCGCGACACCGAGCCCGAGATCATGGCGGCGCAGGTGCGCGACGCGCCGCCCCGGCCGGCGGAGCTGCGGCCCGACCTGCCGGCGGCGTTCGAGGCGGTGCTGCTGCGGGCGCTGGCGAAGCGGCCGGAGCAGCGCTTCGCGTCGATGGACG
>DASXVK010000465.1:0-21051 GCA_036504295.1 Polyangia bacterium
GTCGTCGACGGCGTAGCCCACGGGCTCGCCGTCGACCGCCATGCGGCCCGCGGGCGTGAGGCGCCCCGGCGTCCGCGCATCGAGCACGTGGATCGACCGGTCGCGCGGCGCCGTCACCCACACCTCGCGCGTCGCGGCGACGTACTGGAGGCCGTCGGGCGCGACGGACAGCGTGACGCACGCGCCGCGCTGGAGGCGCGCGGCGTCGATCACGCACACCTCGTTCGTGGCGCGGTTCCCGATGTAGACGACGCCGGGCCCGATGGTGGCCGAGCTCGGGCCGAGGACGCGGGCGCGGCCGCGCGTCTCGCGCGCCGCGGTCGGGAAGCCCGCGATCCGCGTGAGCGCGCCCGAGCGCGTGTCGAGCACGTCGACGCTGCCGGTGTTGCCCGCCGGGATCCAGACGCGGCCGGCGGCGCGGTCCGCCGCGAGGTAGTCGAGCGAGACCACGCCGGTCGCGCCGGGCAGCCGCACGACCCGCGTCGTCAGGCTCAACCCGTCGGCCGCGGGCGCCGCCGGCGGCGCGGCCGGCGCCGAGGCTGGCGCGGAGGCCGGGGCCGGAGCGCGGCCGCCGCAGCCGGCGAGCGCGAGGAGGAGCATCGTCACGAGCCTCATGAGGGTAGGAAGCTAATGGATGGGCCGGCCCGCGACAACGGGGCGGCCGGGGGGGCTCCGTCACCCGCGCGCGACACTCGGGCCGGGAGCGTCACCGCCGCGTGACACCCCGTCGCGCGGGGGCCGGCCGGGGAGGGCGGCGCGGCGGCCGCGCGGTCGACGGCGGCAGCGGGCGCGCCGTGACGGCGCGTACCCAGACTGCATGCTGGCACGCCCTTTGCTTTATGGCGACGCACTTGCGAGGAGACCTGCCATGCTGCTGCGCGCTGCCGCCGTCTTCGTCGTCGTGCTGATACTGCCCGGGTGCGGGGCCGAGGCGCCCGCGGACCCGCCGGGCGACGGGGGCGACGCGGTCGCCGCCGCGGACGGCGGCCCCACGGCGGACGGCGGCGGCATCCCGGTCCTGGACGCGGGCGTGGTCCCCGAGTACCTCCCGGGCCAGGACGTCATCGTCTCCTACCAGCTCGCCGATCTCTCGCCCACGAGCGCGGGCATCGTCGCGGCGATCGTCGACGCGGGCGCCAGGGTGTATCTGATCGTCCCCGACGATCCGGCCGACGCCGCCCGGGCGCAGGCCCTCGCGACCCTCGCCGAGGTCCTCGGCGACCGCATGGCCTGGGTCGTCCTCGTGCCGCACCAGATGCCTGGCGCGACCGCGGAGGATCCGACCGTCTGGGCCCGCGACTGGGCGCCGCTCTCCGCCGTGACGGCGTCGGGCGCGCGCCAGCTCCTCGATTTCGGCTACGCCCCGTCACGCCCGATCGACGACGCCGTGCCCGCGACGCTCGCGGCGCAGCTCGGCCTCGAGCGCGTCGCGGTCCCGCTCCGCTTCGAGGGCGGCAACTTCATGGGCACCGAGGACGGGCGCTGCTTCACGACGCAGCAGGTGCTCTACGAGAACGACGGCCTGACCGAGGCGCAGCTCCAGGCGACCTTCCGCGACCTCCTCGGGTGCCGCACGACGACCATCTTCCCGACGGGGATCGACGACACGCACCACATCGACATCTGGGCCAAGCTCGTCTCCAAGGACACCGTCCTCGTCAACGAGATCCGCGCCGCGACCCTCGAGCGCGTGGCCCCGGACCAAGGCCTCGCGACCGAGGTGGCCTTCGTCAAGCAGTACCTCGACGCGCGCGCCGCCGACCTCGCGGCGCTCGGCCTCACCGTCGTGCGCCTCCCCATGCCGGCCCCGTTCTTCAAGTACGGCATCACCATCGTCCCGACCTACAGCAACGCCCTGCTCGTCAACACGACCGCCATCATCCCGTCGTTCCAGGCCTCCGGCTTCAGCTTCATGGACGAGGACCTCTACCCGACCTACGAGGCGGACGCCGCCGCCATCTACCGCGCCGCGGGCTTCACGCCGGTCTTCGTCGAGGCCGGCGAGCTCGCGAAGGGCCATGGCTCGATTCATTGCGCGACGATGCAGCTGGCGCTATAGCTATGATAGCTATATGAAGATGGTCAAGATAGCGGACGCGAAGAACAACCTCTCGCGGCACCTCGCGTATGTGCGCCGGGGCGGGCGCATCCGGATCCTGGATCGCGACACGCCGGTCGCGGATCTCGTGCCGGTCGAGGCGAGCGTCGGCGGTGAGACCGACGACGCGGAGCTCAAGGCCCTCGAGCGGCGCGGCGTCGTGCGCCGCGGCGCGGGCGGACCGGTGCCGCGGGACCTCCTGCGGCCGGGGCCCGGCGGGCCGCGCGCGGGCGTGCTCGAGGCCCTGCTCGAAGAGCGGCGGGGCGGGCGGTGAGGTTCTGGGACTCGTCCGCGATCGTGCCGCTGCTGGCCGAGGAGCCGGCCAGCCGGGCGTGCCGGGAGGTGCTGCGGCGCGACGGCGCGCAGGTCGTGTGGTGGCTCACGCGGACCGAGGCGCTCTCGGCGCTGTGCCGCCGTCAGCGGGACGGAGCGCTGACCCGCGCCGAGCTCGGGCGGGCGGCGCAGCGCCTCGAGAAGCTGGCGGCGCGCTGGGCCGAGGTCGAGCCGATCCCGGCCGTGCGCGAGGCGGCGGAGCGCCTCCTGCGCCTGCACCGGCTGCGGGCGGCGGACGCGCTGCAGCTCGGCGCCGCGCTCGTCGCCGCCGACGACCGGCCCCGCGGGCGGCCGTTCGTGTCGCTGGATGACGTGCTGACGGAGGCGGCGGAGCGCGAGGGGTTCACGGCGGTGGTGCCGGTGGGATGACCTCGCGGCGCGGTGCCGGGCGCGTGCGCCGCGGCGCCTACCGCTCCGCGTCCGGCCCCGCGCAGGCGGCGCGGTGGAAGTCGCGGCGGCCGGCGTGGGCGGCGTCGAGGATCGCGGCCTGGAGCGCGTCGCCGGTGAGGCGGCCCTCCTTCACGAGGCGCTCGACGGCGAGCTCGGCGGAGGGCGCGCCGCCCTGCGCCGCGAGCGCGGCCTGGCGGCGGTTGTGCGCCGTCGCGGCGTCGCCCAGGCGCCCGAGGGCGTTGCCGAACCAGCGGTCGCTGTGGCAGCCGCGGCACACCTCGGACATCGCGGCGCGGGCCTCGGCGAACTCGGGCCGGCGCGCGAGCTGGTAGTCGCGCACCTGCCAGCCGAGGCGGGCGGCGCCGTCGTGGGTGGCGCGGCGGCTCGGCGTCGCGGCGAGGTGGCAGGTGGCGCAGGTCGGGGCGACGCGGTTCTGGGCGCCGGCGATCCACGGCCGCGCGCCGAGCGCCGCCTCGGGACGCAGCGCCGCGAGCCGCGCGCCGTGGCGCGAGGCCTGGTAGATCGCGAGCTGCGGGTGCTCCGCGCCGCCGTGGCACTTGCCGCACGTCTCGGGGCTGCGGGCGAGGGCGGCGGAGAACTCGTGGCGGGTGTGACAGGCGCCGCAGTTACCGCGCGAGCCGTCGAGGTGCACCCGGCCCATGCCGCCGCCGGGCCAGGTCGTGGGCGCGGGCCGGCCCGCGGCGTCGACGGCCTCGGGGCCGCCGTGGCACCGGCGGCACCCGCCGAGGAGCGGCGCGGCCGCGGGTGGCAGCCGCTGCGCGATGGTCGCGACGCAGGTCGCCGCGTCGGCGTGGCGCGAGGCGCGCAGCTCCTGCAGCTCGCGCGGGTGGCAGGTGCCGCAGCGGGCCGGGGAGGGGACGCTCACCATCCACTGCCCCTCGTGGTTCTGGGCGCCGGGATCGGACGGGCCGGCGCGGTGGCAGCCGTTGCAGCCGACGCCGACGGCGGCGTGGCGGCCGCGGCGCCACGCGGCGGTGAGGCCGGGCGTCTTCTGGTCGTGGCAGCGGTAGCAGCGCTCGGAGTCCGCCGTGAGCACGAACGGGTGCTCGCCGGCGGTGAGCTGGCGCCGCCGCTCGAGGACGGCGACGGCGAGGAGCCCCGCGAAGAGCGTGAGGCACAGGACCGTGATGCCGGCCCGCAGGAGATTCGGCGACGTGGTCACGAGAGCGCCTCCCAGAGGCTGACGGCGAGGGGGACCAGCACGAGCGCCGTGCGCAGGCCGGCGGCGGCGAGGGCGGCGCGCGGGCCGCGGACGGCGCGCGCCTCGAGCCAGGGCCAGGCCGCGAGCGCCACGGCGAGCGCCGCGAGGCCGGGCCCGGCCGCCGCTTGCGGCAGGAGCTTGAGCGCGGCGTACGGCGGCAGCAGGTACCACTCCGGCCGCGGCGCCACCGGGGGGGCGCCGGCCGCGGCGGGGCCGAGCGGCGGCGGGAACGCCACGGCGAGCGCCACCGCGAGGACCACGGCGGCCAGCGCGACGAGCGCCTGCAGCAGCACGTGGTCGGGCGCGAAGGGCACCGTGTCGGGGGCGCCCGGCGCCGGGGCGTGGCGCCGCACGAGCAGCACGTGGGCGGCGCCGAGCGCCGCGAGGGCGAGGGGCAGGGCCGCGATGTGGGCCACGTAGAGGCGGCCGACGGCCGCGCCGTCCCCGCCGAGGAGGGCGGCGGCCGGGCCGAGGAGGCGGCGGGCGACCGCGGTCCCGGCGGCCGCGTCGGCGTCGCCGATCAGGGCGAACCCCGTGAACCCGAAGGCGAGCGTCACGAGGAGCAGCGCCACGCCGGTCACCCACGTGGCCCGGCGCGGGGCGCGGTAGGCGCCGGCGACGAAGGTGCGGGCCAGGTGCACGACCACCGCGGCGACCATCAGGCCGGCGGCGGCGCGGTGCAGGCCGCGGAGGAACCAGCCGAAGGGCGCGGCGTGCGTGATGGCCGCGACGCTCGCGTACGCGCCGGCCGCGCCCGGCTCGTAGCGGGCCGCCAGCAGCAGCCCGGTGGCGATCTGCAGCGCGCCGAGCGCGATGGCGGTGCCGCCGAGGGCGAACGGGTACTGCTCGGTGTCGCGCGCGACGGCGACGCCCATCTACGGCGTCTCCCCGACCGGCAGCTCGACGTAGACCAGCTCGCCGCGGATGACCGCCGGCAGCCGGCGCAGCGGCCGGTCGACGGGCCCGGCGAGCGGCGCGCCGTCGGCGGCGAAGCGGGCCGCGTGGCACGGGCAGACGAACTCGCGCGCGGCCTCCTCCCAGGCGACCGCGCAGCCCATGTGCGGGCAGACGGTCGAGAACGCGGCGACGCCGTCGCGGTCGCGGCGCAGGATGAGGCGGTGGCCGGCGATGTTCTCGACGGTGAGGGCGGCCCGCGGCGGCAGGTCGGCGACCCCCGCCCCGACGACCGTGACCACCCGCTGCCCGCGGCCCGCGGCCAGGAAGCGCACGCCGATCCAGGCGGCGACGCCGGCGGTGGGCACCGCGGCGAGCCACATGCCGAGGCGCGCGAGGAGGTCGCGACGGGCCAGTGCGGCCATGCCGCGCCATTATATGCCGGGCGCGGAGGGCGAAGCCATTTGCGTGGTACCATCGGGCGTGGTCCCGCGCGGCGCCGCCGGTTGGCTGCTCGCCGCGGCCGTGCTGCTCGGCGGCTGCGGGGGCGGCACCTTCGTCGCGGAGCCCGGGCCGGATCAGCGCGAGGTCGGCTTCGGCGCCCCGGTCACGCTCGCGGCCCGCACCGCGGGCGTGCCGGGCGGCGCGCGCTACCGCTGGGAGCAGATCGGCGGGCCCGACGTGAGCGACACCATGCGCGGCGCCGACGGGCCGCGCCTCGGCTTCGTCACGCGCCCGCTGGCGCAGACCGTCGTGCTCGAGGACCGGCCCCACGTGATCGCGTTCTCGCCGGCCACCGCCGGGGAGTACCGGTTCCGCCTCACCGTCGAGGCCCGCGGGCGGCGGCAGCGCGGCGAGGCGCTGGTGACCGCGGCGGCGCGAAACGCAGGCGTGAGCGGGACGCCGGTGGGCGTCGGCGTGTGGCTCGCGGCCGCGCCGGCGAGCGCGTACGCGTGGCGCATCGTGAAGGCGCCGCCCGCCTCGCGGGCGCAGCTCGCCCCCGCCGATGGCCGCGCGGCGCGCTTCACGCCAGACGTGCCCGGGCAGTACGTCGTCGAGGATGCGCGGTCCCAGGTGCAGTTCAACCTCTACGCGGGCCGCTGGGCCGACGTGCCCAAGGACTGCGGCCGCTCCGCATGCCACGCGCCCCAGGCGCTCGGGTGGCAGCGCACCCGCCACGCGACGGTGATGGCGCGCGGCCTCGCCGGCGAGCTCAAGGGCCGCGGCGCGTACGGTCCGGCGTGCCTGCGCTGCCACGCGACCGGGTACGACGAGACCGTCGCGAACGGCGGCTTCGACGACGAGGCCCGCCGCGTGGGCTGGGCCGTGCCGCCCGCCGGCGCGCGCGCCAAGCCGCTCCCGGCGCCGCTGCGGCCGCTCGCGAACGTCACCTGCATCTCGTGCCACGGCCCGGGCAAGCTCAACTACTCGAGCCTCGCGCTCGGCCGCTCGGTCACCTGGGGCGTCGGCATGTGCGCGGTGTGCCACGACGCGCCGCCGCAGTACACGCACGTGGCCGAGTGGCGCGACTCGCCGATGGCGGTGCGGGTCGATCGCCGCGCGGGCCCGGCGACCACGCCGGGGTGCGCGGCGTGCCACTCGGCGCAGGGCTTCATCGCGAGCGTGCGCGGCGCTCCGCGCCACGCGCCCGGCCTCGTGCGCGCCGAGCCCGTCACCTGCCCGGCCTGCCACGACCCGCACGCGGCCACGCACCCCGGCCAGCTCCGGGCGCCGCGGGCGGAGCTCTGCGCGCGCTGCCACCACGCGGCGGACCGCCCCGAGGCGGCCGCGGGCCCCGCGCGCGCGCCGCACGCGCCGCAGGCGCAGGTGCTGGCCGGCCGTGGCGCCTGGCCGATCGACGGGGCGGTGCCGCCCGCCGGCGGGCCCCACGCGACCGTCGAGGGCGGCTGCGTGCGCTGCCACATGGCGGCGGCCGACCGCAGCGCCGGGCCGGCGCGGGTCGGCGGCCACAGCCTCCGCGCCCGGCGCGGCGAGGTCGAGAACGTGGCCGCGTGCGGCGGCCACTGCCACCCCGGCCGCGCCCGCTTCGACCTGCGCGCCCGCGCGGACTTCGACGGCGACGGCGTCGTCGAGACGAACCGGCAGGAGGTGGAGGGCCTGCTCGCCGCCGTGAAGCGCGCGCTCGACGCCCAGGTCGCCAGCCGCGGGCTGCGCGGCTGCGGCGGCGCGGCCGCGGGCATCGGCACGAGCCACGAGCTCCTCGTGCTCGTCGACGCGCGCGGCGTCGACCTCGGCGACTGCGATCACGACGGCCAGCTCGCCGGCGTGGAGCGGCCCTTCGTGGTGCCGCCCGCCGCCGCCGACCTCGTGCCGTTCGCGTACAACTACCTGCTGATCGCCCGCGACGCGAGCCGCGGCCTGCACAACCTGCCGTTCGCCGTCGCCACGCTGCAGCGCACCCTCGCGGGTCTGCGCGCCGCGGCGTCGCCGCGGCGGGCAGCGACGGAGTGAGATCATGCGACGCCACGCGGCCGTGACCCTCGTCCTCTCGCTCGTGGCCGCCGGCGGCTGCGTCGGGCAGGTCTCCAGCTCCGACCCGCCGGACGCCGGCGCCGACGCGGCCGCGGCCGCCGCGGACGCCGCCGCCGGGGACGCCGCGCCCCGCGACTCGACCATCGCCGTCGATGGCGCCCCGGCGGCCGCCGACACGGGCGTGGAGGCCGGCCCGCCGCCGACCGACGATGCCGAGATCGTCTCGGCCCCGCTCCCCGCGGCGCTGACGTGCGGTGAGGCGCGCCGGGTGACGATCAGCGTCCGCAACACCGGCTCGACCACGTGGACGAGCGGCGCCTATCGGCTCGGCGGCGCCGCGGCCGGCGATCCGCTCTCCAGCGCGGGCCGCGTCGACCTCGCGGCCGGCGACGCGGTCGCGCCCGGCGGGGTGCACGACTTCACGCTCGCCCTCCTCGCGCCGAGCGCCGCGGGGCCCGTCACGACCGAGTGGCAGATGGTGCACGAGGGGGTGGGGCGGTTCGGCGGCGCCGCCGCGCGCGCCGTGGCGGTCGACGCGCTCCCCGACGGCGAGACGATCCTGGCGTCGGCGACGATCCCCAACTCGCCGCCGGACGTGCCGAGCTGGCCCGCCACGACCACCATCACGCAGCTGGCCGTGCGCGCCGACGGCGTCGCCGTCGAGTTCGGCAAGAAGGACGGCGCCGACCGCTGGCCCGACGTGACGCCGCCGGGGTGGACGGGGCCGCTCCAGTACACGCTCTGGCTCGCGCTCAAGATCGACGGCGCGTGGGTCACGTCGGGGATCATCCAGTTCTGGTACGGGCTCGCCGCGAGCGGCGGGGACGTGACCCAGGGCGATCAGATCGCGATCAACTGGGTGTACGACGCCCGCTGGGGCGCGATGGACCACTACCAGCCGGTGGCGGGCGAGAGCGTCGGCTTCATGGTGACCGCGGGCAACGTCCGCGGCGTCGTCGACGGCAGCCAGTCGCCGGTGAAGGAGCGCTCGAACCTGGTCGTCATCCCGTTCCCCGCGGCGAGCGGCGTCACCTTCACCTTCTAGCCCACCCGGCGGACCGCCGGGCTATGATGGCCAGGTGCTCGCGATCGACGCCGCGGCGCTGGCGAAGACCTACACGCGGTGGCCGCGCCGCGCGGCGATCCAGGCGCTCGGCGGCGTCGACCTCACCGTGCCGCGCGGGATCGCCTTCGGGCTCCTGGGGCCGAACGGCGCCGGCAAGACCACGTTCGTGAAGATCCTGCTCTCCGTCGTGCGGCCCACCGCCGGGCGGGTGCGCGCGCTGGGCGGCGATCCCGCGGACCCGCGCACGCGCGCGCGCATCGGCTACCTGCCCGAGCAGCTCCACCTGCCGCTCGCGTGGCGGCCGCCGGAGTTCCTCGCGAGCGTCGCCCGGCTCAAGGGCGTCGCCACGCCGGCGGGCGCGCTCGCGCGCCTGCTCGCCCGCGTCGGGCTGACCGCCGACGCCCAGCGCACGATCGGCACCTTCTCGAAGGGTATGCGGCAGCGCCTGGGGCTGGCCGCCGCGCTGCTCGGCGACCCCGACCTCCTCGTGCTCGACGAGCCCACCGACGGCATCGACCCGCTCGGCCGCATGGACGTGCGCCGCATCCTCGCCGAGGAGCGCAGCCGCGGCGCCACCATCTTCGTCAACTCGCACCTGCTCGCCGAGACCGAGCGGCTGTGCGACCGCATCGGCATCCTGAGCCACGGCCGGCTCGTGCGCGAGGGGCGGCTCGAGGACCTGCTGCGCTCCGGGACGGGGTGGGAGGTGCGCTTCGCCCCCGGCGCCGCCGCGGCGGCGCTCGCCGCGGCGGGCTTCGCGCCGGCGGGCGGCCCCGACCGTTACCGCTGCGACGCCGCCGACCCCGCCGCGATGAACCTCGCCCTCGACCGCGCCCGGGCCGCCGGGGCGCTCGTCGTGGAGCTCGGCCGCGAGGCCCGCGACCTCGAGGCGGTCTTCGCCGACGCCGTCCAGGAGCGCGCGTGAGGGCCGTCGCCGGCGTCGCCGCCGACGTCATCCGCGAGGCGTTGTCGCGGCGCTGGTTCCTCGCGATGGCGATCGGCGTGACGCTGCTGCTCGCCGGCATCGCCATCGGCCTGCGGCTCGACGTCGTGGACGGCGCCCTGGCGGCCACGCGCTTCTTCGGCGCCAGCATGAGCAGCGACATCCGCTCGGTCGACGTGGCGCTCCGGCCGATCTTCAAGGCCGCGGCGCTGCTCATCTACTACGGCGGGATCGGCTTCGGCCTGCTGCTGTGCGCCGACTTCGGGCCGCTCCTGCTCGCGCCGGGCCGCATCGAGCACCTGCTCGCGCTGCCGGTGCGACGCTGGGAGCTGCTCGCCGGCACCTTCGCCGGCGTGCTCGCGCTCACGGTGATCGGCGCGCTCTACGGCGCGGGCGGCCTCTGCCTCATCCTCGGGCTCAAGGCCGGCGTCTGGACGCTGCGCCCCGTCCTGGCGGCGCTCCTCGCCAGCGTCACCTTCAGCGCCCTGTACGCGCCCATGCTGGCCGCCGCGCTCTTCGTGCGCAGCGCCGCCTTCTCCGCCGCCACCGGGGGGTTCTTCTTCATCGCCGGGATCGTGGCGAGCTACCGCGCCGACGTGGCGCGCGCCTTCAAGCCGGGCGCGGGGCGCCTCGTCTTCGAGGCGCTGACCCTGCCGCTCCCCCGCGTCGCCGCGCTCGCCGAGTCGGTCGGCGCGATCGCGGCCGCGCAGCCCGTCGTCCCCGCGCGCCTCGGGGCCCTCATCGTCGGCCTGCTGGTCTTCGCGCTGGCGTTCCTGGCGCTCGCCGTGTGGCGCTTCGAACAGAGGGACTTCTGATGCGACGTCGCTGGTTGTGGCTCGGGCTCGCCGCGCTCCTGCTCGCCGTCGCGGCGCTCCTCATGACGCGGGGCGAGCGACCACCGGGCGAGGCCGCGCGCCCGCGCGAGGTCGCGTTCCCGCGCTACCCGCGCGGCCCGCAGCTCGAGCGCATGAAGCAGCGGCGCACGCTCGCGCCGGCTTCCGCCCCGGCGGCGGGCGCGCCGCAGGAGGAGCGCAACCGCGACCCGGTGCTCACGGCGCTGCCGGGCGGCAAGGGCGTGACCGCCGTCGTGGTCGAGGCCAACGCGCTCGTCGCCTCGCCGGTCGGCCGGCTGCTCCTCAACTGCCTCGGCGCCGGCGGCGGCGGCGATCCCTTCGCGGAGGTGCAGGCGAAGACCGGCATCGACCTCCGGCGCGACGTCGACCGGGTCGCGGTCTTCGACGACGGCTTCGTCGTCTCCGGCGACTTCAAGCAGGCGCGCTTCGGCGAGGCCCTCGCCGGCGCCGCGCCCACGAAGTACGGCGACCGGGCCACGCTCTACGACACGGGCGCCGGCGGGCAGTCCGCGTTCGCGCTCTGGGGCGGCACCATGGTCGTCGCCGGCACCCCCGCGGCGGTGCGCGGGGCGGTCGACCGGCTCGAAGGCCGCGCGCCGGCGGCGACGCCCGCGATCCCCGCCGAGCGCGCCTTCGGCGACGTCTACGGCGTCGTCGGGGGACAGCTCCTCGGCCGCCTCCTCGGGGGCGATCAGTCCGGCCTCGCGCGCCAGTTCCGCGCGGCCGCCGAGCGCATCGAGCTGCACGTCGACGCCGCGGGCGACGTCGCCCTGGTCGCGGCCGTGCGCGGCAGCGCGCCCGCGCAGGTGGAGGACCTCGGCAAGGCGCTGGGCGCCGCGCTCGCCGTGGCCCGCGTCCAGGCCCAGGCGAGCGGTGACACGAACCTCGCGGAGCTGCTCGACTTCGCCCGCGTCGTGCCCGAGGGCGCGAGCTTCACGATGGAGCTGGCGTTGCCCCAGGCGTACCTCGAGAAGCGCCTCGCCGAGTGCGGGCGGCGCGAGCCGGCGTCGGCGTCGGCGCCCGCGAGCGCGCCGGCGGGGGAGTGAGCGGCGGGCGCCGGGGCCGCGGCCGCTGCGCGCGCCTCGAGTCTCGGTAGGTATCCCCCTCCAGGGGAGCGCTACTCAGGAGGGCGCCGGGGTCAGGGGATCCACCACCGCGACAGGTCCAGCTCCACCGTCGCGAACGGGGCCGCCCGCACGCGCTCGTCGCCGGCGTGGGTGCCGAGGACCACCCAGCGGCCGCCCTCGAGGCCGTAGACCTCGAGCGTCCGCTCGACCGGGTCCACCAGCCAGAGATGCCCGATGCCCTCGCGCCCGTAGATCGGCATCTTGCGCACGCGGTCGATCTCCTCGCGCCGCGGTGAGAAGATCTCGCACACCCAGTCCGGCGGCAGCTCGAAGTACGCGACGTCCGGGATCACCGGCATGCGCTCGTGCCGCCAGCCGGCAGCGTCGGGGACGACGACGTCGCCGTGCAGGTGCAGCTCGGGCTCGAAGAGGATCCACCACCCGCCCGGCGCGCCCGGGCGGGTGGGGCCGTGGAACGCACCGCAGATCTGCGTCAACATGCCCGTCGCGCCCGTCGCATGCCGCGCCCCGGGCCGCGGGCTCTGGATCAGCTCGCCGTCGATGATCTCGGCGATGAAGATGTCGGGCACCTTCAGCAGGTCCTCGTAGGTGGCCGGGGGGCCCTCGCGTGCCTTCATGCGATCCAGTATAAGGCGCCACCGGTCAGCGTCGAAGCCGTTTGAGCTGCGCTCAGCGTGCTGTCACGACCTCGACTTCGCGCACCGACCGGTGCGAGGGGTCCTGGCCGCCGAAGAGGAGCACGCTCCCGTCCGCGAGTGCGACGGCGCAGTGCCCGTCGCGCGCCACCCGCAGCGGCGGTCCCGGTCCCCACGCCGCGGCCGCGGGCGCGAGCACCTCGCTGGTCGCGAGGTTTGTGTCGCGCTGCCAGCCGCCGGCCACGAGGATGCCGCCCTCACCCAGCGGGGTCGCGCTGTGGTGGAGGCGCGCCGCCGCGAGCGGCGGGGCCGCATGCGGCGAGCGTACCAGGCCGCTCCGATGGGCGGCAACGGGGATGCCCCGCCGCTTGACATGCAAGCATCCAATTGCATGTGAGGGAGGGGAAGGAGATCGCCATGGAGAAGCCCGAGTTCGTGTACGTGACCTACATCGCGGCCACGCCGGAGAAGGTGTGGAACGCGCTCATCGACCCGAAGATGACGGCGCGCTACTGGCAGCACGAGAACGTGTCCGACTGGCGGCCCGGCTCGCGGTGGGAGCACCGGAGCGCCGAAGCGGACCGCACGCTCCGGCTGGTCGGCCGGATCGTCGAGAGCGCCGCGCCGCGGCGCCTCGTCTTGACCTGGGCCTTCCCGGATGACGAGGCGCACGAGGAGAAGCACTCGCGGGTCACGTTCGACCTCGAGCCGTATCGCGACGTGGTGCGCCTGACGGTGACGCACGACCGCCTCGAGCCCGGCTCCGACATGGAGGAGGGCATCACCGACGGCTGGCCGAAGGTGCTCGCGAGCCTGAAGTCCCTGCTCGAGGTCGGACGGCCGCTCCCGAAGCTGTGGTAGCGAAAGCGGGGTCGAGCGCGGCGGTCGACAGGGTCTTCAAGGCGCTGGCCGATCCGACCCGGCGGCGGCTGCTGGATCGGCTGCGGCAGGAGAACGGCCAGTCGCTGGGGGAGCTCTGTGCCCACCTCGCGATCAGCCGCCAGGCCGTGACCCAGCACCTGCGGCGGCTCGAGGAGGCCAACCTCGTCGCGACCATCCGCCGCGGGCGCGAGAAGTTGCACTACCTCAACCCCGTGCCTCTGCACGAGATCTACGCCCGCTGGATCGCGCCGTACGAGCGGCAGCACCTGGACGTCTTGCGCGACCTCAAGGAGCGCGCCGAGGCCGAGGGCCGGCCCGGGGCGGCGCCGAGGAGGCGCAGCCGCTTTCGCCGACGATGAACATTGGCGCGGCCGCCGGCGACTCCTGATCAGCAGCGCACGAACGGTGCGATCAGGAGGTCGGTCATGAGCTCGGTCGCGGGTCACGCGTGCGTCGTGCAGAGTCCTTCACCGGGGCCGTCGCTGCTGCTCGTCTCGGACGGCCCCTTCGTGCGGCGGCTCATCGCCGAGGGCCTGCGCCACGACGGCTACCGCGTGCGCGAGGCCGATCAGCGCGGCCTGCGCGCGTACGCGGCCGAGCGGGCCGGCGGCGGCGGCGAGGCGGTCGACGCGATCCTGTGCGACGCCGTGGTGCTCGAGCAGGACGGCGTGCGGGCGCTCGAGGACCTGCGGCGCCTCGACTGGGTGATGCCGATCATCGCGCTCCAGCCCGACTACGACCGCCAGCCGACCCGCGACCTCTGCCGGCTGCGCCTCGACGCCGTGGTCGACGACGTGCTCGACCTCGACGAGACCCGCGCGGCGGTCGCGGCCCTCGTGCCGGTCCCGTAGCTCGCCTCTCCGCCGCCGCTGTCCCCGGCCCGACATTTGGCGAGAAGGCTACGCCTCTGCCGGCGTACCATGTCTCTGCTCGGAGGCGGCGACATGACGCGACGGTGGTCCTGGCTCCTGCTGGTGGGCATGCTGACGGCGCTCGGCTGTGGCGGCTCCCCCGCGTCCCCCGCCCCCGGCCACGACAGCGGCGCGCTGGACGCCGCGCGCGACGGCGCCGCGACCGCGGACGCGGGCCCGGACGCCGCGGACGCGGCCCCGGCGCCGGACGCGCGCACGGACGCGGCTGTGGCGACGGATGCGCGCGCTGACGCGCCCGCGGCCACGGATGCGCCCGCGACCACGGATGCGCCCGTGGCCACGGATGCGCGCGCGGATGCGGCCACCGCCACGGACTCCGCCGCCGGCGCGGACGCCACCGCCGACGCCACCCCCGCCGCCTGGGACGGCGGCCCCGCGGCTGCCGTCGTGACCCTCGCCGCCGGCGGCGCCCACACCTGCGACCTCGCCGCCGCCGGCGCGACCAAGTGCTGGGGCTCCAGCACCGCCGGCCAGCTCGGCGCGGCCGCGCCCGAGACCTGCACGTACCTCTCGACCCCGTGCGCGCGCACCCCGATCACGGTGAGCTCGCTGGCGGACGCGGCGCAGCTCGCCGGCGGGGGCACCCACACCTGCGCCATCGTCACCGGCGGCGCGGTGCGCTGCTGGGGCAGCAACGCCGCCGGCCAGCTCGGCCTCGGCACGACCACGAACCACACGATCCCCGTCGCCGTCCCCGGGCTCGCCGGCATCGCGCAGCTCGGCGCCGGCCAGTACCACACCTGCGCGCTCCTCGGCGACGGCACGGCGCGCTGCTGGGGGCTCAACTCCGCCGGCCAGCTCGGCGGGAGCACCACGGGGACGTGCACGGTCAGCGGCACGGCGCGCGACTGCGGGACGAGCCCGATCACGGTCGCCGGGCTCGCCGGCGCCCGGGAGCTCGCGCTCGGCTCGGGCCACACCTGCGCGCGGCTCGGCGACGGCACCGTGGCCTGCTGGGGCAGCAACTACTACGGGCAGCTCGGCGACGGCTCCGCCGGCACGCGCAGCACGCCGGGCCTGGTGCCCGGCCTCGCGGCGGTCGTGCAGCTCGCCGCCGGCGCGCTGCACACCTGCGCGCTCCTCGCCGACGGCACCGCCCGCTGCTGGGGGCTCAACACGCTGGGCGGCCTCGGCGACGGCACGACCACCGAGCGCGACGCGCCGACGCCCGTCTCCGGCCTCACCGGCGCCGCGCAGCTCGCCGCCGGCGCCTACCACACCTGCGCCCGCCTCGCCGACGGCACCGCGCGCTGCTGGGGCTCGAACATCGACGGCATCCTGGGCGCGACCAGCAGCAGCCACTGCATCGACGGCACCGGCACGAGCCAGCCATGCGCGCTCACGCCGCTCACCGTGACTGGGCTCGCGGGCGCCCTCCACGTCACGACTGGCTACTACCACACCTGCGCGCTGCTCGCGGCCGGCGAGGTCGACTGCTGGGGCAGCACGAACGAGGGCCAGGTCGGCCGCGGCGTCGTCGCCTACGGCTGGAGCGCGACGCCGATGGCGGTGACCGGGCTGCCCTAAGCCCGCACCTACGGCATCACGACGCGGAACACCGTCCCCGTGACGCCCACGATGAAGACCTCGTGGTGGGTCACGAGGCCGCCGTCGGGGATGCCGCCGTCGCCCTGGCCCGGGGTGTCGATGACGCGCGTGCCCCACACGGACTCGAGCCGGTTCTCGGTCACCTGGTAGATGGTCGCCCGGTCGCCGCCGCCGAGGAGCCCGATGGTGCCGCTCCAGCCGACGACGAAGAGCCGGCCGTCGACGGACCACATGTCGCGCAGGAAGACGCTCGGCCACGGCGTGACCGCCTGCTGGCACTCCTGGTCCTTGGGCAGCAGCCCGGTCGGGGTCACCCGGTGCCACGTGCCGCCCGCGTTGCACACGAGGGTGCCGTTGAGCCCGGCGGCGCAGATGTTCGTCGCGTCGGTGCCGTAGACGCCCTTGAGGTGGGCGGTGAGGCCGCTGACCCGCTGCCGCTGCCAGGTCGAGCCGTCGTAGGTCAGGATGGTGCCGAGGTTGCCGACCGCGGCGCCGGCGCCGCCGCCGGGCGCGATCCAGAGGCCGTTCAGCGTCTCCTGCGTCGGCACGCTGACGTAGGCCCAGCTCGTGCCGTTGTCGGTGCTGTGGATCATGGTGGCGTTGGAGCCGACGGCCCACACGCTGCCCACGTCGCCGCCCCCGGCGACGCCGTGGAGGTCGGTCGTGAAGGTCCCGCCGTCGTCGGGCGGTCCGGACTGCGAGTACCACGTGCCGTTGCCACGGTAAAAGATCGTGCCGCCCAGGCCGACGGTCCAGACCGCGTCCGGCCCGCTGCCCCAGATCCCGAGCAGGTCGCCCGACGTGGCCGGGTTCGCCGGCGCCGGGGTGGCCTCGCGGCTCCACGCCGTGCCGTTCCAGCGCATGACCCGGCCCCCGGTGCCGGACACGTAGAGGTCCTTGGGCGAGGTGCCCCACACGTCGAAGAAGTTGAGCACCTCCCCCTCGACCGGGACGCTCTGCCCGCCGTCGAAGCGCGGCTCGTTGGCCAGGCTGCACGCGTCGTCGGGACCGGCGTCGGTGACGCCGCCGTCCCCGACGGCGGGGTGGTTCTTGCTGCACCCGAGGGCGAGGAGCGCGCAGAGCGCGAGGCGCGGTATCACCCGGCGATTCTATCACAGCCGCGCCCGCCGCGAATGGGGGCCCGTGGCCACCACCGGACGCCACCGCACTTCCCGCCGCGCCGGGGCTCGGGTAAGATGCGGCTGTGAGATGGCTCGCGGGTGTCCCCGTCCTCTGCCTCGTCGCGCTCGGGGCCGGCGGGTGTCTCTTCAGCTCGGCCGGCGGCTTCGCCAGCGGTCGCGACGAGAGCGTCTGCGACAGCACCGTCCCCGTCTGCGGCACCGCCGGCGGCTGCGTGCTCGACGCCGACCACTACCTCAAGGGCAACTTCCCCGGGGAGCGCCGCTTCATCGTCCGCACCCACGGCGAGGCGGACATCAACGTGACCCTCTACTTCGAGGAGGCCCGGTCGCCGGGCGCCGACACGAACATCTACATCTACGAGAGCGGGTGCGTCGAACGGTTCGCCTACGAGACGGCGGGCCGCGACATCTTCAACCTGGCCGGCCCGGACATGGAGTTCAGCTGGTCGGCCCGCGTCTACCAGGAGGGCGACCACCTCCTGGAGGTCAACTCCGACTCGCTCAGCGGGTATCTCCTCAAGGTGGACGTCACCGAGCTCACGGTCGCGCCCTAGCCCGGCGGCGCGCCCCGCGACTATCGATGAGGACCCCCCCACTGCTTGTTGACTGTAGACAGCCGAGTCCTGTAGAGTTTTCCGACGGGTAGCGGAGGCAGGCATGCTCGAGCTCATCAAGTCCGGCGAGCCGTTCCTGTTCGCCAACATGCTCGTGGCCGCGATCGGCCTCGGGCTGATCATCCAGCGCATCGCGAGTCTGTGGTTCAAGTACGGCATGTCAACGGACGCCCTGCTCAAGCAGGTGATGGGCTTCGTCGAGTCGGGCTCCTACGCGCGCGCGTTGCAGCTCTGCAACTCCCGCCCGCACCCGCTCACGGTGGTCTTCAAGGCGGCGCTGCTGCGGGCGAACCGCAGCGAGCGTGAGATCCGCCGCGCGGTCGAGATGGCCGCGGTCCAGGAGCTGCCGAAGCTGCGGCGCGGGACCGGCTACCTGCCCCAGATGTCCAACGTCGCCACGCTGCTCGGCCTCATCGGCACCATCCGCGGCCTCATCATCTCCTTCAGCGGCATCGGCGGCATGGACGCCGGCCTGAAGCAGGAGGCGCTGTCGAAGGGCATCTCGATCGCGTTCTACAACACCTTCTTCGGGCTCGTGGTCGCCGTCGCGATCATCGCGGTCTACATGATCATCCTCGGCCGCCAGAACAAGATCCTGTCGCAGATGGAGTTCGGCGCGGCGCAGCTCGTCGACCAGCTCCTCATCACGCAGCAGGCGCAGAAGAACGCCGCCTAGAGGGAGCGCGTGTCCGGGCACTCCATGTTCGGCGGGCGCAAGTCGATGTTCGGGAGCGAAGGCTCCGCGGACGTCGTCGTCGACCTGAACCTGACGCCCCTCATGGACGTCATGTCCAACATCCTCTTCTTCCTGCTCGCCTCGTTCGGCGCCGCCATCGTCTCGTTCCTCCAGGCGTCGGTGCCGGTGCAGAGCGACACGCCGCCGGCGGAGATGCAGAAGAGCCAGGTCGTCATCACCATCCAGATGACGCCGAACGAGTACAAGATCGCGGCCTCGAACGACTGGCTGCCCGCCGAGGACCTCGAGAAGCTCAAGCGGACGCTGCCGAAGGCCGGCGGCAACTACGACGCGCGCGGCCTCTCCGAGTACCTCTATCAGGTCAAGGAGAAGTACCCGCGCTCGGAGACCATGATGCTGGTCCCCGACGAGAGCATCCCCTACGACAACATCGTGGTCACGATGGAGGCGGCGCGGGAGTACAAGCTCGACGCGAAGCGCAAGGTCCGGCTGTTCCCCAAGACCGTCATCTCGGGCATCATCAAGGCGGACTAGGCCATGGTCTCCGGTGAGAGCGACTATGACGTCCCGCTGAACCTGGTCGCGCTCATCGACATCCTCACGAACATCCTCTTCTTCCTCCTCGTCAGCTACGCGTCCCAGGAGCTGCAGCTGCAGCAGGCGGCCAACGTCAAGCTGCCGTCGTCGTACGTCAGCCAGCAGCTCAAGATGGCGACCATGGTGTCGCTCTCCGACCAGGAGCTGAAGGTCGAGCAGGTCACGATCGCCAAGGTGGGCAAGGGCAAGATCGACGCGCCCATGGAGGGCGACAAGATCGTCCCGCTCTACAACAAGCTGAACACGCTGCGCGCGATGCGCCGCTCCGCCACGCGCGGCCCGTCGGAGAACGACGACGTGGTGCTGCTCCTGTGCGACAAGCAGGTGCCGTTCGCGATGCTGTCGAAGGTGCTGCGGACCGCGGCGATGGCGGGCTACCCGAACTTCCGCTTCGCCGTCATGCGGAAGTAGCCGCGCGGGTCGCGGTGCGGCGCACCGGCCGCGCCGCCTCCGCGATGAGCACGCGGGTCGCGTCGGGCGCGTCGGCGAAGGCGCTGACGCCCAGGCCCGCGACGAGGTAGCCGACGGCGGCGAGCGCGGCGCGGTCGTCGGGCCGTTCGGCGAGCGTCGCGAGGATCCCGACGTAGCGGTCCGCCGCCGTGCTCACCGCGGCGCGGACGCGCTCGAGGTCGGTGGTGTGGACCTCGAGGAGCGCCTCGGGCAGGCGCACCTTCTGCCACTTGCCGAGGAGCCGCTGGGCGTCCTGCGCCAGGTCGCGCCCGTGCATCTGGCGCAGGCCCCGCGCCCGCGCGAGGGCGGCGTCGAGCGCCTCCCGGCCCAGCGCGCGCTCGACGGCCGCGACGAGCATCTTGCGCTCGCGGCCGGCGACCCAGCCCGCGACGCGGGCGCCCAGGGTCGCGCTCGCCTGGGACACGGCGCTGCCGGGGTTCTGGGTCAGGGTCTGGCGCAGCTTGAGGGTGGCGGCGGCGGCGCTCATCCCGCCGGAGAGGGCGGCCACGAGCACGGCGCCGACGCCGGGCGCGACGCCGGTGATCGCGGCGAGGAGCGCCGGGCCGTCGCACACCTCGCGGCCGGACTCGCGGTGCCGGTCGACGGCGTCGGTCACCTCGGGGGCCACGGCGCCGCCCTCGGTGAAGGCGCCGGCGTTCTGGTGCGGCGCCGCCCCGAAGAGGAGGGTGGCGAGCGGCGGCACGGGCGAGCTCTCGACGGCGGCCGGCGCGGCCGCGGGGTCGGGGGCCGCCGCCGCGGCGAGGGCGCGGATGAAATCGGCGACCGCGTACGGGTTCGGCAGGTGGACGCGCGCGCGCTCGATGGCGGTCGTCAGGAGCAGCGCGGCCTTGTGCTGCTCGCCGTCGAGGGTCGCGCCCAGGCCCGAGGCGCTCACGAACTGGAACGCGATGTCGGTCGCCTCGTCACCCTCCTCGCGCTCGGCGCGCAGGCCGCGGCCGCCGAACGCGGGGTGCAGGTCGAGGAAGCTCTGGGCGCGCGCGCGCACCACCTCGAGGAGCCAGGCGCGCGTGAAATCGTCGCGGGCCACGGGATCGTCCTCGGTGAGCAGGGCGAGCCAGCCCGGGAACTCCGGCTGCGCCTCCCGCTGGGCCGCGGCGGCCGCGAACGCCGTGATGGCGCAGTCGTCCGCCCCGGCGGCGACGTAGGTCTCGTGGAGCGACACGCCGGTGGGCCCCGCCGCCGCGACGGCCGCGGTGAGGCCCTCGATCTCGGCGAGGCGCGCGGCGACCTCGGCGCGGACCTTGGGCGGCGCGGCCTGCCGCTGCTCCGCGCGCCGGGCGAGGCGGCGCGCGACCCGGCGCACCGCGCGGACCGGCAGGAGCACGACGCCCTTCACGACGCGGTACCCGAGATAGGCGAGCACGAGCAGCACGAGGAGGACGAGGGCGCCGGCGACGCCGAGGTGGGCGGGGCTCACCGTGTCCGCCCAGGCGCGCGTGACCTTGAGCCACTCGCCGAGCGGCGGCGGCCAGGCCAGGCGCAGCGGCGGGGCGAGCGGCGCCTCGGGCCGCGCGGCGGGCGCGGCGGCCGCGGTCTCGTCGGCGCCGCCGTCCGCCGCGGCCGCGGGCTCCGCCGCCGGCGCCGGCGTCGGGGCGGGGGCGGCGGCGCGCGCGGGGACGCCGCGGGCCGGGCGGGCGGGCGCCGCGGCCTTGGCTCCGGTCGGGGGGGCGGCCTTGGCGGGCACGGGCGCGGGCTTCGCTCCGGCGGGCGCCACGGTGTCGCTGGCGCGGATCCAGCCGACCCGGCCGCGCGCCCCGAAGCGGATCTTGTAGAAGCCCCACTGCCGCGAGATGGGCCGCAGCCGCGTCCCGCCGGGCAGGTCCTTCACCGTCGCGGAGGCGGCGTCGGCGCTCTCGTACACGGGCGCCCCGGCCGGGCCGACCTCCACCTCGCGCTCCTGCCCCGCGGCCGAGGCCGCGGCGAGGATCGCCGCCAACGCGAGCGCGAGGCCGAGGCGCATCCCCGCATGGTACGGGCGGCGGTAACGACGGGTCAAGCGCACGCGGACAGGCCGCAGGACGGATCGGCGCTTGCGATAGACGCACCCCGGCGGGGCCGCCAGGGGCCGGAGCGTACCGTCGCGGCCACGCCTGGGCACCCGAGCGCGCACCCGGACCGGCGTCCGGGGCCCCGGGGACTGGGGTGAACCGCG
>DASXVK010000466.1:0-2157 GCA_036504295.1 Polyangia bacterium
TGCTCGCGGCCGGCGCGCCCGACGCGGCGCTCACCCCCCGGGACCTCGCGCGCGTCGCGCGCGGCCTCCACGAGCTCGAGGAGCGGATGCATGGCACACGTGGCTGAGAGCGCGGCGCGCGGCCTCGCGCCCCAGGCGCTCGGTGATCGCCTCACGGCCGAGCTGGGCCAGGTGATCGTCGGGCAGCGGCGCATGATCGACGAGCTGCTGGTGGCGATCTGCGCCGGCGGCCACGTCCTGCTCGAGGGGCCGCCGGGCACGGCCAAGACCCTGTGCGTGAGCGCCCTCGCGCGGGCGCTGCGCTGCGACTTCAAGCGCGTGCAGCTCACGCCCGACCTCATGCCCGCGGACATCCTCGGCACCAACGTCTTCGACCTGAAGACGCAGGGCTTCGAGCTGCGGCGCGGGCCGATCTTCACCGACCTCCTCCTGGCCGACGAGATCAACCGCGCGCCCGCCCGCACCCAGGCCGCGCTCCTCGAGGGCATGCAGGAGCGGCAGGTGACCATCGACGGCACCAGCCACCCGCTCCCGCCGCTCTTCACGGTCATCGCCACGCAGAACCCCATCGAGTTCGAGGGCACGTTCCCGCTGCCCGAGGCGCAGCTCGACCGCTTCCTCCTCAAGATCGCCGTCGGCTACCCGACGAAGGCAGAGGAGGACGGCATCCTCGCCTCGTACCAGGCGGGCTTCGATCCGCTCCGGCTCGCCGAGCGGGTGAGGGCGGTCGCCGATCTCGACGCGGTGCTCGCGGCCCGCGCCGCCGTCGCCGCGGTGAAGGTCGTGCCGGAGGTGATGGGCTACATCACCGCCATCGTGCGCGGCACCCGCGAGCACGCCGCCATCGCTGTCGGGGCCAGCCCGCGCGCCTCGGTCGCGCTCTTCGCCGCGGCGAAGGCCCACGCCGCGCTCGCCGGCCGCGACTTCGTCGCGCCCGACGACGTCCAGGCGCTGTGCGCGCCGGCGCTGCGCCACCGCGTCATCCTCAAGCCCGAGGCCGAGATCGAGGGCGCGACCCCCGACGCGTGCATCGCCCAGGTGGTCGAGGCGGTGGCGGTGCCGAGGTAACCGTGACCCTGCCCACCGCGCGCCTGGGCCTGCTGCTCCTCGGGGGCGCCGCCCTGTGGCTGCTCGCGGCGCTCGCGCCCGGGCTCGCGGCCGTCGCCGGCGCCGTCGACGCCGCGCTCGTCGCGCTCGCGGTGGCCGACGCCATCCTCGTCCGGCGCGGGGGCCCGCTGCAGCTCCGGCGCCGCTGCGCCGCCGTCCTGTCGCATCAGGCGCGCGCGCTCGTCACCGTGACCGTCGCGAACCGCGGCGCCCGCCCCGCCGCGGTCCGGCTGGTCGAGACCTGGCCCGAGGCGGTCGCGCCGCGCCGCGTGGAGCTCGCGGCGCGGGTGCCCGCGCAGGGGGAGGTCGCCCTCGAGTACCGCGTGACCCCGGCCCGCCGCGGCCGCCTGGTCATCGCCGCCGCGCCCATGCGGCTGCGCGGCCCCTTCGGGCTGTGCGAGCGCGAGCTGCCCGGGCTGCCCGAGGAGGCGGTGCGCGTCTACCCCAGCGTCGCCGGCGTCGGCGCCTACGAGCTGATGGCGCGCCGCTCGCTCCTCGCGGTGCACGGCATCCGGCGCGCGCGGCCGGCGGGCGGCATCGAGATCGCCGGCCTGCGTGACTACGCTCGCGGCGACGACTACCGCGGCATCGACTGGAAGGCGACGGCGCGGCGCCAGCGGCCGATCAGCCGCGCGCTGCGCCCCTCGCGCAGCCAGCACGTCCTGCTCTGCTTCGACGCCGGCCGCCACATGACCGAGGAGACCGGGCGGGGCACGCGCTTCGACTGCGCCGTCGACGCCGCGCTGGTGCTCGCCCACGTCGCGGCGCTGCACGGCGACCGCGTGGGGCTCCTGGCCTTCGACCGCACGGTCGTGCGCTACCTGGCGCCGCGGCGCGGGGCCGGGGCGACGCCGGCGCTCGCCCGCGCGCTCTTCGACGTCACGCCCGCGCTCGTCGAGGCCGACTACGACGGCGCGTTCCGCTACCTCGCCGCCCACGACCGGCGGCGCGCGCTCCTCGTGCTCTTCACCGACGTCGTGTCCGAGGAGGTGTCCGACGGGCTCTGCGCCCACCTCGGCCAGGCCGCGCGCCGGCACGTGCCGGTCGCGG
>DASXVK010000467.1:0-34068 GCA_036504295.1 Polyangia bacterium
TGCCGAGGTCGGTCGCGAGGAAATTCCAGAAGTCCTCGAGCGAGGCGGCGTACGCGAAGTCGTACAGCATCTTCGTGCGCATGTCGTCGGCCTCGGAGTCCTCGAGCCCCTCGAGCTGAAAGGGGTTCAGCAGCTGATCGCGGTACGGCCAGAGGGGGTTGGTCTCGTCCATCCGGCCGGCGTAGTCCAGGTTGATCTGCGCGAGCCCGGTGATCCCGGGCTTGACGAGGCGCAGGCGCTCCTCGAAGAACGGCACCGCCGCCGCCAGGTTCGTGATGAGCTCGGGCCGCTCGGGCCGCGGGCCGACGATGCTCATCTCGCCCCGCAGGACGTTCAGGAACTGGGGCAGCTCGTCCAGGCGGGTCTTGCGCAAGAACCGCCCGATGCGCGTCACGCGGGGGTCGCCGTTCTGGGCCAGCACCGCGCCGGTCTTCGACTCGGCGTCCCGCCGCATGGTGCGGAACTTCAGCATGTGGAACACCGGCACCTGCGCCGGATCCCCGCTGGCGTCCTCGTGGCCCTTGGCGCGGCGCTGGCGATAGAACACCGGTCCAGGGGAGTCCAGCTTGATGGCCGCGGCGATCAGCGGGTACAGCGGCAGGGTCATCGCGAGGCCCAGCATCGAGCCCGCAATGTCCATCAACCGCTTGGCCAGCCGGACCGACCGATTCATGACGCGATTATATTGGCACGGGCCAGAGTTGTCCCTCGCTTTGATGCCACTTGCCGCCCTCGGGAGGATCTGGAAAGATTACCCGCAGGATGACGCCCGGTAGTGGACGACTGGTAGTCTCGGTCCCGGCCCGCATCGAGTACCGCGACGCGGTGGGTGCGCTCCTGGTGGAGGTGTGCCGCGGCCAGCTCCCGGGGGACCAGGGCGCCGTGCTCGGCCACCACCTCGTCTCCGCGTTCAACGAGGCCTTCAACAACGCCGTGCTCCACGCCTACGCCGGCCGGCCGGAGGGGACCGTGGACGTCGAGCTCTGCATCGAGCCGCCGCGGATCGAGCTGCGCGTCGCGGACCACGGCCAGAGCTTCGACCCGCGGACGGTGAAGGAGCCGGACCTCGACAAGTTCCCCGAGGGTGGCCTCGGGCTCTACATCATGCGGTCCTTCATGAACGAGATCGACTACCGCGCGGGGGAGCCGAACGTCCTCACAATGGTGAAGTATCTCGACGGGGGCGCCAGCCTCTAAGGCTGCGAGGGAGCGATGCTCGAGCATTCACGTGCGGACCGGAACGGGATCACGGTGCTTCAGCTGAAGGGCAGCCTCAACGCCCTCACGGCGCCGGAGATCAAGGGGCAGATCGACACCCTCGTCGCGGAGAAGGCCCTCAAGGTCGCGGTCGACCTGGCTGATCTCGAGCTGGTCGACAGCTCCGGGGTGGGCGCCATCGTCTCGCTCTTCAAGCGGCTGCGCATGATCGGCGGCGACGTGAAGATCGCGGGTCTGCGCGGCCAGCCGAAGGAGATCTTCCGCATCCTCCGGCTCGAGAAGGCCTTCGACATCCTCCCCACCATCGACGAGGCGCTGGCCCGCTTCACCAGGTAGCCGAGGCTTCGCCGAGCGATGGCACGCCTGGTCGCGATCGGAGGTCCGGCCAGCGGGACCGAGTACCCGCTCGGGGACGTGTGCCTGCTCGGGCGCAGCCGCGCCTGCCACATCTACATCGGCGAGCCGACGGTCTCCCGCCAGCACGCCCGCATCACCCGCGAGAACGGCTCGTTCATCGTCGAGGACCTCGGGTCCGGCAACGGCACGCAGGTGAACCGCCTGACGATCACGCGCCACGTCCTGCAGAGCGGCGACGAGGTCCGCATCTGCGACGCGGCCTTCCGCTTCGAGGACCGGCGGGATCGCTTCGCCGACACGCGCAACCTGGTCACCGTCATCGACCCGGCCCACGGCCCCGAGACGCCGATCCTCAACACCATCGACGCCACCCGGCACACCCTCGTGCCGCGGCCGACCACGCCCTCGGTCTCGGACCTCGACAGCGCCTACCGCAAGCTCGAGACGATCTACGCGGTCGCGGCGGCCATCTCGAGCACCGTCGACCTCGACACGCTGCTCGGCGAGATCCTCGACCACCTCTTCCGCGTCTTCTCCCGCGCCGACCGGGGCGCCATCATGCTGCTCGACGAGGAGACCGGGCAGGTGGTGCCGCGCATCGTGCGCTCGCGCCGCGGCGGCGACGACACCGGGCAGTTCCTGATCTCGCGCACCATCGTGAACGAGGTGCTCCGGCACCGGCGCGCCGTCCTCTCCGCGGACGCCGCGGGCGACGGCGCCGTCAACCCGATGATCACGAACATCTCGTCGCACTCGATGATGGCGGCCCCCCTGCTCTGCCGCGATCAGCTCCTC
The DNA here is from genome assembly GCA_036504295.1 of Polyangia bacterium. GTDB lineage: Bacteria > Myxococcota_A > Polyangia > JACRCY01 > JACRCY01 > DASXVK01. The sequence continues at coordinate 2,371 of DASXVK010000467.1, forward strand.
GGCATCCTGCACATGACGTCGACGGAGATGTGGCACCCGTTCGACCGCGCGGACCTCGACCTGCTCACCGGGATCGCGAACCAGTGCGGCATCGCCATCGGCAACGCCCGCATGCACCAGCAGCTCCTGCAGCAGCAGCGCCTGGCGCAGGACCTGCGGTTCGCGGAGCAGGTGCAGCGCAGCTTCCTCCCGCAGCGCCTGCCCGCGCTCCCCGGCTTCGCCTTCGCCAGCCACTACGACCCGGCGTTCGAGGTCGGCGGCGACTTCTACGACGTCATCAACCTCGGCGACGGCTGCCTCGGCCTCCTCATCGGCGACGTCTCGGGCAAGGGTGTGAGCGCCGCGCTCCGCATGGCGCGCATGTCGTCGGAGCTGCGCTTCTGCGCCATGGCCGAGCGCGAGCCGCACGCCGTGCTCGCCCGCGCGAACCGGACGCTGCTCGAGACCTCGCAGGACGAGATCTTCGTCACCGCGCTCTACGCGCGCCTCGACCCGCAGCAGCGCAGGCTCACGGTCTCCAACGCCGGCCACCTGCCGCCGATGCTGCGCCACGTGGTCGAGGGCGACGTCGTCCGCCTCGAGGGCGCCACCGGCCTCGCGCTGGGCGTGCTCGGGGAGGCGGTGTTCGAGCAGGAGGAGCACACGCTCCTGCCCGGCGACACCCTCGTGCTCTACACCGACGGCGTCGTCGAGGCGGAGAACCTCAACCAGGAGCAGTACGGCTTCGACCGCCTGGAGCGCGCCATCGCCCGTGGCGCCGCCGACGCCGCCGCGCTCATGCGCCGCGTCCTCACCGACGTCCGCACCCACGTCGGCGAGGCCCCGCAGTACGACGACCTCACGGTGCTGGCGATGGGGGTCGAGCGCGGGGTGTAGGCGGGGGGTCCGCCTTGACGCCCCCCGCCCCCTGCGCGACCATCGGTTCGTGCGGCGTCGCTCACGCGGTGGGCTCGCGCTCCTCGGCCTGCTCGCCCTCGGCTGCACCTCGCGCGTCACCAGCGGCGGGCGCGACGGCGGCGTCGACGGCCGCGGCGACGGGCCGTGCTGGTCCGACTGCCAGGGCCGCCTCTGCTTCGCCGACGACGGCTGCGGCGGGTTGTGCCAGCCGGAGCAGGGGTGCCGCTGCGATCCCGTCTGCGCCGGCAAGCCGTGCGGCGCGTCGAACGAGTGCTACGGCACCTGCCAGAAGGGCTCCGGGTGCCTGTGCACGTCGGATTGCACCGGCAAGGTGTGCGGCGTGGACGACGGCTGCGGCGTCGCATGCGCCGCCGGCTCCGGCTGCTGCACCCCCGGGTGCGCCGGCACGATCTGCGGGGCCGCCGACGGCTGCGGCGGCCACTGCGCCGCCGGGTCGGGCTGCTGCGCGCCCGTCTGCGCCGGCGTCCCGTGTGGCGCCGCGAGCAACTGCGGCACCACGTGCGGCGCCGGCTCCGGCTGCTGCTCTCCCGTCTGCGCCGGCGTCCCCTGCGGCGGGACGAGCAACTGCGGCACGACCTGCGGGGCGGGCTCGGGCTGCTGCAACGCCTCGTGCGCCGGCCGCGCGTGCGGCGCGCTCAACGGCTGCGGCGACATCTGCACCAGCGGCTCCTGCCCCGACAACGAGCACTGCAACGACGGCACCTGCGAGTGCGGGCCGGCCCCCCACTGGCAGCGCGAGGGCGGCGTGTGCCTGCCGTCGTGCGGCGTGCTGACCGGTGGCTGCTGCCCCGACACCTCCCCGGGCTGCGTCGGCGGGGAGGCGGGCGCGTCGTGGGACTGCCCCTACTGCTGCGAGGTCCAGGCGAGCGGGTCGAACTGCCTGTGAGCTAACTTAGCCCTTGAGCCCCAGCCGCTGCAGCATCCGCGCGAGCCGGCGACGGTCGACCTGGAGGAGCGCCGCGGCCCGCGGGAGGGCCCCGTCGGCGGCCTTCATCGCCCGCTCGACGAGCAGGCGCTGCAGACCCTCGATGGCCTCGTCATAGGGCTGCTCGGACGCGATCACGATGGGGCCCGGGTCCGGGACCTCCGGCGACGCGGCCGCGGGCGCCAGCGGCGCCGCGGGCGGCGCGAACGCGATGGCGCTCGTGTCGCCGAACGAGCGCGCCTCCCAGCCCGAGCCATCGTCGGGGTGGGGCCAGGCCCGCGCGACCTCCGGCGGCAGGTGGGACACCTGAATCTCGTCGCCCTCGCACCGGGCCACGGCCTGGGTGGTGACCCGGCGCAGCTCGGCGACGTTCCCCGGCCACCCGTAGTACGACCGCAGCGTCGCCTCGACCCCCGGGCTGAGGGCCGGCGGGGCGCGGCGCGTCTCCCGGGCCGCCTCCTGCACGAACCAGCGGGCGAGGCGCAGGATCTCGCCCCGGCGGGCGCGCAGCGGCGGCACCGCGACCGTGAACTCCGCGAGGAGATGGTGCAGGTCCGCGCGCAGCGAGCCCTCGGACTCGGCGGCCTCGAGGCTGCCGGACGTGGTCACGACCAGGCGCACGTCGACCGGGCGCGGGACGGTCCCGCCGACCCGGCACACCGTGCGCGTGCGCAGCACGCCGAGCACGGCGGCCTGCAGCTCCAGCGGCAGCCGCGCGATCTCGCGCAGCACCACCGTGCCGCCCCGGGCCCGCTCGAGCGCCCCGGGCGTGGCCGCCTGGCTCGCGTCGGCGCCGCCCTCCGCCCCGAGGAGCTGCGCGGCGAGCCCGGCGTCGTCGGCGGCGGCGCAGTCGACGTGCAGGAGCGGCCCCCCGGCGCGGTGCCCGAACGCGTGGACGGCGCCGGCGATGGTGCTCCTGCCCGAGCCCCGCTCGCCCATGACCAGCACCGGCGCGGTCGCGTCCGCGAGCTGCTCGAGGAGCGCGTAGAGCTGGAGCATCGCCGGATCCGCCACGACCACGGCCCCAGACCCCAGGTGCAGCACCAGCGCCGCCGCGTGCGCCACCCCGACGCCCGCGCCGGCCACGGTGCCCATGGCGGCCTCGGCCGACGGCACCAGGCTCTCGACCGAGGGCGCGGTCGCCGGGAAGGCCGCCACTCCGATCCGGGCGGCGAGGCGCCGCTCGCGCAGCTCGCCGTCGACGCGGAGCGCGATGCGCAGCGCATCGTCCTGGGTGCACTCGGGGAGCAGCACCTCGAAGCGGCCCGCCGCCCGGGAGGCGAGGAGGTCGTAGGACCGCAGACACTCCGTCAAGACGGCGGCGACCTCGCCGGGGGCGGGCCCGGCCGCCTCCTGCGGGGCAATGACCAGCGCCGCGAGCGGGCGATCATGGCGCACCGCCCGCTCCCCCTCGGTCGCGAGGCGCGCGTCGATCGCCGCGCCCGGCAGCAGCTCGGCCCGCCGCCCCTGCCGCGCGCGCTCGATCAGCACCGCCGGCACCGAGCCGAAGCGGATCACGTCCCCGGGCTTGAGGAGGATGCCGTCCGCGCGCGCGGGCGCCGCGTTGACGAACGTGCCGTTGCGGCTGCCGAGGTCCGCCACGACGACCCCGGCGGTCCCGAGGCGCAGGACCGCGTGCGCCCGCGACACCGACGCGTCCTCGAGCCCCACGTAGGCCGCGCCCGTCCGGCCGACGGAGCACTCCCCCGTGGCTGGCAGGTCGAGCTCGACCGTCCCTTCGCTCCCGAGGACGACCAGGCGAAGGTCCCCGCCGGGCGCGCGCGCGCCGGGCTCCTGTGCACCATCAGCGCCGTCTCGCATGCCCCGACGGTATACCAGCATGAGCCGCCCGCACAACGTCGCGGGCGTTCGCCGACGGGGATGGGGGGCGGCGCTACGCGCGCCCGGTGAGGCGCAGCTTGATCGCCTTGCGCTTGAGCTCGGCGATGGCGCCGGCGGGGTTGATGCTGCGGGGGCAGACCTTCTGGCAGGAGAAGATCTGGTGGCAGCGCCACACGCCGTTCGTCCCCGAGACCAGCTCGAGCCGCTCGCGGGCGGCGCCGTCGCGCGAGTCGAGGACGAACCGCGCGGCCTTCGCGAGCGCCGCCGGGCCCAGGAAGTCGTCGGACAGCGACGTGGTCGTGCACGCGCCGTGGCACGAGGCGCACAGGATGCAGTCGATGATGCCGTCGATCTTGGCGCGGTCGTCGGCCGACTGCAGGTACTCGCCCTGCGCCGGCGCGGCCGTGCCCGGCATCAGGTACGGCTTGATGTGCCCGTAGGCCCGCCAGAAGGGCGCGAGGTCGACGACGAGATCGCGCACGAGCGGCAGGTGCCCGAGCGGCCGCACCGTGATCGTGCCGCCGCAGTCGGCGGCCTGGGTCTCGCACGCGAGCCGGTAGCGCCCGTTGATGTGCATGGCGCAGGAGCCGCAGACGCCGGCGCGGCACGAGGAGCGGAACGCGAGCGATCCGTCGATGCGCTGCTGGATGTGCACGAGCCCGCCGAGGACCGTGAGGCCCGGCTGCGCGGGGACGTCGTAGTCCTGGAACCGCGGCGCCGCGTCGCCCGCGCCGTCGTAGCGGAACACCGAGAAGCGAAAGGTTTCGGCCATGGCAGTATCCCCTAGTACTTCCGTTCCTTGGGCTCCCACTTCCCGAGCGTGACCGGCGCGGACTCGAGCTGCGCGGCGCCGTTCACGTAGCGGGCGATGGTGTGCTTGAGGAACTTGCCGTCGTCGCGCTGCGGGAAGTCCGTGCGGAAGTGCGACCCGCGGCTCTCCTCGCGCGCGAGGGCGCCCTTCACGACCACCTCGGCCACGTCGAGGTTGGCCTTGAGCTCGAGGTTGCCCGTGAGCTCGGGGTTCATGCCGGTGCCGCGGTAGACGGCCTTCACGTGCTTGAACCGCTCCTTCAGCTCCAGGATCTTCTCCACCGCCGGCGCCAGCTTCGCGCGCTCGCGGAAGATGCCGCAGTGGTCGAGCATGATCTGGCCGAGCTCGTCGCGGATCGCGGCGGGGTCCTCGGCGCCGTTCGCGCCGCGCAGCTTCTCGAGCTCGTCCTTCTCCTGCGCGACGGCGTCGGCCACGGCCTTCTCGCCCTGCTTCACCGCGGCCTTGCCCTCGACGTGGTCGGCGGCCTTCCAGCCGGCGATGGCGCCGAAGACGATGGTGTCGAGCAGCGAGTTGCCGCCGAGGCGGTTGCCGCCGTGGACGCTCACGCACGCGCCCTCGCCGGCGGCGTAGAGGCCCGGGATCTCGGTCTCGCCGTCGATGTTCGTGCTGAGGCCGCCCATGGTGTAGTGCTGCGCCGGGATGACCGGGATGGGCGCGGTGATGGGGTCCACGCCGACGAAGTTCATGGCGATCTCGCGGATGCCCGGGAGCCGGCTCATGATCTTCTCGGCGCCGAGGTGCCGCAGATCCAGGTTGATGTACTGGCCCTTCACGCCGCGGCCGGCGAGGATCTCGCGGGTCATGTTGCGCGCCGTGATGTCGCGCGGCGCGATCTCCATGGCCTTGGCGGAGTCGGGGTAGTCGGCGAGGAAGCGCTTGCCGTCGGCGTTCGTGAGGAACCCGCCCTCACCGCGGCAGCCCTCGGTCATGAGGATGTTCGTGCCGTAGAGCGTGGTCGGGTGGAACTGGATGAACTCCATGTCCTTGAGCGGCACGCCCGCCCAGTACCCGAGCGCCATGCCGTGGGCGCTGTTGATGAGCGCGTTCGTCGTCTGGGCGTACATGCGGCCGGCGCCACCGGTGCCGAAGATGACCGCCTCGGCGAGGAAGCCCTCGATCGCGCCGGTGAGCAGGTTCATGGCGACGGCGCCGCGGCACCCGCCGCCGTCGACGACGAGGCGCGTGACCATCCACTCGTCGAGGAACTGCATCTCCTGGCGCTCGGAGAGGTGCGCGAAGCGCACCGCCTGCTCGTAGAGCGTGTGGAGCATCACGTGGCCGGTGCGGTCGGCGGCGTAGCAGGTGCGCGGGAAGCCGGCGCCGCCGAAGGGGCGCTGGGCGATCTTGCCGTCGATGGTGCGGGAGAACGGGCAGCCCCAGTGCTCGAGCTCGTAGATGCGCTTGGGGGCCTCCTCGCACATCCGCAGGGCCGCGTCCTGGTCGGCCAGGTAGTCGGAGCCCTTCACGGTGTCGAAGGCGTGCCGCTCGGGCGAGTCGGTGACGCCGCGGTCGTGGTTGCCGAGCGCGGCGTTCACCCCGCCCTGCGCCGCGATGGAGTGCGAGCGCAGCGGGTGGACCTTCGACAGCACGAGCGCCTTGTGGTTCTTCTGGTTGACGCCGATGGCGGCGCGCAGGCCCGCGAGCCCGGCGCCGACGACGAGGACCTCGGAGTAACGCATGCGGCCAGCGCTCCTTTCAGCCCGCCCGCCCGAAGATCTCGGGGAAGAAGGCCGGCGCCGCGAGGGCGCAGACCGCGATCATGCCGAGCACGGTCGCGTACAGCATCTTCGCCTGCCGCTGCGTGAGCTCGAGCCAGTCGATGACGATGAGCCGCAGGCCGTTGAACATGTGGTAGACGACCGCGAGCAGCAGCAGGTACTCGACGACGTGGCCGAGGCGCGAGTCGTAGGCGCCGACCATCCGGTTCCAGGTGGTGATGCCGTCGTGCGGATTGCCCGTGCGCGCGGTCTCCACGATGCCGTGGAGCGAGTAGATGTGCGCGAAGAGGTACACGACGAGCGCGACGCCCGTCAGCCGCATGACGTAGTAGCTGACCGAGCTCGGGAAGAAGTTCAGCCGGAGGTCGCTCAATAACCCGCCACTCTTCTTGGTCGCCATGGCGCTCCTCCTACCGCTTCAGCGCGAGGTACTGCGCGGCGTAGACGGTGTGGCCGAGGACGTAGATCCCGTAGGCGAAGGCGAGCGCGCCCACGACGCTCAGCATCCCGGCGACGAACTTGCGCGCCCCCGGCCGCGGGTTGTAGTCGCCGTAGATGCCCATGATCCCGTTGAGGCCGTGGTAGATGGCGCACAGCAGCAGGATGCCGTCGAGGATCGCCCAGGTCGGCGTCGCCAGCCGCTCGCGGATCTGATCGAACGACAGCGGCCGCTTCACCGTGAAGTGGACCACCGCGAAGTGCACGATGAGCCCCAGGGCCAGGATCACCGCCGTGACGCGCTGAAACAGCCAGGGCCACAGGCCTTCCTTGTACGCGGGTCGCATCCTCGTCTCCTCGCTTGACCGAGGCGCATCATATGCGCCGGATCTGGCGATTGCAGCAATAATTTCGCGGACTAACCGTCGTGAGAAGGGGGTGTGTAGAACCAGCCGACAGTCGGCTGTGGGGGCGGGAGGAGCGGGGCTACGGGGCCGCGACGTACGTGTACGCGGCGTCGTTGTTCGGCGCGAGGACCATCTTCTGGACGAAGGTGTCGATGTCGAGGACGCCCGTCAGCTTCGTGAACGTGCCGCCCACGGTGACGAGGGTGCCCGACGGCGTGCCGCCGTCGAAGATCTTGATGCCGCAGGGCCCGGGGTCCGAGCTGAAGTGGATGTCGCGGTAGAAGGTCGTCTCGACGGCGAGCGTGCTGCTGCCGTCCGAGATCATGAAGGCGCTGTAGGGCGGGCCCTTCAGGCAGTCGGGGGTGTAGTTGCTGTTGACGTAGGTCGCCGGGGTGACGCTCGTGACGGTGAGCGGGGTCGACGTGCCCACGCCCGTGATGTTGACGAGGGTGCCCTGGTAGTCGCTCGTGAGCACGCTCTCCGCGGCCTGGGCGGCGGTGATGTCATTCGGGGTCGGCAGCGCGCCGATGGCGCCGCTGTCGAGGATGTTGATGGCCGTCGGCTTGAGCTCGATCTTGCCGTTGTAGACGTCGTACAGGCCGGTGACCTGGACCCGCATGCCCTGCTTCAGCGTCTTGACGAAGGTCTCGGGGATCGCGCACGGGTGGCTGGTGGCGCCGGGGCAGTAGACGTCGAGGCCCGACTTCGGGCCGCCGTCCTCGTCCATGACCCAGATGTCGTCCCAGTTGCCCTTGACGCCGATGACGACCGTCTTCGCGATGGAGACGGTGGTCTGGGGCGCCGGCGGGACGGCGCGCAGGCCCTTCACGTTGGCGAAGTTGTAGCCCGCGGGGCCGTCGCCGGTGGTGGGGGGCGCGTCGGTCTGGCCGCCGCCGTCGCCGTGCGGCGTCACGCTCGCATCCTGCTGGAGCGGCGGGGTGGGGTCGCTCCGGCAGCCGAACGACAGCAGGGCGACGATGGCGAGGGACGAGATCATGAGCCTGGACATGTTGGTGCTCCTCCTATTGCGAGCGGTCCGCCCCCGACCTCGGGCGCGCCCGTTGCGTTCATGGGTCACAATTACCACGGGCATCGCCGCGGCGTAAAGGGAGGGGGCGAAGATCGCGGGTCCGGTCTAGAAAAACACCCGGTAGCCGACCTGGAGGCCGATCCCGCCGAGGTTGTGGTCGCCGGGCACGGTGCGGTTGACGCCGGCGTACTGCGCGCGGACCTCGCCGAACACCGCGCCCGGGCCCAGGCGATAGTCCGCCCCGCCCTGGACGACGAAGCCCACCTGCGTCGAGTCCTCGGTGTTCTCGGCGCCGTAGGTCTTGGGCGTGTCGCGCAGGAGGAAGAGCGCGGGGCCCGCGCCCACGTACGGCACCAGCCGGTGGGAGGCGTCGAAGAAGCGCCAGAAGATCTCCAGATCGATGACGAGCTGATCGGTCGGCACGTCCGCGCTCCAGGTGCCGTCCGGGACGCGCGGATCGGTGCCGCTGACGGTGCGGCCGGTGCGCAGGTAGGCGAGGCCCACGGCCACCCCGAGGCGCTGCGCGAGCCAGGGCAGCCGGTAGCCGAGGCGCAGCCCGCCGAGGAAGCCGGTGTCGTACTTGGAGGTCGGCACGAGGGCGCCCACCGACAGGTCGACGACGAGCCCGGTGCCGTGCGGTCCCGCCGGGGCCGGGGCGGTCGCCGTGACGTCGGCGGCCGGCGCGGCGGGGGCGCTCGCGGGCGCCGAGGCCAGCGGCTCCTGGGCGGCGGCGAGCTCAGTGATCGAGAGGATGAGGACGAGCGGCACCAGGCGACGGACCATCTGCAACCTCCCGCACGGGTCGCGGGACCCGCCACGGGTGATTACGACGACCCCGCCGCCAAGATACATCGACGCTTCGCACGTATCCTGCGTTCGCCCGGCTCGTATTTCCCCCGGAGGCCGGCGCCTCACCGGTTCGAGGAGGGTTTGCGGATGCGCACAGCCGTGCTCAGCACCGTCGCGCCGTACCTGTTGTTTGGCCTGCTGTTCGGCTGCAGCCACACGAAGGAAGGCCCCACGCCGGTCGTCTCGTCGGTCGAGCCCAAGCTGCTCTGCAACGCGCAGGCGGCGGTCGATCTGACGGTCGATGGCAGCGGCTTTTCGCCCCTGCCGTCCAACATCCTCGGCACGGCCGTGCTGCTCGTGCCCGAGGTGAGCCTCGCGGGCGAGGGTGGGCCCTTCACCCTGCCCACGGATGACGGGTACCTCATCACGCCGCTGACGCAGATCACGGCCCGCATCCCGGCGGCCACGCTGCCGACGCCCGCTTCGGGGACGTCGAACCAGTACGACCTCACCGTGACGAACCCGAACGCACGCCGCGGCAGCCTCGCGGCCGCCATCACGAACCTCCCGCCGCCCACCATCAGCTCGGTGACCGTGCCGCGCGAGGCCGACAGCGGCGTGCGGCCGACCGAGATCTGCGTCGAGCAGGGCGACCGCACCATCACGATCCACGGCACCGATTTCCACGATCAGGACGGGACCGGCGTGCCGGCGCAGCCCGCGGTCGACCTGATCGACGCGGCCGGCGCCACCCACGCGATCCCGGCGGACCGGGTCACCTACGTCGACGCCCAGACGCTCACGGTCGTCATCGCCCAGGGCAGCCTGACGCCGGGCACCTACACGGTCGTCGTCACGAACCCCGAGGCGGGCTCGTGCATGGCGCAGCTCGAGAACGGGCTGCAGGTCGTGCCGCCGCCGACCATCACCGGGGTCGACGCGCTGTGCGCGGACACGGCGAGCGCGCTCACCATCCACGGCACCGGCTTCCTGCCGGGCGCCACGGTCACCGTCGGCGGCACCACGTACACCGACGTCACCGTCGCCGACGACGGCACCACCATCACGGTGCCGGCCTTCACCCTGCCCCTCGGCGCCTACGACGTCACCGTCACGAACAAGGACGGCTGCGGCGTCACGGCGACCGGCGCGCTCGAGGTGGTGCCGGCGCCGTCGGTCTTCGGCGTCGACCCGAACGTCGTCTACAGCGGCGTCGCGACGCCGGTCACGATCTACGGCAAGGACTTCGCCGCCGGCGTGACCGTCCTCATCCTCGACGGGAGCGGCGCGCAGGTCGGCGACCCGCTCACGCCCAGCAGCATCGCGGCCGACGGCCGCACGCTCGAGGTCACCATCCCGCAGGGCCTCACCGCGGGCACCTACAGCATCACGGTCAAGCTCGGCGGCTGCGGCACCGCGCTCACGAACGCGCTCACGGTCGTCGACACGGCCACGGTCCGCGTCTGCAGCGTCGCCCCGCCCTTCGGCTGGACCGGCGAGGACACCGCCGTCACGATCCACGGCGGGACCTGCACGGGCACCGCGGGCTTCGTCGCCACGCCGCGCGCGTGGATCGTCCTCCCCGACACGCTCGTCCCGCTCAACAACGTCTCGTTCGTGAGCGCCGCCGAGATCCACGCGGTCGTGCCCGCGGGCATCGCCGCGGGCTCCTATCCGCTGCTCGTGCAGAACCCGAGCGGCGCCATCGGCTTCCTCGCCGACGCCTTCACGGTCGTCGCGAACCCGGTGCCGGTCGTCACGAACGTCGCGCCGGCCAACGCCGTGAGCGGCGTCGCCCAGCCCGTCACGATCTCCGGCACCAACTTCCGCGCGGCGGGCGGCGGCCCGGCCGTCACCCTCGTCAGCCAGGCGGGCGCGAGCGTGGCGCTGACGAACGTCGCCGTCGTGAGCCCCACCCAGGTCACGGCGATCGTGCCCGCGACCGTCCTCACCGGCACGTACCTGGTCCACCTCGTCAACCTCGACGAGAACACGTTCGGCCCCGACTGGGCGTCATTCATCGTCACCGGCCCCTCGGCCAAGCTCACCGGGTTCGTGAACACGGGCAAGCCGCTGCCCCAGGCCCGCGAGGGCCACGCGATGCTCGGCGGCAGCGTCACGAACCAGGCGCGCTTCCTCTACGTCATCGGCGGCGACACGGCGCCGACGACCCCGCTCGACACCGTGGTCGCGAACCCGCTCGACGCCTTCGGCGACCTCAGCGACTGGCAGGTGCTGCGCAGCCGGCTGCCGGCGGCGCGTACCGGCCTCGGCGGCGCGCAGGCGGGCCACTTCCTCTACGTCGCCGGCGGCCGCGACGGCAGCGGCGTGGCGTCGGCAGAGGTGTTGCGCGCCGAGGTGCTCTTGCCGGCGGACGCTCCGGCGAACATCCGACCGACGCTGGACTTCGTCACCACCGGCGCCGGCCTCGCCGCCGGTACGTGGTACTACCGGGTGGCCGCCGTGATGCGGCCGGACGACCCGACGAACCCCGCCGGCGAGGGCCTGCCCTCTGACGAGGTCGTCATGCGCGCGCCGGCGGTCGGCACCCTCAAGTGGGTCATCACGCTCACCTGGGACGCCGTGCCGCGCGCCGATCACTACCGCATCTACCGCACGCCGGCGGCCGATGGCACCTCGGGCGAGGAGGTGCTGCTGGCCGACAACCTCGCGGCCACCACCTTCAGCGACAACGGCACGGCGACGCCCGGCGCCGCGACGCCGATGCCGCAGGGCTCGACGGGCGTGTGGACCGTCGCCGGCACGCTGCAGACCGCGCGCGCCGACGCGGGCGCGGCCGTCGCGCACGACGCGGCGGGCAACGCGTACTTCTACGTGGTCGGCGGCCAGACCGGGTGGCCGAACACCGGCGTCCTCGACACCTACGAGGTCGCGCCTATGGCCGCCGACGGCAGCGGCTTCAGCGCGGCCTTCGCGCGCGACGACACGCACAAGCTCGTGCGCGCGACCACGCGCGCGGCGCTGATGGCGGCGGAGAACGCCAACGCGTCGGTCATCCCGGCCACCGTGGGCTCGTTCCTCTACCTCGCAGGGGGCTACTCGACCGGGCCGCTCTCGGACGTCGAGCTTGCGCAGGTTGGCACCGGAGGCATTCTCTCGTGGGCGGACACAGCCAACCCGGGCGGCAGGATCGACGCCACCGCCGGCATCGTCCAGTTCAACCACGTCTACATGTTCGGCGGCCTTTCGCAGGCCGGCACGGTGCAGCTCTCGACGACCCTCGGTGAGCTGCAGGACGCGACGGGCGTGCCGAAGAACTTCTCCAGCACGAGCGTGCCGATGACGACGCCACACGCCCTGCACGCCGCCTCGTTCTTTGCGGGGCACGCCTACATCAGCGGCGGCTTCACCGCGGGCTCTCTCACGACTCCGACGCTCACGAGCGTCGTCGAATGGGCCCAGTTCACCCAGTAGCACGGGCGCGCGGCGGCGCCGACCTCCTCCCGGCGCCGCCGCGCTCTCCTTGACTCGCCGCCCGCTTTCGCTTAGCCCTTCGGCATGTCAGCGGAGACCGAGCAGCCCCCGATCCCGAGCCCCAAGGCGACGGCCGAGCCCGACGCCGCGGTCACCGCCGGCCGCGGCGTCCTCTTCATCGCCGTCGCCAAGTTCTACTTCATGGTGTCGGGCTACGTGATCCAGTTCGCGCTGTGGCCACTGCTCGGCGAGAAGCTGTACGGCGACTACGGCGTGGTGAAGAACCTGGCGTCGTGGTTCAACAACGTCGTCGTCACCGGCACGATCCAGTCGGTCTCGAAGTTCACCGCCGAGCGGCCCGAGCAGGCGGACGCCATCAAGCGCGCCGCCCTGCGCATGCAGCTCTTCTTCGGCTTCCTGCTGGGCCTCGTCCTCTTCCTCGGCGCGCCCTGGTTCGCGGGCCTGCTGCACGACCCGTCGCTCGTGCCCTACCTGCGCATCGCGTCGGGGATCGTCGTCTGCTACTCGTTCTACGCCGTCTTCGTGGGCTCGGCGAACGGCCGCCGCCAGTTCCTCAAGCAGGCCGGCCTGGACATGACCTACTCGACGCTGCGGCCGACGCTCATCATCATCGGCGCGGTGTCGGGGCTCGCCGTCGCGGGGGCGCTCGGCGGCTTCCTCGCGGCCTCGTTCCTCATCATGGTGTTCGCGCTCTTCGTCGTCGGTCTCAAGGCGACCAAGGACCGGTTCTCGGCCTTCAAGATCGCGGCGTTCATGGCGCCGCTGCTCCTGTACATGCTCGACATGAACCTGCTGCTCATGGTCGACCAGTTCCTGATGAAGCGCCTCGTCGCCGAGACGGCGCAGCAGGCCGGCCTCGCCGGCGCCGCCGCCATCGCCTCGAAGGCCGCCGGCAACTACGAGGCGACCCAGACCCTGGCCCGCATCCCGTACCAGGCGATCCTCGCCATCGCGTTCGTCATCTTCCCCATGGTGTCGCGCACGACCTTCGAGCAGGACCACGCGACGACGCGTACCTACGTCTCCCAGACGATGCGCTACTCGCTCATCTTCTCGACCGCGCTCGCGGTGGTGCTCTCGGCCAAGGCCTACGGCGTGCTGGCGATCCCGTTCGGCTTCACGACCGCCCGCACCGCCGCCGCGGCGCTGACCGTGCTCGCGCTCGGGCAGGTGTTCTTCTCGCTCTTCACCATCGCCGGCACGATCCTGAACGGCGCCGGCCGGACGCTCGGCACCAACGTCGTGAGCTTCCTCACGCTCGCGGGCGCCGCGGTCATCGACTACATCGCGATCCCCCGCGCCGGCCTCGACACCGGGCGGGTGCTGCTGTGGACGGGCGCCGCGCAGAGCGTGGCGCTCGTGATCGGCTTCGTGCTGATGGGCGGTTACCTGCGCCGGGCGCTGGGCGCCCTGCTCCCGCCCGCCACCGCCGCCCGCGTGCTCATCGCCGGGGCGGCGGCCTGGGGCGTCGGCCGGCTCCTCCCCGACCTCCACCGCGGCAAGCTCGTGGCCGCGGCCGTGACCGCCGGCGAGTGCGTCGTCGTCCTCGCCGTCTTCCTCGGCCTCCTCGCCGCCCTGCGGGAGTTCACGGCCGACGACCGGGCCAAGCTCCGCAAGGTGCTGCGCCGTCGGTGAGAGGGTTTTTGACCGCGGGCGGGAGGCGGGCTATCCTCCGGGCGTGCCTCGCGAAGTCCACGGATGGCTCGCCGCGCTCGTCGTGCTCGGGCTGGCGGCGTGCGGCAACAGCCTCACGCCGCGCGACCGGCTCGTGGACTCGGTCACGGTCTTCTGCGACGCCCTCCGGTGGCAGCAGTACGATCAGGCGAGCAACTACCTGCCCGAGCGGGAGCGCAAGACCTACCTGGACGTCCACGACCGCCTGTCCGAGCTCATCGACGTCACGGATCTCGAGGTGGTCCGGCGGACGATGGGGCCCAAGGACACGGCCACGGTGCTGATCGCGCTCTCCTGGATCGCGAAGAACGACCCGGTGGTGCGCAAGACGTTCCTCGAGCAGCGCTGGGAGCTCAAGGGGGAGACCTGGTCGATGGTGCGGGAGCGGCATGTCCGCGGGACCCGCCTCCCGGGCAGCCTGCGCCACCCGACGTCGGCCCCGGCGTCGCAGCCCGCCGAAGGCGGCTGAGCGTCCGCCGCCGGCGCTGGCGGCATCTTCAGAGGGGGTGGGCATGCGACCACGTCGTGACCTTTCGACGACGGCCCGGGCGGAGGGCGCTGTATAATCGAGCCGCGAGCGGCCAGGGATGACCATCGAGCCTCCAGATCCGCGGGCCGACGCCGGCGCCGAATTCGTGCGTCAGGCGAAGGTCCTGATCGCCCGGCGGCAGTACCAGGAGGCGATCAAGGTCTGCCGGCTGGGGCTCCTGCACAACCCGACGCTCGTCGAGGGGCGCGTCATCCTCGCGCAGGCGCTGATGGCGCTCGGGCGGCACGACGAGGTCCTCGCCGAGATGCGGGTCGCCCTGGAGACCACGCCGGACCACGGCGACGCGCTGCTGATCCAGGGCGAGGCGCTCTACCTGAAGGGCGACTTCCAGCAGGCCGAGGAGGTGCTGCGGCGCGCCCACGAGCGCGCGCACGACCGGCAGCGGGTGGTGCTCCTGCTCGCGGAGATCACGTCAGCGCGGCGCGACGGGCTGCTGCCGGACCGCACGAGCGAGGGGGGCAACACCCGGGAGTACCCGGCCTTCCGCGACGCCCGCCCGAGTGAGCTCGGCGGCGACCCGATGGACGGCATGGTGCCGCGGGGGCCGCAGGACGACGACTTCGACGAGCCCGACTCGACCATGGTCGACGAGGCGCCGCCGGCGGGGATGTCGGCGCGGCCGGCGCCCCACCCCGTGTTCGATGTCATGGACGAGCCGCCCACCAATGCCGTCGAGGGCGCGCCCGCGCTGCTCACCGGCGCGGCCTCCCCGGCGGTTCCGGCCGCCCGCGTCGCCGCGGCCGCGGCCCGCGCGCCGCGGCCACGCATGGCCTCGGGCACGTACGACAGCGAGACCGGGCTGCCGATGACCGAGACCGGCTCGATCGAGCTCACCGACTTCGACGACGCCGAGGCGGAGCCGGAGGAGGATTTCGGCGACGGGGGCGACTCGACCCTCCGCCGCCCCGAGCGCGGCGGGCTCACGCCGATCATCATGGCGCCGTCGGGGCCCGAGGTCGTCGGCGAGGACGAGGACGAGGCGGACGAGACCGTGCCGCGGAGCGAGCTCGGGTCGGCGCGCAGGGCGTTCCGCCCGGCGCCGGCGCCGACGCCGCCGCCGGCGCGGGCGCCCGCTCCGGCTCCGGCCGCGCCGCTGTCGCCCACGCCGCTCGACCTGCTCGCCGCGAGCGCGCCGGAGCCCGAGACGCGGCCCCTCGGCTTCCGCCACGGCGGCCGGCCGGCGGCGGACTCCTGCGACTCGACCGCGCCCGAGACGCCGCGCGCCGCCCGCTCGCGTCCGCGGGCGCAGCTCCCGTTCGCGGCGCCCCCTCCCCGGCCCGCGCCCCGAATCGACGAGGAGGAGGAGGTCCCGACCACGGCGCGCCCGTCGCCGGTGCGGCTGCCCGCCACGCCCCCGTTCACGGCGCGCCTGACCGCCCTGCTCGGCACCGGCGCGCGGGCGCGCGCGCTGCGGCTCGGCCTCATCGTCGCCGCCGCCGTGCTCTTCATCGCCGTGAGCGCCCTGGTCATCGGCGCGCTGACGACCCGGCACCGCGTCGAGGCGCAGCTCAGCGTCGCCGCGCGGCAGCTCGCGACCGGCAACTACCCCGGGCACGTCATCGCGCTCAAATCGTACGAGCAGGCCGTGCACGAGCGGCCGCGGGACCCGCGCGCGCTCGCGGCCCGCGCCGCGACCGCGGCCGCGATCGCCCTGGAGTTCGGCGAGCCCGTCGCGCCGGCGCGGGCCGCCGTCGCCGCCGCCGCCGGCCGCGCCGCCCGCGAGCCCGATCTCGCCGCCGCCGAGGCCGCCCTCGCCCTGGCCCAGGGCGACCTGCCCGACGCCGCGCGGCGCGCCCGCCTCCTCGCCGAGCAGGCCCCGCGCGACCCGCGCGGCCCGTACCTGGAGGCGCGGCTCCGTCTCATGGAGGGCGCGTACCCGGCGGCGATCCCGCTCCTCGCCGAGGCGCTCGCCCGCGATCCGCGCCACATCCAGTCGCTGCGCGCGCTCGGCGCCGCGCACGCCGCCGCCCGCCGCGACGCCGAGGCACGCACCGCCTGGCAGAAGGCGCTCGAGGTCAACACCATCCACGTCGGCACGATGCTCGACCAGGCGCTGGTCGCGGTGCTCCGGCGCGGCGACCTCGACGCCGCCGAGCAGGACCTCATCGCGGTCGCGTCGGGCAAGCTCAAGGCCTACGCCGGCCCCGGCCAGATCGCCTGGGCCGACCTGATCCTCGGCCGCCTCTACCTCGAGCGCGGCGACGGGAGCCGCGGCCTCGCCGCCCTCGCGCGCGCCGCCGCCGAGCGCCCCGAGCGCGACCCGGTCTTCGCCGACGAGCTGTGCGCCGGCTGGCTGCGCGGCGGCCAGGCGGTGCGGGCCCGCGAGGAGCTGCCGCGCTTCGACGGGCTGCCCCGGCCGAGCGTGCCGCTGCGGCGCGCGGGCCTCGCGCTCCTCGAGGGCAAGGCCGACGCCGCCCTCGCGGAGCTCGTGCGCGCGCCCGCGAGCGATCCCGAGGCCCGGCTGCTCCGCGGCCGCGCGCTGGCCGGGCTGCGCCGCTACGACGAGGCCCGGGCCGAGCTGGGCACCGCCCTCTCGCTGGCGCCCCGCCTCGTCCCCGCCCGCCTCGCCCTGGCGCAGGTCGAGATCGCGGCCGGCCGCCTCGGCGCGGCCCAGACGCTCCTCACGCGCCTGTCGCAAGAGGAGCCGCGCCACGCCGAGGTCCTCGAGGCGCTCGCCCAGGTGCTCCTCGCCCGCGGCGACCGCGAGGGCGCGCGCGCCCGGCTCGCCCAGGCGGTCGAGCGCAACCCGAACCTCGCTCCCGCCCGCCTCCAGCTCGCGCGGCTGCTGCGCGGCGAGGGCAAGTGGGAGCAGGCCCGCTCGCACGTCGAGGCGGTCCTCGGCGCACGGCCTGACCTCGTCGAGGCCCGGCGCGAGCTGGCCCTGCTGCTCTACGAGCTGGGCGACGGCACCGGCGCTCGCCGCGAGCTCGACGCGGTGCTCGCCCGCGCCCCCGACGCCGACAGCGCCGTCGCCGCCGCCCGCGCCGCCTCGCTCGCTCGCGACCCCGAGGCAGCCGGCCGCTACGCCGACCGCGCCCAGCAGCTCGGCGCGAGCCGCGCGCTGCTGCTGCGCGAGTGGGGCCGCGCCGCGCTGCTACGGCACGAGGGCGCCAAGGCGGCCTCGACGCTCAAGCGCGGCGTCGGCCTCGACGACACCGACCTCGATGCGCGCCTGCTCTACGTCGCCGCGCTCGGCGACGCCGGTGAGGCCGCGGCGGCGCGCAAGGAGCTCCAGCAGGTGCAGAAGCGCTTCCCGCGCGCGCCCGAGGTCACCCTCGCCCAGGGCCGCCTCGAGCTCGACGCCGGCAACCCCGGTGCGGCCCTCGCGGCGCTCGGCACGGCGCTGCAGAGCCTGCGCGCCCGCGGGGCGGCGCCGCGGCTCGTCGCGGAGTGCCTGACGCTGACCGGCCGCGCCCAGTACTACCAGGGCGCCCTGCCCCGCGCCGCCGAGAGCCTCGGTGAGGCCTCCCGCCTCGACCCGCGCAACGCGCCGGCCCAGTACTTCCACGGCATCGTCCTCACCGAGCTCGACCGCCCTGCCGAGGCCGTCCGCGCCCTCGAGCGCGCCGTCGTCATCGACGCCCGCTTCGCCGAGGCCTGGTACCGCCTCGCCGAGGCGCGCGTGCGCAGCAAGGCCGCCGGCGCCGCCGCTGGCTACCGCGAGTACCTGAAGCTCGCGCCCACCGGCGAGTACGCCACCGACGCCCGCGAGAAGCTCCGGACGATGGAGGCGGGGAAGTAGGCTCGACGCCCAGCGAACCGGCGGGCTGCGACAGGAGGAATTGAACAGGGAGGCGAGGAGACGGGGAGTCAGATTGGGGTTGGCTGCCGCCGCGCGCGGCCCCGTGCTCGAGCGCTGCTCTCGCGCGTTCAGCCCTACTCAAACCAAATCCGGCTCCCCGCTTCCCCGTCTCCCTGTGACCGGGGCGCTACGCCGGCCGCGAGCCGCCGCCGATGAGGCCGATCTTGAAGGCGAGCGCGACGACGACGCCGGTGAGGAGCAGCAGCACGACCAGGGCGATGACGACGCCCCAGCGGCGCGGCGGCGGCGGCGCCTGGTCCTGATCCGGCGTGCGGCGCTCGGCCTCGCCGGGAGCGGTCGACTCCACCATCTGCTCGAGGAGCGCGAGGTCGCCCGCGGGCGCACTGGCCGCGGCGACCGGGGTCGCCACGCGCGGCGCGGTCGTCCGCCGCGGCGGCGGCGCCGGCCGTGATGGCTCTGGCGGCGCCGCGGCCACCGGGCGCGAGGGCTTCTTCGACCCCGCCTGCGGCGGCTTCGCGGCCGCGGCCGCCTGCGCGCCGTTGCGCCCACCCGACGGGGCCGGCTTTCCTCCCTGGCCGCCGCGCGCGGCCGCGGGCGCCGCGACCGCCTTGCCCGACTCGAGGTCGTCGAGGCCCCAGGCACGCGGATCGATGAGGTCGCCGGACGCGTTCGCCTCGGGCGCCGAGATCTCGTCGGGCGCGAGCGGCCGCGAGCCCTCCGGCGCCTCGGGCCCCGTGCCCTCCTCCTCGCCGAGCGAGGTGAACTTGATGATCTCCTCGGAGATGAGGGCGTCGATGATGTTGCTGGTCTTCGGCTTCGCCGGCGCGGACCGCTCCTTCTCCCGCAGGCAGTCCTGGACGAGGTGCGCGATGTCGCGGCTCGTCACCTTCAGCCCGCGCGAGAAGAGGTGCTGGGCGAGCGCGTCCTGCAGGTCGGCGGCGTGCTGGAAGCGGTCGACGACCTCGCGCGCGAGCGCCTTGCGGATCACTTCCTCCAGGGCGGGCTCGACGTCCGGGTTGAGCGCCGCGATGGAGGGGATGCGCGCCTGGCGCACGAGCTGCACGGTCTCGTAGTCGTTGTCGCCGTAGAAGAGGCGCCGGCCGGTGATGGTCTCGAACAGGAGGATGCCGGTCGCGAAGATGTCGGCCCGGTGGTCGACCTCCTTGCCCTCCGCCGCCTCGGGCGAGAGGTAGGAGAACTTGCCCTTCACCACGCCCGGCTCGGTGTTCTCGAGCTGGCTGGTCGCCTTCGCCAAGCCGAAGTCCACCAGCTTCACCTCGCCCTGGCGCGAGATGAGGATGTTCGGCGGCGAGATGTCGCGGTGCACGATGCCGAGGGGCTTGCCGGTCTCGGGGTCCTGGATGTCGTGCGCGTACGCCAGGCCCTTGCACACCTCCATGATGAGGTAGATGGCCTGCTCGATCTTGAGGCGCCGTCCCTGCCGGCGGAGCGAATCCTGGATGAGCCGCAGGTTCGCACCGTCGATGAACTCCATGACGATGAAGTAGGTGTTGTCCGCGACGCCGATGTCGAAGACCTGGACGACGTTGGCGTGCTGGAGGTGAAGCGAGAGCTTCGCCTCGTCGAGGAACATCTGGACGAACTTCGGCTTGCGCGTGAGGTTCGGGAGGATGCGCTTGATCGCGACGGACTTCTTGAAGCCCTGGATGCTCTCGGCGACACCGCGGAACACCTCGGCCATACCGCCGGCGTCGATCCGCGAAGTCACCTTGTACTTCTGCTGCTCGGCCATAGGGCTCGCTCGCGCGCTCGAGGCAGCGCGGACTCTATCATATCAACTCCGGGGCGCGGACGCCAAAACGGCGCCGCGTGTTCTCTCGGAGCCACGGCCGGAGCGTCGGGAGAGTCTAGGTCTCCTCGACGGAGCCGGGCGCGATGCCGAGGTCGCTCGCCGTGTCGCCGCCGGCCGGCTCGCCGACGCTCTCGCCCCCGGCGCCCACGCGGTTGCCCTGGGCGGCCGTCGTCTCTTCCTTCTCGCGCTCTTCCTTGCAGTCGATGCAGAGGGTCGTGACCGGCCGCGCGAGCAGCCGCTTGTAGCCGATGGGCTCGCCGCAGTCCTCGCACTCGTCGACGGTGCCGCGCTCGAGCCGCTCGATCGCGGCGACGATCTTGTTGAGCAGGAACTTCTCGCGGTCGCGCAGCCGGAGCTCGGTCGAGAACAGCTCCTCTTCCATCGACTCGTCGATCGAGTCGCGGCCGATGTTGCGCTCGCGGTTCATCGCGAAGGAGAGCCCCTCTTGCGCGTTGCGCAGCAGCCGCTGTCGCTCCGCCTCGAGCGCCTCACGCAGTCGTTGGCGCTCGCTGTCAGTCAGCATCGGCACCTCACCTCTCACCAGAGCGTAGGATTGTATAGGTCGCGATCGAGGAGTGTCAACGAGGGACGCGCGCCGGCGTCAGTTGCCGCAGGCCCCGCCGCCGGCCGGCTGGCCGTCGGGCGCGGCGGGCGCGCCGGTGAGCGTCTTGTCGCAGCCCTTGAGGCCGGGGTTGCGCTGGCACAGGTTCTTCTTGACGGTCTCCGCGTCGATGCCCTGGAACGGGAACTTGTTGTTCGCCATCCACGTCGGGCTCGCCTCGACGCTGAGCGCCTGGCCGAGCTTGATGTTCTCGGCCAGCAGCTTCTTGCCCTCGGGGCCCGTCGAGCAGGTCTCGATGACCTTGGGGTCGATGCCGTTCTTCGCGCAGGACTTCCAGTCGGCGTCGCGGATGTTCGGGTTGCGGCACCAGATGTAGTCCATGTACTTGAGCTTCGCGCCGTAGTGCTTGATCGCGCACACCGCGCGGATGTCCTCGTCGACCTCGGGCTGGCCGTGGAGGCTGTCGAAGCCGTCGCCCTTCGCGCTGGCGATGTAGTGCAGGCCGAAGCCGATGTTCTGCCCGTCGAAGTTCTTGAAGACCTCCTTCAGGGCGTCGAGCGCGCGCACGCCGTAGGGGCACTGTGACATGACGAAGAGGTCGAGGTGCTTCTTGGTCTCGGCCCGGCAGGTGAGCGTGTCCTTGCAGGTGGGGTCGGCGCAGTCGATCTTGCCATCCCCGTTGTCGTCGATGTTGTTGTCGCAGATCTCGGCGGTCGGATCGAACTTGGAGCCGACGGCGAGCACGCGGTAGGCGCCGGCCGGCTGCAGGTAGCGACGGAGCTGGTTCGCGGCCTCCTCGTCGGCGTCCAGGGACTGATCGAACAGCACGGCGGGCAGGAACTTCACCTTCGACTCGGCGAAGAGCTTCTTGCCCTCGGGCGTGCCGTAGTCGACGGTCCGGGTCTCGAGGCCGGTGACCACGCTCTTGAGCTGCGGGATGATGCGGCCGATCTGCTGGCACGGCTTGCACCGCGCGTCGTTGAGGATGGTCGCGGTGACCTTGGGCGCGGGCTTCACGTCGGCGCACGCGGCGGGCTTGTTCTTGTACTCGCCGCAGATGGCGCGCATGAAGTCGCCGGCCTTGCGGCCGCCCTCGTAGGGCTTACCGCCCACGAACATGGTCGGGCTGCCGTCGGCCTTGGCCTCCTCGGCGAGCTTGGCCGAGGCGCGCAGCAGCGCGCGGCCCTCGTCGCCGCTCATGCACTTGCCGACGGCGGCGGCGTCGATGCCGGACTCCTTGGCGCAGCTCTCCCAGTTGTCGGGGATCTGCTTCGGCGCCTTGTTCTGGCACAGCACCATCTTGAAGTAGCGCTGCGGGTCGATCTTCGCCGCGCAGAGCTGCGCGATGTCGCCCTTCACCTCGGGCTCACCGTGCAGCGACTGGATGTTCCCACCCTCGGTGCTGGCGATGAAGTTGAGGCGGAAATCGATGGCCGGCCCGAGCTTCTCGAGGACCGGGCCGATGCCGTTCTCGACCTCGACCCCGAAGGGGCACTGGGACATGACGTAGAAGTCGACCCGGACGCGTTCGCCGGCGGGCGCGGCGGTCGTCGCGGCCGAGGGCTCCCGGCCGACGGGCTTCTTCTCGCAGGCGCTCCCGACGAGAGCGAGGCTAACGAAGACGGCGGACCAGCGTAGGGCGTGCATGCAGGGATTGTGCGCGTGAGCGACCCTGAGTCAAGGGCCGCGCGCGAATGCGACGCGCCCGACGAGAACAGGTCGCGCCTCCGTCGAGATGCGCTACAATGGCGATGGCAGCGGGCGGGAAGGAGGCTGGGATGTTTCGTTCAGCGGGACCGCTGCTCACCGCCCTATCGCTCGTCGTCCTCGCGGCCTGCGGCGCCCCCGGGTCCATGAACGGCGACCGCACCGACGGCGGCCTCGGCCGCGGCGCCCCCGACGCGAGCGCCGCGGCCTGCGTCCAGCCGGGCATGGACCCGCTGTGCGGCCAGCCGTGCACGGCCACGCTCGAGTGCGGCAGCGCGCTCTACTGCGACGGCACCATGTGCCGCGCCGACTGCACCGCCGGCGGCGGGGAGTGCGGCGCCGGCGGCGTCTGCCAGGGCCACGGTCAGTGCGGACTGGACTGCCCGGCCGTCGCGGTCGACCTGGCGGCGGTCGTGCCGCGCGTGGTGATCCTCATCGATCAGTCGAGCAGCATGACGAGCGACTTCAACGGCCGGTCGCGCTGGAGCGCGGTCGAGGTCGCGCTCACGGACCCGGCGACCGGCGTCGTGCCGACGCTCGAGTCGCAGGTCATCTTCGGCGCGTCGCTGTACACGAGCCACGGCGGCGCCGCCGGCGGCACCTGCCCGATCCTCACCGAGGTGCCCCCGGCGCTCAAGAACGCCACCGCGATCCGGCAGCTCATGACGGACCACCAGCCCGACGGCGACACGCCCACCGGCGAGTCGATCGACGCCGTGGTCGCGGCGTTCGCCGCGCAGCCGCCCGACCCCGACAGCCACGAGGGCCCCCGCGTCATCGTCGTCGCCACCGACGGCGAGCCGGACACCTGCGCCGTGCCCAACCCTCAGACGGGCCAGGCGCGCGCGGTGCAGGCCGCCCAGGCGGCCTTCGCGGCCGGCGTCCGCGTCTTCATGCTGAGCGTCGGCAGCGACGTGGGCGCGGCGCACATGCAGGACATGGCGAACGCCGGCGTCGGGCTGCCCGTCGGCGGCGCCCAGAGCGCGCCGTACTACGTCGCGAACGACACGGCGCAGCTCGTGGCCGCGTTCCAGCAGATCATCGGCGGCGTCCGCAGCTGCACCTTCGCCCTGAGCCAGCCGGTGGCGCCCGGCTTCGAGTCCCAGGGCGATGTGCGGCTGAACGGGGCGCCGCTCGGCTACCAGGACCCCGATGGCTGGACCCTCACCGACCCGTCCACGATCGAGCTCGTCGGCGCAGCGTGCCAGCAGTACCTGACCGACCCCGCCGTCGTGCTCGCCGCGACCTTCCCCTGCGGCTCGATCCTCGAGTAACCCGGCCCGGCGCCGTTGCGCCCCGCCGGGTTGCGTGTACGATTCCGGCGCCGCATGCGCACCGCCGACTTCGACTACCTCCTCCCCGAGGAGCTGATCGCCCAGCACCCGGCGCCCGACCGCGACGGGTCGCGGCTGATGGCGCTGCCGCGCGACCCGGCGGCGCCGCCCCGGCACCACCGCTTCCCCGATCTGCCGGACCTCGTCCCCGCCGGGGCGCTGCTCGTCCTCAACGACACGCGGGTCATTCCGGCGCGGCTGCACGGCCACAAGCCCACGGGCGGCCGCATCGAGCTCCTGCTCCTCAGCCCGGCGCCCGCGGCCGGCGAGGACGCGTGGCTGTGCCTCTACTCGGCGGCGAAGCCGCTCAAGCCCGGCGTGCGCATCCTCCTCGACCGCGACCCGGCCGCCGAGGCCGAGGTCGTCGCCCGCACCGAGGAGGGCCGGGTCACGTGCCGCTTCCACGTGGCCGGCGGCTTCGCGGCCGCGCTCGACCGGTTGGGCGAGGTGCCCCTGCCGCCGTACATCCGGCGGCCTGCCGGCGAGGAGCCGGACGACCGCGAGCGGTATCAGACCGTCTACGCGCGCGCTCCCGGGGCCGTCGCGGCGCCCACCGCGGGCCTGCACTTCACGACGCCGCTGCTCGACCGCCTGCGCGCGGGCGGCGTCACCACCGCCACCGTCACGCTCCACGTGGGCCCGGGCACCTTCGCGCCGGTCCGCGCCGACGACCTGGCCGGGCACCGCATGCACGCCGAGGCCTTCGAGGTGCCCGCCGCGACCGCCGCCGCGGTCCACGCGGCCGCCGCCGGGGGCCGGCCCGTCGTCGCCGTCGGCACCACCGTGGTCCGCGCCCTCGAGAGCGCCGCCGACGACGACGGCACGGTGCGCCCCGGCGCCGGCGCGACCGCCCTCTTCATCACCCCTGGCTATCGCTTCAAGGTCGTGCGCGGCCTCGTCACCAACTTCCACCTGCCGCGCTCGACCCTGCTCATGCTGGTCTCGGCGCTGTGCGGCCGGGAGCGCCTGCTCGCGGCCTACGCCGAGGCGGTCGCGCAGCGCTACCGCTTCTACTCCTACGGAGACGCCATGCTGGTGCTGCCCTGAGCGCGCTCACCCACACGATCGACGCCCGCGACGGCCGCGCCCGGGCGGGCCGCCTCACCCTCGCCCACGGCGAGGTCGAGACGCCGGCCTTCATGCCCGTCGGCACGCAGGGCACGGTCAAGGCCATGACCCCGGCCGAGGTGCGCGGCACCGGCGCGCAGATCATCCTCGGCAACACCTACCACCTCTATCTGCGGCCGGGGCTCGACGTGATCGGCCGCTTCGGCGGGCTGCACCGCTTCATCGGGTGGTCGGGCCCCATCCTCACCGACTCGGGCGGCTATCAGGTCTTCAGCCACCGCGGCCGCGCCAAGATCACCGAGCACGGGGTCACCTTCCAGTCGCACATCGACGGCTCCCAGCACACGCTCACGCCCGAGAAGGCGATGGAGATCCAGGCGGTGCTCGGCTCCGACATCGCCATGGCCTTCGATCACTGCCCGCCGGCGGACGCGCCGCGGGCCCTGATCGAGGACGCGCTCCGGCGGACGACGGACTGGCTCGACCGCTGCGTGGCCGCGCCCCGGCCCGCGGGCCAGGCGCTCTTCGGCATCGTCCAGGGCGGGGTCGACGTGCCGCTGCGCCGCCGGCACATGGCCGAGGTGGTCGCCCGGCCGTGCGACGGCTACGCGCTCGGCGGCCTCTCGGTGGGCGAGTCGATCCCGGTGATGTACGAGGTGCTCGACGCGGTCGCGAGCGAGCTGCCGGTCGATCGGCCGCGCTATCTCATGGGCGTCGGCACGCCGCAGGACCTCGTGGCGGGGATCGGCTACGGCATCGACATGTTCGACTGCGTCATGCCGGCCCGCAACGCGCGTCACGGCCAGCTCTTCACCCGCGCCGGGCGGATCACCATCGCGAACAACCGCTATCGCCTGGACGAGCAGCCGATCGACCCCGAGTGCGGCTGCGACACCTGCCGGACGGCCTCGCGCGCGTTCCTGCGCCACCTCTTCTTCGCCAAGGAAATCCTGTATCACCGCCTGGCGACGCTCCACAACGTGTTCTACTATCAAGATCTCGTGCGCGCGGCCCGGGAGGCCATCCGCGCCGGGAGATACGCGGAGTTCCGCGCCGATTTCGCGCGGGCGCGCCAGCCCGAGGCCGACGCGGCCTGAGCCTCGGCGCCCGAACGTCGATGCAACTGGACGCGGGCGCGTCGCGTCCTACTTGAAGAACCAGCCCAGGGACACCACATGTTTACAGAAATCCTGTCGCGCATGGTGCACGACGACCTCTTCGTCGTCGTCCTCCTCGTTCTGTGGTCGGTGATCGCGCTCGCGATCATCTGCGAGCGGCTCTACGCGCTCTGGGGCGTCCATCAACGATCCGAAGCCTTCCGGGATCGCGTCATCGCCGCCGTGAAGCGAGGCGAGCTCGCCGCCGCGCACGCGCTGTGCGAGGCCTCGCAGAGCCCCCTCGCCGACGTGTACGAGAAGGCCCTCGCGACGTACGCCGACGCGCCCGAGACGGTCGCCGACGTGGTCGCGATCAAGCGGGCCGACGTGGTCGCGACGTTCAAGCGCAACCTCTGGCTGCTCGGCACGGTCGGCTCCTCGGCGCCGTTCGTCGGCCTCTTCGGCACCGTCATCGGCGTCGTGCGCTCGTTCCACTCGATGGCCCAGTCCGGCCAGGGCGGCTTCCGGGTGGTCTCGTCCGGCATCTCCGAGGCCCTCGGCGCCACCGCCCTCGGCCTCCTCGTCGCCATCTACGCGGTCGTCGCCTACAACTACTTCGTCGCGCGCGTGAACCGCCTCGCCATGTCCTACAAGGGCATGGGCGAGGAGCTGGTGCTCGCGCTCGGCCGGCTGCGCAACGGCGGCGACACCGCCCTCGCGTCGCCCGGCCGCGCCCCCGTGACCCCGCCCGAGGCGAGCGAGGCCCGCGGCCGCGACGGCGTCGGCGGCGGCCTCGAGGTCCGCGCGGCCATGGCGCCCGCCAAGGAGGTGTGACCCATGGCGATGAGCGTCCAGCACATCGAGGAGGAGGGCGGCGGCGAGGACGCCATCGTCAGCGAGATCAACATCACGCCGCTGACCGACATCTTCCTCGTCCTGCTCATCATCTTCATGGTCACCTCGACGGCCCTCGTCGAGCACGAGGTGCAGAACCGCACCGGCGTGCGCGTCTCGCTGCCGAACGCCCAGGCCGCCGGCCCGCTCACGCAGAAGAAGGACGACCCGATCCTAACGCTCACCCAGCAGGGCGAGCTCTTCATCGGCCCCAAGAAGGTCACGGTGCCTACGCTCGAGGAGGAGATCCGCACCGCGCTCAAGGCGAAGAACAGCGATACGCTGCTCCTGCGCGGCGACCAGAGCGTCCTCCTCGGCAAGGCGGTCGACGTGATGTCGATCGCGAAGCGCGCCGGCGCCGCCCACCTCGGCATCATCACCGCGCCCAAGGTGGGATCGCCCGGGAAGTAGCGCGGCGGCGCCCGAGCGCCGCCGCGCTCAGCGGCGCAGGGGGCGGCGCCGGATGCGCGTCGCGCCGAGCACGGTGAAGTGATCCCGCAGGTCCTCGAGCGGCGTCCGGAGGAGGCGTTGCAGAGCGCCGATCTTGGCCGCCGTGCGTTCGGTGCCGACGCGAACAAGAAGTACGCCGGCGGCAGCGCTGCCGCTCCGGAAAACGAGCTCCCCGAAGTCCTTGTCGTTCGTGACGACGATCCTGTCGTCGTCGCTGGCGAGCTCGAGTACGACCTCGTCTTGGGCGCCCGGACATGCGTCGGCGATGGCGAGCACGTCGTGCCCCGCCCCGCGCAGCACGTCCACGAGTGCCTGCTCCACGCTCTCGTCGGCGACGAGCTTCACTCGCCCCCATCCGCGAGCGGCAGCACCTCGTCGGTCGAGAGGCTGTCCGCGGCGAAGGAGAGCGCGGCGCGGACGTCCTCGGCGGAGAGCCGGGGGTAGTCGGCGAGAATTTCCGGTACGGTCGCCCCCTCGGCGAGCTTGCGAATGATCACCTCGACCGGGATGCGCGTGCCACGGATCACGGGTTTGCCGCGCATGACCTTGGGGTCGATCGCGATCCTGGGGTGCATCACAACTCATTCTACTGCCGCGCAGGCGCAGCGCCACCACCGCTCCAGCGCGACGCCGCCAGGTTGACGCTACCGGCCCCGTGGACCCGGCCGCGACGGAGCTCGCGGGGGTGCCGTAGCCGCCCTACCTTCCGCGGTCGCGGTCACAGCTCGACCCACGTCGCCCCGTCGCCGGAGACGCTCGCGTGCGGGCCGCGGAGCCGATGCGCCGGTGGCCGGGGGCGGGCGCGGGCGCTGAGCGGCCCCGCCTTCTTCCACCCCGTCGTGAGCAGCCACACGTGCGCCGGCGCCACCGGCGGGGGCCCGGGCGGCGTCGCGGTGCTGGCACGCTGCTGCCAGCCATCGAACCACGCCGCGGACGAGCAGGGGTCGAGCCCGCGCGCGTCGGGGTGGTCCTTGAGCCAGTTCGCCAGCACGTAGAGCAACACCCAGCGTGTCTCCGTCGGCGTCATGAGGTCCCGTCGGTGATAGCGGCTGTCCCACACGGCCCCGCGGCGGCCCAGGGCGCGGTTGATCGCCTTCGCCACGCGGATGGAGAACCCGCGCGCACCCGACGAGAGAGCGCGCTCGTCATCGGCCTCGACGATGAGGTGCAGGTGATCGTCGTGAACCGAGAAATGCACGACCCGGCAATCGGGTCGGTGCGTGATGGCCGTGATGACCTGGAGCACGACCGCGAAGAGCCGCCGCGTGCGCAGACTGGGGAGCCCGGCCCGCGCGCGGAACGTGAGGTGCACCGGATGACGCGCGAGGTGCTCGGGCCGGCCGCGGTGCCACACGCGCGGCCGCGGGCCCCGCGGGCGCCCAGCCGCGGGCCGGCTCCCGCCCCAGGTCCGCGGCTGGGGCAGCGAGAGCTGCCGCGGCTTCCGGCGGGCCCGACGCTGCCTGAGCGGCGTGCCGCCGACGCCATTGGCTGGCGCGACGGCTGGGCGGAGGCGGCGGCGCATACTATAGCCATAATCATGTTCCGGGCACCTGTCAATTGGGCCCCGGCACGCCTGGACCTCTGAGCGCCGTCGGCAGCCCCGGCGCGCGCGGCGAACCGCCGCCTGCGCCGGAGGCGACCGGAGGCATCGCGCCCGGCGCGGGGGCGCGTCAGGTTTTCGACCCGATCGTCCGGGATCCACCACCCGTAGCGCGGAAGGTCGGAAGTAACGTTGCGAAACTCGCCCCTCCGTACGCGGCGCGCCGCTTGCAGCCTTCCGCGCGCGATGCCGGGAGTGGTCCGCGCGCAGTGGTTGATCCCGGGCACGCTCGCGCTCGTGCTCGCGTCGCCAGCGCGGGCCGCGGCGGACGAGCCACGCTGGTTGCTGGGCATGGAGGCGGGGTACGGCGTCCGCCTCGCGCTGGACCGCGGCCCCACGCCCGCGGTCCTGGCGAGCCGCGACGACCCCGGCCAGGCGTACTCGACCGGGCTCGTCTTCGGGCGGCAAATCGCGCCCGGCGTCCTCGTGCTCGCGCTCCTGCGCCTGCCCATCCCGGCCTGGGAGGGCGAGCTCGCGGCCGGTGCGGGCCTCGACGTCGCGCGGCGCCTGACGCCTGCGCTCGCCCTGCGCGGCGCGCTCGTCGGCGGGGTCAAGCAGCTCTTCAACGACGCCTGCGAGTGCGGCGGCCTGCAGTACTGGGGACCGTGGGCGCGCGCCGAGGCGGGGATCCGCTACTGGCTGCTCGCCGCGCACGCGGACGCGCTGCCGGCGGCGCGGGCGCGGTTCGACCTGTACCTCGCGCTCACGGTCGGCTGCGACGCGGTCGCCGCCCGCTACCCCGACGGGAGCCAGTACGGCCGTCACGTCGTGGACCACGGCTGGCGCCTCGGCCCGGACGCGGCGCTCGGCGTGGGCTTCGGCTGGTGATCCGCCGCCCGCCCTACCCGCCCTCCGCCGCCTCGTCCTTGCGCCCGGCGAGCAGCAGGTAGGCCGCGAGCAGCAGCGCCATGCCCAGCGCGAACACGAGCTTGACGCCGTAGGCGATGTCCGGCGGGTGGATCTGGCTGATCGTGCCTTCGATGATGCCGGCGACGATCAGCATCGGGATGATGCCGAGGATCATACGCACGGCGCGGCCGGCCGCCGCGCGCAGGCCGTCGCCGCGGCTGAGGCGGCCGGGGTTGAGCAGCGCGTAGCCGAGGCGCAGCCCCGCCGCCGACGCCAGGATGATCGACGTCAGCTCGGGCACGCCGTGGGGCAAGATCCAGGCGTAGAAGAAGACCGCCACCCCCTTGGCGTGATAGTGCGCGCACAGCGCCCCGAGCATCAGCCCGTTGTAGAAGAGCACGATCGCGGTGCCGAGCCCGAAGCTGATGCCGAGCGCGAAGGCCAGGAAGGTCACCTGGATGTTGTGCGTGAAGAGGAAGCTCGAGAAGGCCGCCTGCTCGGAGGAGCTCAGCCGCTCGCCGCCCGCCTCGAGGCGCTTCACCCGCTCCGCCGGGTCCATGTGCATGTGCTGCTCGGGGAGCAGGTAGTACCGGGCGTCCACGTCGAGCGCGATGGCGGCGAAGCCGAGCAGCGCCGCGCCGAAGAAGATGGCGGCGGCGATCGCGACGGCGCGCGACTCGGCGCGCACGAGGCGCGGGAACTCGGAGCTGTAGAACGACCAGATGCGCCGCAGGCGCGGCCGCTCGGCGCGGTAGATCTCCGCGTACGCGCGCGCGACGAGCGCGTTGAGGTAGTCGACCACCTCGGCCGAGGCCCCGGCGGCGCGGGCCTGCACGAGGTGTGACGAGGTCGCGCGGTACAGGCGCACGAACGTCCGCCCGTCTTCGAGCGGCAGCGACTTCATGCCCTGGCGCTCGAGCGCGAGCAGCAACTCCTCGAGCCGCTGCCAGGCCGAGCGCCGCTCGGCGATGAACCGCTGGACGTCCAGCATGACCGCGCGAGCGTAACACAAAACCGCGCGGGCGCGCCGAGGCTACGACTCCGCCCCGCCTCGTGCTATCGTGGCCCGATGCTCCGCGAGGCGCTCTGCGAGTCGCGCTACGTCGTGCGCACGCCCGAGCACGTCGAGTTCGAGTTCGCGCTCGCGGGGCTCGCCTCCCGCGCGTTCGCGCTGCTCATCGACTGGATCATCATGACCCTGATCGCAGGCAGCCTGGTGCTGGTCGGCAGCATCATCTCCGCCGGCTTCCGCGGGCTGGGCGCGTTCGTCACCTTCGTGGCGATGTTCACGGTGCAGTGGGGCTACTTCGTGGCCCTCGAGCTATGGACCGGGGGGCAGTCCATCGGCAAGAAGATCCTCGGCCTGCGCGTCATACGGACCGACGGCATGCGCATCGGGTTCTACCACAGCGCGGTGCGAAACCTGTTCCGCGTGATCGACAACCTGCCCTTCTTCTACCTGCTCGGGGGGACGGCGGCGGCGCTGTCGCGCGTCGGCCGCCGGCTCGGCGACCACGCGGCCGGCACCATCGTGGTCCGAGACGCCCGGCGGCCGCTGCCCGCGGCGGTGGTGCCACCGGGGCAGCGCTACAACAGCTTCATCCAGGACCCGCGGGTCATCCGCGCGGTGCGCCAGCGCCTGACCCTGCGCGAGCGGGAGCTGCTCGTCAGTCTCGCCCTGCGCCGGGAGGAGATCTCGCTCGCGGCGCGCCTGAGCCTCTACGCGGACGTCGGGCGCTATCTCTCGACGCGGCTGGATCTGCCGAAGCCCGAGCACTTCAGCGACGAGAAGTTCGTGCTCAACTTGACCGCCGTCGCGGTCGAGGCCGCCTCCGCCGGCGCGCCGGCGCGCGCGGCGCGGTGAGAAAGGACGAGCGTCATGGCTCCGGACGATCCCCACGGACGACCCCCTGCGGCCCCGGGCAGCCCGCCGGGCGACCAGCCTCTCGCGCCCGAAGGGGGTCGTCCGTGGGGATCGTCCG
>DASXVK010000468.1:0-7758 GCA_036504295.1 Polyangia bacterium
CCCCCCCCCCCCCCCCCCCCCTGACCGACCAGCAGGGCGACGGCCCCGGTGACGAGGATGTTGGCGAGCGCGAGCGGCGTCAGCACCTTCCAGCCGAGGTTCATGAGCTGATCGAAGCGGTAGCGCGGGATGATGCTGCGCACCCAGATGAAGAGCGAGATGAGGGCGCCCGCCTTGAGGGCGAACCAGACGATCCCGGGCAGCAGGGGGCCGTGCCAGCCGCCGAGGAAGAGCACGGTCGTCAGGCAGCTCACGAGCGTGATGTCGAGGTACTCGCCCATGAAGAAGAGGGCGAACTTCATCGACGAGTACTCGGTGTGGTAGCCCGCGACGAGCTCGCTGTCGGCCTCGGGCAGGTCGAACGGCGTGCGGCGCGCCTCGGCGAAGCCGGCGACCATGAAGATGAGGAACCCGAGCGGCTGGTAGACGATGAAGGGCACGGGGTGCTGCGCGGCGACGATGTCGGTGAGCCGGAACGAGCCGGCGAGCATGACCACGCCGACGAGCGAGAGGCCGAGGGGCAGCTCGTAGCTGATGAGCTGCGCCGCGGCGCGCATGCCGCCGATGAGCGAGTACTTGTTGTTCGACGCCCAGCCCCCGAGCGTCACGCTGTAGACGCCGAGGGAGAACATCCCGAGGACGAAGAGCAGCCCGACGTTGAGGTCCGCGACCCAGGTCGAGTGAGTGAACGGGATGACGGCGAAGGCGGCGAGCACCGAGACGACGACGATGGTCGGCGCCAGCACGAAGATGGGCGCGTCGGCGAACGGCGGGATCCAGTCCTCCTTCGCCAGCAGCTTGACCACGTCGGCCAGCGGCTGCCCGAGGCCGAAGGGGCCCACCCGGTTCGGTCCGAACCGATCCTGGAACGCCGCGAGGAGGCGGCGCTCGTACCAGATCAGCACCGCCGCGACGCTGAGGAGCGCGACCAGGATGACGACGACGACGAGGAGGTGAAACCCCGCCGTCACTACGCCCTCCGCACCACCGCCGGACGGGGGACCGTCAGGCCCTGCGTCTCGGGGTAGCCCGCGGGCGCGAGCGTCACGCCGCGCGGCACGCGGGCGTCGAGACGGGCGGGCAGCCGGCGCACCTCGCCCTCGACGGTGAGCTCGACCCCCTGCCCGTCCGCGACGCCGAGCGCGGCGGCGTCGTCCGGGCCGATGGCGAGCGCGGCGGGCGGGGTCACGGCGGCGATGGACGGGGCGTGCCGTGACAGCTCGTCGGAGCCGAAGATGTGGGCGGTGGGGACGACCCACACCTCGCCGTCGCGCGGCGCCGCGAGCGCGCCGGGGTCCGGCGGCGGGGAGCCGGGCCCCGGCTCGAGGAGCCGCACCCCGGCCGGGCCGCCGGCGAGCGGGCCGTTGACGCTCTCCTGGTAGAACGTGACCGACTGCTGCGAGTTCCACCCGGGCCGCCAGAAGCGCGGCACGAGGGCCGCGGGCGGCTCGCCCTGGTACCCCTCCATGCTGAAGGTGAAGGGCGTCTGCGGATCGGGCGTGACCCCCGGATCGAAGACGCTGCGGTCGCTGTGCACGGCGGTGCGGCCGCTCGCCCGGTGCGGCTCGCGGGCGATCTTCATCGCGCCCGCCACCCGGAAGCTGGCCGGGGGCGCCGCCTCGGGGACGCGCGCGAGCGCCGGCACCTGCTCGGCCATCGCGTGCGCGACCTCCTCGACCGACCCCCACGCCACGGCGCTGCGCTCGCGGCCCCGGCCGAGGTGCGCGAGCAGGCTCCAGCTCTCGGCCGCTTCGCCGGGCGGTGCGTGCACCTGGTAGAAGCGCTGGGCGCGGCCCTCCTGGCTCACGAACGTGCCGTTCTCCTCGCCGAACGCGGCGGCGGGCAAGGCGACGTCCGCGGTGCGCACGGTGGCGGTGTCGAGGCAGTCGAGGACGATCAGGCTCTGCAGCTTGCTGGCGAGGCTCGCCAGCCGCGTGGCGGGCAGCCAGCGGCCGAGGTCGTTCGCGAGCACCACGAGCGTGTCGGCCGCGCCGCGCTCGACGAACGCGAGCGCCTCCTCGAGGGGTCGCCCGCCGAGCAGCGCCACGCCGAGGCTGTTGGCCTCGGGCAGCGCGACCGAGAGGAGCGCGGCCGCGCCGGCGTCGCACAGCGCCCGGGCGATGCGCGCGCCGGCGCGCACGGTCTCCGCGCCCGCGGCCGCGCTCACGACGACGAGCGGCCGCCGCGCGGCGAAGAGCGCCGCCGCGATCCCCGCGGCCGGCTCCGCCGCGCCGCGACCCGCGATGGCGGCGGCCAGGCGCAGCACCTCGTCGGGGGCGGCGTGCACGACGCCCGTCGCGATGCCCTCGAGCTTGATGGGCGCGGGCCCCACGACGAAGAGCGGGCGCTTGCGCCCCTGCCCCGCGTTGCGTACGGCCGCGTCGTTCCAGAGCGGAATGTTCAGCTCGGCGGCCCGCGCCCGCATCGCGCCCTCGACGGCGCGGCGCAGCGCGAGGTCGAGGCGCGGCGCCTCGCTCGTCGGGTCCACCGCGAGGAGGAGCACCGCGTCGGCCTCCTCCACCTCGCGCACCGTCGGCGTCCGCGCCGGGCCGTCGCGCAGAGCCGAGGCCGCGGCCGTCACGGCGGCGTCGAGCGCGCCGGGGAGGCCCGTGGCGAACCGCTCCTCGCCCACCAGGCGGCGCAGCAGGAAGTTCGCCTCCAGCGAGGCGCGGCCGGAGCCCACGCCGACGACGCCGTGGGCCTCGCGCAGCCGGCGCGCCGCCTCGACCAGCCCCTCTTCCCCCGACACCACGCCGCGCCCGCGCACGGCGCCCCCGCGCAGCCGTACGGGCTGGGTCGTGAACTCGTAGCCGAAGCGGCCGCGGTCGCAGATGAAGTAGCCGTTGATGTCCGGGTGGTAGCGGTTCTGGACGCGGCGCAGCTCGCCGTAGCGGGCGCCGGGGATGACGTTGCAGCCGACGGCGCAGTGCGGGCACACCGACGGCGCCGTGGCGAGGTCCCACTTGCGGGTGTAGTGCCGCGCGAGCGTCTTGTCGGTGAAGACGCCGGTCGGGCACACCTCGGCGAGGTTGCCGGTGAACTCCGACTCGAGGACGCCGTCGGCGACGCGGCCGAAGTAGACGCGGTTGCGCGAGCCGAAGACGTTGAAGTCGCTCCCGCCGGCGGTGTCGCGGTAGAAGCGCAGGCACCGGTAGCACTGGATGCACCGGTTCATCTCGTGGGTGACGAAGGGGCCCAGGTCCTGATTCCGGTAGGTGCGCTTGAGCCCGCGGTAGCGCCGGTAGACGTGGCCGGTCATCGCGGTCATGTCCTGCAGGTGGCACTCGCCGCCCTCGTCGCAGACCGGGCAGTCGTGGGGATGGTTGACCATCAGCCACTCGATCACCGAGCGGCGGAAGGCCACGGCCACCGGATCCTGGAGCGACGCCCGGGTGCCGTCCGCGGCGGGCGTCATGCAGCCCATGACGATCTTGCCGACCTCGTCGTCGGCGTCCTTGAAGACGCGAAGGGCGCACTGGCGGCACGCGCCGACCGATCCCATCCCCGGGTGCCAGCAGAAGTAGGGCAGGTCGAGGTGGTGATCGAGGGCGGCCTCGAGGAGGTTGCGCCCCGGCGCGACCTCGTACGCAACGTCGTCGAAAAATACCGTCGGCATGGACTGACGTGCCCCGCGGGCTCGAGTGTCAGTTCTCGGATGTCACGGGGCGTCCGGCAGCAGCACGCCCAGGCGGCACGCCCAGGCCCGCGTGAGGCACGGCGGGGAGAAGAGCCAGGTCCAGTCGCAGACGCAGTCGTAGGTGTGGTCGCGGTCGACGTCGGGGTCGTGCGCGGCGTCGTAGTCGTAGTCGAGGGCGCCGGGCACCGCGGCGGGGCGCTCGAGCGGGAGGTCGTGCTCCTCGATCTTGCGCGGGTCGGGCTCGAGGACGCCCAGCCGGACGCGCCAGGACTGACGGTTCAGCTGCTCGGCCTGATCCGGGTCGAGGAAGAGCGGCGAGTAGGCCGCGACGTTCATGGTCACCTGCAGATCGAGATCGACGGGGGTCATCATGGGGTCTCTCCTTTATCGAACCGCGTGAGCGCTGGCGGGCTATGCCTGCCAGCGCTCTGCGCGGGGGGTCAAAGGGACCCTCCCAGGGTCCCTTTATCTAACGGGCAACGGCCCAACCGGATGTGGTCCTCGTACTCGTCGCGGAACAGCTCGAGCGAGCTCTCGAGCGGGAAGATCGCGCCCGTCGCGAGGGCGCAGAAGGTGTGCGGTCCGATCATCTCGCCCTGCTCCTCGATCAGCTCGACATCGCCGGGCCGGCCGCGGCCGGCGTGCAGATCGGCGAGGATCGCCTCGAGCCACGGCAGGCCCTCGCGGCAGGGCGTGCACCAGCCGCAGGACTCGCGCGCGTAGAATCTCTCGAGGTTGCGCGCCAGGTCCACGACGCAGGTGTGGTCGTCGAGGACGACGGCGGTGCCCGTGCCGAGGAAGCGGTTGATCGCCGCCAGGGACGCGAAATCGAGCGGCACGTCGAGCTGATCCGGGCCGAGGAACCGCGTCGACGCCCCGCCGGGCAGCGCGGCGCGGAAGCGGTAGCCGTCCTGCATGCCGCCCATCTCGTCGAGCAGCTCGCGCAGCGGCGTCCCCATCGGCAGCTCGACGCAGTGCGGCCGCTTCACCCGGCCGCTCATGCCGTAGATCTTCGTGCCCGAGTCCTTGGCGCGGCCGAGCCCCTTGAACCAGTCCGCGCCGCGCGCGGCGATGTGCGGCACGTTGCACAGCGTCTCGACGTTGTTGACGACGGTGGGAAGGCCCCAGGCGCCGACGGTCATGGGGAACGGGGGCTTGGCGCGGGGCGTCGCCCGCCGCCCCTCGAGGGCGTTCAGGAGGCCGGTCTCCTCGCCGCACATGTAGCGGCCCGCGCTCTCATGGAGGTGCAGGTCGAAGCGCCAGCCGCTGCCGAGCACGTCGCCGCCGACGTACCCGGCCGCGGCCGCCTCGCCCACCGCGTGCTCGAGGAGCGCCAGCGACCTCCGGTACTCGCCCCGCACGAAGATGTAGCCGACGTCGCACTGGCAGGCCCAGGCCGCGAGGATCATCCCCTCGATGAGCTGGTGCGGGTCGCCCTCGACGAGGAAGCGGTCCTTGTAGGTGCCCGGCTCCATCTCGTCGTAGTTGCAGGCGAGCACCCGCGGCCGCGCCGAGCCCGCGAGGGGCGGCAGGGCCTTCCACTTGACCCCCGTCGGGAAGCCGGCGCCGCCGCGGCCGCGCAGGCCGGAGTCGAGCACCGCCTGGACGATCGTCGCGGGCGGGCGCCTCGGCACCACGTCGCGCAGCGCGGCGTAGCCGCCCGCCGCCTCGTACTCCTTCAGCGCGGGCGGCGTGCGGCCGGGGCCGATGTTCCGCGTGAGGATGGGCTCCATCGTGGCCTCACTCGGGCCGCGGCCGGCTCGCGAAGTCCGCGAGGATGGAGTCGAGCTTCTCCTCGGTGAGCTCGCCGAACACCTCGTGGTCGACGAGCATCACCGGCGCCCGCTCGCAGTGGCCCAGGCAGACCGTCGGGATCAGCGTGAAGCGCCCGTCGGCGGTCGTGCCGCCGGGCTTGATGCCGAGCTTGCGCTCGAGGAGCGCGAGGATGGTCTCGCCGCCCATGATGAAGCAGCTCACGCTGTCGCACACCGAGATCACGTGCTGTCCGACCGGCCGGCGGAAGACGCGGCTGTAGAACGTCGCCACGCCGTCGAGATCGGCGGCGCTCATCCCGAGGATGCGGGCGAGCTCGTCGAGGGCGTCATCGGGCACCCAGCCGCGGTGCCGCTGCAGCACGAGCAAGCCGTCGATGGCCGCGGTCTGGCGCGTCGGGTAGCGCGTCGCGATGCCTTCGATCTCGTCCCGTTCGGTCGCAGAGAGCGCCGCAACACTCATTGGTACCTCACCGGTCCACGTCGCCCATGACGTAATCGACGCTGCCGAGGATCGCGATGAGGTCCGAGACCAGGAGCCCTCGCGCGAGCCACGGGACCGTCTGGATGATGGGGAACGTCGGCGTGCGGATCCGGGTGCGATAGCTCGTCGTGTCCCCGTCGCTGATGACGTGAAAGCTCATGTTCCCCTTGGGCGCCTCGGTGAGGATCTCGGCCTCGCCGACGGGGATCGGCTTGCCCCAGCTCACCGAGAGGAAGTGGTTGATGAGCGTCTCGATCGCCTGCATCGTCTCGGCCTTGGCCGGGGGCATGGCGAGCGGATGGGCGGCCTGGTACCGCCCCGCGGGCATGCGCGCCGCCGCCTGCTCGACGATCCGCAGGCTCTCGCCCATCTCGAGCAGGCGCAGCTCGGCGCGGGCGTACGTGTCGCCGGCGGTCGCGGTCGGCACGTCGAACTGGTACTGCTCGTAGCCCGAGTAGGGCCGCTTCGTGCGCAGATCCCAGTCGACGCCGGTGGCGCGGAGGTTCGGCCCGGTCACGCCCCACTCGACCGCGTTCGCGGCGGTGTAGGCGCCGATGCCCTTGGTCCGGCGCTTGAAGATCGCGTTCTCGAAGAGCTCGCGGCGGTACTCGCGGAGCCGCGGCCGGAAGTAGGCGACGAACTCGTCCACGAGCCCGCGCCAGCCCTCGGGCAGGTCGCCGGCGAGGCCGCCGATGCGGAACCAGCCGGGGTGCATGCGGAAGCCGGCCACCGCCTCGATGATGCGAAAGAGGTGCTCGCGGTCGTTGAAGGTGTAGAAGACCGGCGACATCGAGCCGAGGTCGGCGCCGAAGGTGCCGAGGTAGACGAGGTGGTTCGCGATGCGGAAGAGCTCCGCCAGCATGACGCGCATCGCCTGCGCCCGCGGCGGGACCTCGATGCCGGCGAGCCGCTCGACGGAGAGCACGTAGGGGAGCTCGTTGCCGAAGCCGGCGAGGTAATCGATCCGGTCGGGGTACGGGAGGTACGTGTGATAGGTCTGGCGCTCGGCGATCTTCTCCTGGCCCCGGTGGTGGAAACCGATCTGAACGCCGATGTCCTGGATCCGCTCGCCGACGAGCTGCAGCACGAAGTGGATGAGCCCGTGGGTGCCGGGGTGGTGGGGCCCGAAGTTGAGGAGCATCGTCTCACCGCCCTCGCGGGGTTTGAGGCCATAGTCCTCGGGCCGGATCTCGAATTTCTCCTCCTCGGCCTGCGCGGGCGTGGCGCCGAGGCGATACGGCGCCATGTCCGTACGCCGCGCCGGGTGCTCCTTGCGCAGGGGGTGCCCCTCCCAGTACTCCGGCATCAGCAGCCGCATGAGGCGCGGGTGGCCCTCGAAGCGGATGCCGAACATGTCCCAGACCTCGCGCTCGTACCAGCTCGCGCACGGCCACAGGCCGACGATCGACGCCGCCGTGGGGTACTCGCCGCTCAGCGGCACGCGCAGCCGCACATCGGTGTTGTCGTCGAGCGACAGGAGGTGATAGAGGAGCGAGAAGTCGCAGGCCGGGACGCCGGGGGGCCGCGAACGTCGCAGGCGCTCGTCGACGGCGGAGAGGTCGTAGAGCATGGGGAAGCGCGGCCGCGCCTCCGTCTTGAGGTAGCCGAGGACGTCGCGGACCCGCGCCTGGCTCACCCAGACGGTGGCGATGCCGTCCTGCGTCGGCTGCGGCCGGATCTCGTCATCACCGAACCGCGCGCGGAGGTCGTCGACGATCGTCATGGCGAGCCGGCAGCGTTTGATGCCGGCAGGCATTCGCAAGAACATCGATAACTTACGACAGCCGAAACCTGCGTAACGGGGGCCAGGCGGCGGGGGTGGGCGAGCGTGGCCGGGGCGCCCGGGCTCATGGTCGCCGTTCCCT
>DASXVK010000469.1:0-4784 GCA_036504295.1 Polyangia bacterium
CCGCGACGATGGCGCCGGCGGGCAGGCGGCCGGCGCACGCCAGCACCTGGACCCGGCCCTTGCGGAACCGGGTGAGGCGGTCATCGCGCGCCGCGGGGTCGAGCCCGCCGTGGAGCGCCGCGGCGGCGATGCCGCGGCCCTGGAACGCGCGCGCGAGGCGCTCGGCGTGCTCGTGGTCGCACGCGACCACCACCGACTTGCCGTAGCGGCCCGCCCCGCGCAGCCAGTGCTCGACGATGGCGGCGTCGCGCGCCGGGTCCCGGCCGAGGTGGGCGAGCGCCGCCTGCGGCACGTCGGCGTAGGGCGGCGGCGGCAGCGCCGTCACCGGCGGTAGCGTCACCGGCGGCACGGCGACCGGCACGAAGATGGGCCGCGCGAGGTGGCCGGCGGCCCGCAGGGCGCGGAACGTGCGCGCGAAGACCGGCGGCCCGAACAGGGCGGCGAGCGCCGCGGCCGGGAGCGCCTCCGGCGGGACCGGCGCGAGCGCCAGCAGCGGCACGGTCCCGGCGCCGAGCCGGGCGAGCAGGGCCAGCACCGCCGGGGCGAGCGCCGGGTCGGGCTCGTCGTACACCACGGCCCCGAGCTTGGGGCCGGCGCGCCCGAAGGCCTTGGCGGTCGGCTCGGGCGCGGTGAGCGCCGCGAGCGAGCAGAGCGCGACCTCGCCGCCGAGGTCGCGGTGGCGGCCGTCGCAGCGCGACACCACGAGCTGCTTGCGCCGCCCCTGGAGCAGCCACCGCAGGCCGAGGAGGTCGTCGTGGATCTGGTCGAGCCGGTCGACCCGGTGCGACAGCCACAGCACGCGCCGCCTGCGCGCGACCACCTGCCGCAGCGCCCACTCGATCGCGACCCGCTCGACGCCGACCCCGGCGGGCAGGCACACGAGGCCGCGCGGCGCCCGGCGCGCCGCGAGGCGCGCCGTGATGGCGGCGAGCGCCTCCTGCTGGAAGTCGGCGAGCTGCGCGTCGGGCCTGGCGGTCGGCCCGCCGCCGTCCGCGACGAGGTGGGTCGCGCGGCCGGGGAACCCCTGCGAGTCCGCGGCGCCTTCGTCGAGCAGGACCATGACCGTTTCGGCCCCCAGTCTAGCCCCTCCGGGCGCCGGCCGCGACCCCGCAGGCGATCCCTCTCTGGCAACGTGGTCGTGGTCGTGGTCGGAGTAACCGTCGTCGCGCGGCCCCTCCTTGAGCCGCCCGTCGGGAGAGGATATGCTCTCGTCGCACATGCGCACCGTCCAGCTCTCGCTCGCCGTCCTCGCCGCGCTCGCGCTCACCGGCTGCCTCGACGATCACTCGGGCCCCGAGGACCAGTGGCTGAACACCGACGCGTACGTCGCCCCCGAGGGTGGCGTGCGCGACGCCGGCACGCAGCCGCAGGGCTGCACCGACGCGGGGCCGTCGTTCGCCGCCCCGGTCCAGGTCAGCACCGATCCGGGCGCCGACGCGGGCCCGGGACCGACGGTGGCCCAGTCGGACGTGGCGCTGGTCGCGACGGACAGCGGCGCGCGCCTCGTCGCCTGGGTGGCCCGCAGCCTCATGGAGCTGGGCGCCGCGCGGCTGCACGTCGCACCGGTCTCCGCGACCGCCGCGCCCGGGGCCGACGTCGTGCCGCCGAGCCCGGCGGCGTGCGGCGCGCTCGTCCAGCCGGCCCTCGGGGTCACCGGCGCCGGCACCGTCGTCCTCGCCGCCATCTGCGTCGGTGGCACCGAACAGGCGCCCACCAGCACCGACATCCTCCTCTACCGCTCCACTGACGGCGGGGCCACGTTCGGCGATGCTTCGACGGTCGTGCAGTGCCCCGCGGAGGCGTGGCGCTGCGCGCACCCGACCCTGGCGGCGAGCGGCGCCACCGTGCACCTCGCCTGGGCCGACGAGGACCTCGTGGCCGGCGTGGTCTCCGCCGGCCGCGTCCTGATGCTGACGAGCACCGACGACGGCGTCACCTTCGCCCCCGACGGGCGGCGCGTGCCCGACGCCTTCGCCGACGTGGCGGCGCCCCGCCTGATCTACGACGCGGCGGGCGCGCTGCACGTCGCCTACGCGGGCCTCAGCAGCATCGGCGGCACCAGCTACGCGGCCTACTCCGGCCTCGCCGGCGGCGCGACCGACTTCGCCGAGGCGCAGAACCTCGGCCCCGGCGCCACCCCCGATCTCCTCGCCACCGCCGACGCCGTCCTCGTCGCCTGGGCGGCCGGCGGGTACGTGATGGAGTCGCACGCCTCCGTCGGCGGGGCGTTCTCGCCGCCGCTGCCCGTCGACATGAGCCTCGGCGCCACCGCCGTCCTCGGGCCGGCGCTCACGCAGACCGAGCGCGGGGTCCACGTGCTCTGGCTCGCCGAGGTCGAGGGTACGTGGCGGACGGTGTACACGGGCTCCGGCGATCTCGCGACCTGGAGCGCGCCGGTCACCGTGGCGGGGCCGTTCGACGGCAGCGCGGACGGCAGCCTGAACCCGCTCCACCGTCTCGGCCAGCCGGCCCTCGCGGCGGGGTCAGCCGGCGTGCTCGCGGCCTGGGCCGATCCGGGCACGACCGACCCTGTGACGAACGCCTCGAACGTCTTCGTGGCCGAGCTCGCCTGCCCGTGACCGGACCCGCCCTTTTGC
Source organism: Polyangia bacterium (assembly GCA_036504295.1). Lineage (GTDB taxonomy): Bacteria > Myxococcota_A > Polyangia > JACRCY01 > JACRCY01 > DASXVK01. The sequence continues at coordinate 2,598 of DASXVK010000469.1, forward strand.
GCCCCGCGCCACCGCGCGTTATGTAGAGCAGCCGTGCACCTCTGGCCCCTGCTTGCCCTCGCCGGGTTCGCGGCGGGCTTCGTCAACGCCATCGCGGGCGGAGGGTCGCTCCTGAGCTTCCCCGCCCTGCTCGCGACCGGCATGTCGCCGGTCACGGCCAACGCGACCAGCACGCTCGCCCTGTGGCCCGGCTCGCTCTCGAGCGTCTGGGCCTATCGGCGCTTCATCGGTGAGGAGCGCCGCCGCGCGCTGGTGCTCGCCTGGCCCTCGCTCGTGGGCGGCCTCGGCGGCTCGATCCTGCTGCTGCACACCTCGGAGCGGGCCTTCCGGGTCGTGGTGCCCTGGCTCATCCTCTTCGCCTGCGGCCTGCTCGCCGCGCAGGAGCCGCTCGCGCGCTGGATCGCGCGCCGCACCGACGGCGACGGCCGCGGCGTGCCCTGGACGCTCGTCGTCGTGCAGCTCTTGATCTCGATCTATGGCGGGTACTTCGGCGCGGGGATCGGCATCCTGATGCTGGCGGCCATGGCGATCTTCGTCCCGGGCAGCCTGCAGCACGCGAACGGCCTCAAGGTGCTCTTCGCGATGCTCATCAACGGCATGGCGGCGATCTACTTCTTCGCCACCCACGCCGCCAGCCTGCCCGCGTCGGGGCTGATGGCGGTCGCGTCGCTCGTCGGCGGCTACGCCGGCGCGCACCTGGCGCAGCGCCTGCCGGCGCGGCTCATGCGGTGGCTGGTGATCGCGTTCGGGGTGGCGGTGGCGGTGCGGCTGTTTTGAGGCTGCGCTACTGCCCCGCGCCCCGCTCGGAACCTCCGTGATTTCTCCGGGACTTCGTCGAGGCAGCGGCGCAAGTAGAGCTCGCTTACGATGAGGGGCAGGATCGCGGCCTCCGCTCGCGCGCGCCGAGGCCGAGTCGCTCGATGAGCTCGAATCGCGCGGGACCGGCCGGTGCTTGGTCCCACCGGGGTGCCGTGCTCGCGTTTCGGGCCGAGATGAGCGCGGGACCGGGCCCAACTGGACTAGCATAGCGGGAGTCCCCCCGGCTTTGCCGGGGAGGCCGTCGAAGTTTGACAGTCCCGGGAGTAAGCCGTGAACTCCCCGTCGTGAGCCGACCAAGCGCACGACAGGGAGTCCACGAATGGAAGAGTACGAGAGCCTATGCCACAGCGTCTGGGACTGCAAATACCACGTGGTGTTCATCCCGAAGTACCGGCGGAAGGTGCTGTTCGGGAAGGTCCGCGACCACCTCGGCGAGGTGTTCCGGACGTTGGCAGCGCAGAAGGAGTGCCGGGTCGAGGAGGGGCATCTGTGTCCGGACCACGTGCACATGCTGCTGAGCATCCCGCCGAAGCACTCGGTTGCGCAGGTGGTGGGGTACATCAAGGGGAAGAGCGCGATCCACGTGGCGCGGACGTTCTTCGACGTGAAGCGCAACTAGGTGGGGCAGCACTTCTGGGCGCGCGGCTACTTCGTGTCGACGATAGGCCGTGACGAGAAGGTGATCCGGGAGTACATCCGCAAGCAGGAGGCGGAGGACAAGCGGCTGGAACAGTTGAAGCTGCTGTAGGCGCCACCTTCAGGTGGCTCACGGGCCGCTCGTGAGCGGCCCCAACACAAGCCGCCTTGGGCGGCTCACAACATAATGCCCCCGGCTTTGCCGGGGGATGGGTTACTGGCCGGCCTGTCGCACGAGATCAAGAGTCCGCTCGCGGTGATCCTCACCTACGTGCAGAGCCACCTCGGGCAAATCGGCGCCGATCACCGGATGCGGCCCGCGCTCGTCGCGATCGAGCGCCAGGCGAGGCGCTGCGCCGGCCTGGTGAGCACCTTGCTGGATTTCTCGCGCAAGCGCCCCCGCGACCGCGAGGAGGTCACGCTCGACGCCCTCGTGGACCGGGTCGTCACGCTGGCGTCGCTCAAGACGCGTCGCCCGCCCGTGCGGTTCGAGGTGCGGATGCCGCCGCCCGAGGAGTGCCGGGTGTGTGTCGCGCCGACGCTGATCGAGTCGGCCCTGCTGAACCTCGTCGAGAACGCGGCTGACGCCTCACCGCAGGGGGCCGAGGTGTGGATCGAGGCGGTGCCGCTCGAGCGCGCGTCCCGCCAGGGGGTGGAGGTGTGCGTGCGTGACCGCGGCGCCGGCATGGCGCCCGCGCTGCTCGCACGCATCTTCGACCCGTTCTTCACCAC
>DASXVK010000470.1:0-28523 GCA_036504295.1 Polyangia bacterium
GCGTGTCGACGTTGCCGCGCACCGACACGACGGTGAAGTCCGGGCGCCGCGCGCGGATCTGGCACACGCGCCGCAAGCTGGAGGTGCCGACGCGCGCGCCCTGGGCCTGGTCCCACAGGCTGCGGCCGTCGCGCGTGACCACGACGTCGCGGGGGTCCTCGCGCGCGGAGATGACGGCGAGCGTGAGCCCGGGCGGGATGTCCGTGGGGACGTCCTTCATGCTGTGCACCGCGAGGTCGGTCTCGCGGCGGAGCAGCGCCTCCTCGAGCTCCTTGACGAAGAGGCCCTTGCCGCCGACCTTCGCGAGCGGGGCGTCGAGGATCTTGTCGCCCTGGGTCTTGATGATCGTGAGCGCCACCTCGAGGCCGGGGTGCAGCCCCTCGAGGGTCGACTTCACGTGGTTTGCCTGCCACAGCGCGAGGGCGCTGCCGCGGGTGCCGATGACGATCCGCTTGGGGGCCATGGGGGTCAGCTCACCTTCTGCTCGGGGGGTGCTGGGTCAGCGGCGGCCGGGTCGGCCGCGGCGGCCGCGGCGGGCTGGGCGGCGGGCTCCTCGTCCTGCAGATCGAAGAGGCGCCGCGTGGCCGCGCACAAGACTTCGCCGTCGCTGCCGGTCTCGCGCTTCAGCGTGGTCGTGGGGCCGTGGAGCAGCTTGTTCACGATGGCGTCCGCCATCGCGTCGAGGCTGCGCCGCTCGCGCTCGCCGAGGTGGGGCAGGTTCTGCATGGTCCGCAGCACCTCGGCGCGGGCGACGCGCGTGAAGCGCTCGCGGAGCTGCTTGATCAGCGGCACCACGCCCTGGCGGCCGAGCCAGGTCATGAACTCGCCCACCTCGGCCTCGACGATGCGCTCGGCCCGCTGCGCCTCCTTGTGCCGCTCCTTCATGTTCTCGGCCACGACCTTCTCGAGGTCGTCGACGTCGAAGCGGTACACGTTGTCGAGGTCGCCCACCGCCGCCTCGATGTCCCGGGGCACGGCGATGTCGATGAGGAAGAGGGAGCGCTGCCGGCGGGCCTTCATGGCCTTCGCCACGCGCTCGGCCCCGAGGATCGGCTGCGGCGCGCCCGTCGACGAGATGACGATGTCGACCGCGCCGAGCAGGCCGTCGAGCTCCTCCCAGCGCCGCGCCTGGCCCTCGACCCGCGCGGCCAGCTCCACCGCGCGCTCGTAGGTGCGGTTGACGCAGAGGATGTCCGCGGCGCCGGCGGCGTGCAGGTGGCGCGCGGCGAGGTCGGCCATCTCACCCGCGCCGATGATCAGCACGAGCCGGCCGTCGAGGCTGCCGAAGATGCGCTCGGCGAGATCGACCGCGACCGAGCTCACCGACGCGGCGCCCGCCGCGATGCCGGTCTCGGTGCGCACGCGCTTGGCGACGGCGAAGGCGCGGCTGAGGCAGCGGTCGAGGAGCGGCCCGAGGGTGCCGGCCTTCTGCGCGGCGCCGTAGGCGTCCTTCACCTGGCCGAGGATCTGCGGCTCGCCGACGACCATCGAGTCGAGGCTGGCGGCGACGCGGAAGAGGTGCTGCACCGCCGGGCCGGCGGCGTGCTCGTAGGCGTGCTCGGCGAGCTGCTCCGGATCGACGCCGCGGCTCTCCTCGAGGAAGCGGCGCACCGCCGGCAGGGCGTGGCCGGCGGAGCTGACCGCCGCCACGACCTCGACCCGGTTGCACGTGGAGACGATGACGCCCTCGCCGACGTGGGGCAGCTTGACCAGCTCGGCGAGCGCGCCGGGGAGCGAGTCCTGGGGGAAGCAGAGCTTCTCGCGCAGCGCGACCGGGGCGCTCTTGTGCGACAGCCCGAGTACGACGATCTCCATCTCAGGCCCTCAGCACGGCGCGCAGCAGATAGAGGACCATCACCGCGAGCGAGGTGGTGAAGCCGAAGATGGCGAGCAGCGCCGAGCGGCGGCCGTGCCAGCCGGCCACCGCGCGCGAGAGCAGCAGCCCGGCGAACGCGAACCAGGTGACGAGCGCCAGCAGGTACTGGGGCATCGCCTTGAGGTCGCCGCCGAGGCGCGCCATCCAGAGGGCGCCCAGCAGGAGCGCCACCGTGAAGACCGGGAAGCCGATGTTCACGCAGCGCTGGACGATGGTGTCGAGCTGCTCGAGGGGCGGGCCGCGGTGGAAGAGGGTGCCGAACTCCTTGCGCTTGAGCTGCTTCGCCTGGACCAGGTAGAGCGCCGAGGCGAGCGCCGCGATCGCGAAGAGGGCGACGCCGAGCACGGCGAGGATGATGTGGACGCGGCCGAGGGTGCCGAAGCCGGCCGGGCGCGCCGCGAGGGGCGTCACGCGCGCGGCGATGACCAGCATCACCGCCGCGGGCGCGACCAGGCCACCGACGGCGGCCAGCCGGTAGCGCCAGGACAGCGCCAGGTAGGTCGCCACCATCACGAAGGCCGCGAAGTTGACGGCCTCGCGCGCGCTCGACGCGGGGTGCGCGCCGTGGACGCAGTGGGCGGCGATGTCGACCGCGTGGCCCACCGCCGCCGCGACCAGCACCAGCCGCGCGAGGCGGGCGAGGCGCTCGTGCTGCCCCCACACGAAGACGAGGTACAGCCCCGCCGCCGCGACGTAGAGGCCCCCCGCGATGAGCGACGTGATCATGCTAGCCGAGAGCGGTGATCGCCGCGCGCACCCGCTGCGGGTCCGCCGGCGTCGGCGCCCCGATGAACCCGGGCTGCACGTCGTAGGCGGTCTCGCCGATGAGGAGGGAGGTCATGTACTGCTCGCCGCCGAGCGCGGTGATCTCGGCCGCCGTCTTCACGCGACCGCACAGCCCGTGCGGATCGGCGTCCCCGCCGGCCACCCGGACCACCGCCATGGCCGGCGTGAGCTGCACCTGCAGCTCCGCGTCACGGAGCGTCAGGACCTCGCCGTCGAGCCCGACCTTCTCCTCGATCGTCCAGCGGTCCAGGTTCTCCTGCGAGATGAAGAGGCGTACGTGCCCGCTCATGGGACTGAAGGCCCTTTCTGTGATGCACCCGCGGCTCGTGGGACGCCGCCTGTGCCGCGCCGTCGCCCCGGGGCGGTCGAAAGGATAGCAGCAGAACTGGCCGCCGCAAAGCATACGGCACCACTGGCGACGCGCCGCGGGTTTTGGCTTGAACGACGGACCTGGGCCATGCTACATGCCAGGTCTGCCCCTGGCGCGAGCGGGGAGCTACTACGGGGCGGCTATAGGAGGAGGAGTCGATGAGCCAGGACGTGGTCGAGATCACCGACGCCAACTTCGAGGGCGAGATCCTCAAGTCGGGCACCCCCGCGCTGCTGGACTTCTGGGCCCCGTGGTGCGGCCCGTGCCGCGCCATCGCGCCGTACGTCGAGCAGCTCGCCGGCGAGTACCGCGGCCGCGTGAAGGTCGGCAAGCTCAACGTCGACGACAGCCCGGGCGTGGCGCAGCGCTACGATATCCGCAGCATCCCGACGCTCCTCATCTTCAAGGACGGCGCGGTCGTGGGACAGCTCGTCGGCTCGGCTTCGAAGTCGAAGATCGAGGAGCAGGTCAAGAAGACCCTGTGAGGGACTGGCGGCGGCGGGCGCTGCGGCGCCGGCCGTCGAGGACGGAGGTGTGACATGAACTGTCCGCGTTGTGGCGCCATGAATGCCCCCTACGCCCCGGCGTGCGCGTACTGCGGCCAGCCCCTGGCCGCCCAGCCCCCGCCCTACGGCGCACCCCCGCCCTACGGCGCGCCTCCGCCCGGGTACTACGATCCCAACCAGCCGCCGATGATGGTGCAGAGCGTGCCGTCGCGGACGTCGGGGATGGCGATCGCCGGCTTCATCCTGTCGTTCATCTGCGGCCTCTTCGGCCTCATCTTCAGCATCATCGGCCTCAACCAGATCAACGGCTCGATGGGGGCGCTGCGCGGCCGCGGTCTCGCGATCGCCGGCATCATCATCTCGATCCTCAACATCTTCGCCGGCATCGGCATGCGGTCCTGCGGCCGGTCGTACAGCCGCAGCTACCGGTACTACCGCACCGAGCTGAAGACCGAGACGCCGCGCACCGTCGCCTCGATGCCGGCTGCGCCGCCGCTCGCGCGGCTGTAGCACTCCCGGTCCCTCCCCCGCTCCCTCCGCACCACTCGCGCACGCGGGTGGATTCGTGAACGATTCTTCATCAACACTTGCCTTGAGTTACAGATCCCACCCTGCTAGTAAGGAGCTGTACAGCGTCGCGGGACAGGGCCAGCCGATCGGGTCCGCGGGTGACGCGCTCCAGCCACAGGAGTACCAGCGGTGAAGACCTTCTCCTTCAAGATCGATCCCCTTACCGGTGAGGACTACTACGAGGTCTACATTCGCGGCCGGCAGCTCATCAACGACCCGCTCCTGAACAAGCAGTCGGCGTTCTCCCAGGAGGAACGGCTGTCGCTGGGGCTCGACGGCCTCGTGCGCGCGCACGTGTCGACGATGGAGGAGCAGATCCACCGCTGCGAGGAGGCCATCGGCCGCAAGACCGACGACCTCGAGAAGTACATCTACCTGCAGTCGCTGCTCGACCGCAGCGAGGTGCTGTTCTACCGCCTGCTCTACGAGCACCTCGAGGAGCTCGTCCCGATCGTCTACACCCCGATCGTGGGCCAGGCGTGCATGAACTACAGCCACCTGCAGCGGCGCTATCGCGGCCTCTACATCAGCCCCGAGAACATCGGCGCCATCGACAACATCTTCCAGGCCGTCTCGCTGCCGACGGTGAACCTCATCGTCGTCACCGACGGCGAGCGCATCCTCGGCCTCGGCGACCTCGGCTCCGACGGCATGGGAATCCCGGTCGGCAAGGTGAACCTGTACGTCGCCGCGGGCGGCGTGCACCCGGCCGTGACGATGCCGATCACGCTCGACGTGGGCACGAACAACGAGCGGCTGCTGCGCGACCCGCTCTACCTCGGCTACAAGCACCCGCGGCTCGACGGCAAGGAGTACGCCGCGTTCATCGAGAAGTTCGTGCTCGGCGTGCGGCGCAACTTCCCCGAGGCGCTGCTGCAGTGGGAGGACTTCGCGAAGCACAAGGCCTTCGTCCTGCTCGAGCGGTACCGCGACCGGATCCTGTCGTTCAACGACGACATCCAGGGCACCGGCGCGACCGCGCTCTCGTCCCTGATGACGGCGATGCGCATCAAGAAGCAGGGCTTCAAGGACCAGCGCTTCGTCATCGTCGGCATGGGCCAGGCGGGCGTCGGGATCGCGCGCAACATCCGCGCCGCCCTGCTCGCCGAGGGCCTGAGCGAGGAGGAGGCGCGGCGGCACATCTTCGCCGTCGATCAGTGGGGCCTGCTCCTCGACGATTTCCCGGCGCTCGAGGCGCCGCAGCGGCCGTTCGCGCAGCCGCGTGAGGCGCTCTGCGAGTGGGAGGTCCGCGGCCAGAACGAGATCGGCCTGATGGACGTCGTCAAGAACAGCCGCGCGACGGTGCTCATCGGCGTCACCGCGAAGCCGAAGCTCTTCGACGACGCGATCCTGAATCAGATGGCGAAGAACACCGAGCGGCCGATCATCCTCGCGCTGTCGAACCCCACCAGCAAGTGCGAGGCGACGCTCGAGGACGTCGCGCGCGCGACCGGCGGCAAGGGCCTCATGGCCTCCGGCAGCCCCTACGCGCCGGTCGACTGGAAGGGCAAGCAGATGGTCGCCTCCCAGTGCAACAACCTCTTCATCTTCCCCGGCGTCGGCCTCGGCGCGCTGGTCGCCAAGGCGCAGAAGGTCACCGACCAGATGTTCCTCGCCGCGAGCAAGGCGCTGTCGGCGATGGTGACGCCCGAGGAGATGGAGCGGGGCATGCTCCTCCCCGACATGAAGAACATCCGCCAGGTCTCGTACCGCGTCGCCAAGGCCGTCTGCATCGAGGCCCGCGACTCCGGCCTCGGCCGCCTCCTCAGCGACGAGGAGCTCGACAGGGTGATCAAGCGGGCACAGTGGGAGCCGCAGTACTCGAGCTTCCGCGCGGGGCCCTGCGCGTAGCTCCTTCACACCCCGAGGTCCAGGCCGCAGGCGACCGCTGCCTCATGGCCGTTCAGCGGTCCAGCGACCGCCAGATCATTCCCCCGCCCTCGTCCCAGACCTCGATGCCGCCGGCGGCCTTGATGTCGACAAGCGTGAGACCGGTGAGCAGGCGGGCAAATTCGGCGAATGGCGCGCCGAACACCGTGACGAAGTCATCCTGGTTCTCGAAGGTCACGGCGAGGGTCGCCGGAAGGGCCCTGCCCGGTGCGATCTCGCGCAGGGCCGCCCGGCTCTCCGGGCTGAGCTGGTAGCGGAAGCCGACCGAGTCGGCCGTGCGGTTCAACCTGAGGGGCCCCCGCAGCCGCGGAGCGGGCGTGAGCGCCTTCTGGGTCCCGAGGATCCGGCACAGCTCACCCGCGAGGAGGGCAAAGAGGGCGTTGGCGCGCGGCTCCAGGCCGATGACCGTCCCGTACCTCAGGGTCAAGCGGCCCGCGCGCCAGACAATTGGCGGCGTTCCGCCCGGCAGCGCGCTCGGAATTTCATGTGCGACGGCTCTGCTGGAGAGGCCCTCGGGAGCCACCACGTCCAGGTAGGCCAGCACCTCGTTCCCTCCGGCAGGGACGCTCGTGATGGCGGCGACCAGCGAGCCAGGCTGCTCCTCCGCGATCCGCCGAATGTCGGGATCGGCCCAGTCGATGGCGGGCGAGCTCGCGCCATGATGGGTGTAGATGAAGGTGTTCACGCCACCGTGGTCGTGGGCCGGGGTGCGCACCAGGTGGGAGGTCAGGTACATCAGGCGGCCCGAGCGTCGCGGCGCGGCGGCGTCGTCGTGGGCTTCGCCCAGACCTCGGCCTCGACAAGAGATGGGGTCATCGCGGTCCCGGTCGGGAAGGTCGAGACCACCTCTGGGTAGAGGCGAAAGGTCTCGGCCCAGGTGTGGAACACCACGATGATGGGGCCACCGGCGGCCGCCTCCAGCTTCGGTCGCAGTGGCCGCAGCAGCCGCAGCAGCGGCCGCTGCTCGGCGGCATCAGCGAGGAACACCTCCAGCGTGCGCTCGCGTCCCTCGTAGTCCCCGGCCGGAGCGGGTGAGGCCCAGCGGACGGGGCGCCCCTCGAGGAGCCGGGCGACCTCGCTGAGATCGAGCACATCCCGCTGGCTCATGTCCCGCTTCCGTGGAGCAGCTTCTGCACCAGACGCGCCGCGACCTCGTGCGCACCGCTCGCTTCTTCGAGGTCGATGTTGTCCTCCCAGTAGTCGGCCTTGACGCGACGATCCCGCAGCAAGATGAGATCGTCGCGATCATCCTCGTCCAGGATGCCCAGCCGTGCAGCGTCCTCGGGGAGGCTGTCATGACGGTAGTGACTGCCGGCCGCCGCGGTGAACCCGGCGCCCAGCCGCTGCATCCGCTCCGCCGTGGCGAGATAGGCGGCGTAGTAGGCCCGGGATGCGCACGCATTCGGAAAGCAGTCGTCCCGGGCATCGTCCGGGAGCAGGCACGCGGCAGCGTCCAGGTTCTCCGAGCACTTCGCTTCGAAGACCATCTGCCTTGAATGTACGCGTGCGACGTGACGGCGTCCACCCTGCCCGCCGGCACGCGCGAGCTTGCATCTATTGAAAGCTCTACTTACAATCCATGCAAGATGATCGCCCGGAACCTCGCGGGCGCGCTGCGCGCGGCCGCGCGGCAGTACCCGGTCGTCACGCTCACCGGTCCCCGGCAGTCGGGCAAGACGACGCTGTGCCGGGCGACCTTTCCCGACCGGCCGTACGTGTCCCTCGAGCCGCTCGACAACCGCGCGTACGCTGGTGAGGATCCCCGGGGGTTCCTCGCCGAGCACGCTGACGGCGCCGTGATCGACGAGGTGCAGCACGTCCCGACGCTCCTGAGCTATCTGCAGGCGGAGGTCGACGCCCGCCCCGACCCCGGCCGCTTCATCCTCACCGGCTCCCAGCACCTCGGACTCGCGGCGGGCGTGGCGCAGTCGCTCGCGGGCAGGACCGCGATCCTGCACCTGCTGCCGTTGAGCCTCGACGAGCTGCGGCGGTTTCCGCGCGCACCCACCGATCTGCTGACGACCCTGTGGACCGGGGCCTACCCCCGCATCCACGACCGTGGCATCCCGGCCGCGCGGTGGCTCGCCGACTACGTCGCCACCTACGTCCAGCGCGACGTGCGCACCGTCTTGAACGTCGGCGATCTGCTCACCTTCACGACCTTCATCAAGCTGTGCGCCGGCCGGACCGCGCAGGAGGTGAACCTGACCGCGCTCGGCAGCGACGCCGGCGTCTCGCACGTGACCGCCCGCGCGTGGTCGTCGGTGCTCGAGGCCGGGTTCATCGTCTTTCGCCTCCCCGCGTGGCCCCTCAACGCACGCAAGCAGCTGGTCAAGGCCCCCCGCCTGCACCTCTTCGACAGCGGGCTCGCGTGCCACCTCCTCGGCATCGCGGGGCCGGAGCAGCTGCGGCATCATCCGCTGCGCGGCGCGATCTTCGAGAGCTGGGTCGCGAGCGAGATCTTCAAGGCCCGCGCGAACCGCGGTCAAGAGGCGCACCTCGCCCACTTCCGCGAGTCCCGCGGGCTCGAGATCGACCTGATCGTCGAACGGGGCGAGGAGTTGATCGCGACCGAGGTCAAGTCCGGCGCCACCGTGGCCGGCGACTGGTTCGACCCGCTGGGCCGCTTCGCCGCGCTGCTCGCCGCGAGCCAGGAGCGGCGCCGGGTCGTGTCCCGGCTGGTCTATGGCGGGGATACCGCCCACCGACGCGGTGGGGTCGCCGTCATCCCGTGGCACGAGGTCCCGGCGCAGCGCTGGACCGACTGAGCGATCCGGCCGCACCGCCGGCCGCTAGCAGGCTGCGGGGAGATGCAACACGGAGGCACGGGGACACGGAGTAAGGTCTTGAGTATCCAGAATCATCCTCCGCGCCTCCGCGTCTCCGTGTTGCATTTCCCCGCACGCTCCTAGTACGCCCACCGCCGGATCGAGACGTTCATCAGCAGCCCGACCGCGATCATCATCGTGATCACCGACGAGCCGCCGTAGCTGACGAGCGGCAGGGTCACGCCGACGACGGGCAGCACGCCCGAGACCATGCCGATGTTGATGAAGACGTGCCAGAAGAGGAGCGCGGCGACGCCGATGCACAGCATCGAGCCGAAGCGGTCGCGCGCCTCGTGGGCCAGCTTGATCGCCCAGAGGATGAGGAAGAGGTAGAGCGTGAGCAGCAGGAGCCCGCCGAGGAAGCCCCACTCCTCGCCGAGGACCGAGAAGGGGAAGTCGGTCCAGTGCTCGGGCAGGAACTGGAGCTGGTTCTGCGTGCCGTGCAGGAGCCCCTTGCCCGTGAGGCGCCCCGAGCCGATGGCGAAGATCGACTGGCGCGCGTGCCAGCCCGCCCCCGACGGGTCGCGGTCCGGGTCGAGGAAGATGAGGATGCGGTTGCGCTGGTAGGGCTTGAGCAGCAGCAGCCAGACGATCGGCGTCAGCACGAGCCCGACCGCCGTGAGCGCCCCGAGGTGCCAGGCCTTGAGCTTGGCGACGAGCAGCATCGTGAACGAGGCGAGGAAGATGATGAGCGCGGTGCCGAGGTCGGGCTCGGCGAGCACGAGCACCATCGGCGGCAGCGCCATCGCCATGCCGATGCCGAGGTAGCGGAGCGACCGGTCGTGCGGCGTCGGGTCCTCGTGCAGGAACTTCGCCATGGCCCCGAGCATGAACACCTTCATCAGCTCCGAGGGCTGCAGGCGGAAGAAGCCCAGGTCGAACCAGCGCCGGGCGCCGTTGACCTTGTGGCCGAAGACGAGCACCACGAGGAGCAGCGCGATGCCGCCCGCGTAGGCGAAGTAGGCGAGGCGGTTGTAGGAGCGGTAGTCGAAGAGGGCCGCGGCGGTGAAGCAGCCGAGGCCGAGGCCGAACGCCCAGAGCTGCTTCGTGAAGAGGGGCCGCTGGTTGACCGCGGTCGCGCTGTAGAGGTTGACGAGCCCGACGGCGATCACCGCGAGGATCACGGCGGCGAGCGGCCAGTCGAAGCCGCGGATCAGCTTGCGCCAGAGGCTCGGGGCCGGCATCGCCGCAGGTCCTCTACCGCGGGACGCCCGCGCCCGCGGGCCGCGTGAAGACGCGCGCCGCGTCCTGGCCCTTCGGCAGCGGCCCCAGGTCCTTGAGCGCCGGCGCCGGCAGGTCCGAGAGCGACGGCGCCGGCGCGCCCGCGGGCGTCCGGACGACGAGCGGGACCTGGCGGCGGGCGCGCTCCTTGGCCACCTGGTCGAAGTAGCCCCGGATGATCTCCGTCGCCACGGGCGCGGCCACGTGGCCGCCCATCCCGCCGTGCTCGACGAGGACGACGACGACGATCTCGGGGCGCTGCACCGGGGCGTAGCCGGCGAACCAGGCGTGGTCGCCGGTGGCGAAGTTCGCGTTGTTCTCCGCGCGCGCCTTGCCCATGCGCTTGACCTGGGCGGTGCCGGTCTTGCCCGCGATCTCGACGTCGTCGAGGCGCGCGGCGTAGGCGGTGCCCTTCTCGCGGGTGACGCCGGCGAGGGCGCGCTGCATCACCTCGAGGCTGTGGGGGGCGACGGCCACCCGGCGGCGCACGCGCGGCGGGAACTCCTGGACCAGGGCGCCGGAGGGGGTCTCGATGCGCTGCACGATCTGCGGCAGGTAGAGGCGGCCGCCGTTCGCGATGGCGGCGTAGAGCATCGCCTGCTGCAGCACCGTGAGCTTGGTCGAGCCCTGCCCGATCGCCGCGTTGAGCGTGTAGCCGAGCCGGAAGCCGCCGGCCTGGTCCTTGTACCAGGCCTGGGTCGGGATGAACCCCGGCACCTCGCCGTTGAGCCCGACGCCGGTGGGCTCGCCCAGGCCGAAGTCCTTGGCGAACTTCGCGATGCGGTCGAGGCCGACGCGCTCGGCGAGCTTGTAGAAGTACACGTTGCACGACTGGGCCACCGCCTCGAAGAGGTTCACGCGGCCGTGCACCTTGTGGCAGCGGAAGGCGCGGCGGCCGAGGGCGTGCGAGCCGCCGCAGAAGACCTTCTCGTTGGGCGAGATGATGCCGTCCTCGATGGCGGCGAGCGCGGGGATGACCTTGAAGGTCGAGCCCGGGAAGTAGTTCTCGCGCAGCGTCTTGTCGATGCGGGGGCGGTAGGGATCCGCGTTGAGGCGCGCCTCCTCCTCGTAGGTGAGGCGGCCCGAGAGGATGTTGGGATCGAAGCCGGGCTTCGAGACCAGGGCGAGGATCCGGCCGGTCTCGACCTCGACGACGGCGGCGGCGCCCGAGGGGTGCTTGCGCAGCGCGCGCTCGGCCAGGCGCTGCAGGTCGGAGTCGATGGTGAGGATGAGGCTGTTGCCGGGGACCGGGTCCTGCTTGCGGGTGGCCTGGAGCAGCTCGCGCGTCTCGGCGGCGCTCTTGCGCTGGCCCTTCGCGTCGACGATGACGCGCTCGAAGCCGGGCTGCCCGCGCAGGTAGGCCTCCCACTGCCGCTCGAGGCCGGTGCGGCCGATGAAGTCCCCGGCGCGGTAGCCCTGCTCGCGGCGCAGCGTCAGCTCGCCGGGCGAGACCTCGTTGATGTAGCCGATGGCGTGCGAGGCGGCGGAGCCGAGGGGGTAGGTGCGCCGGGGCGTCGCGTCGATCTCGACCCCGGGCAGGTTCTGCCGGTTGGTGGCGACGAGCGCCATCTGCTCGCGGGAGACGTCCTCGACCGCGAGGATGGGCCGGAACCGGGCCAGGCCGCGCGCCTCGGTGGCGCGCTTGCGGACGTTCTCGGCCTGCTCGTCGCTGAGGGCGAGGTACCCCTTGAGCTTGAGCAGCGCGTCCTTGGTGAGGAACCGCGGGGTGACATAGACGTTGTAGGCGGCCCGGTTGTCGGCGAGGACCTTGCCGTGGCGGTCGCGGATCTGGCCGCGCAGCGCCGGGATCTCGAGGTCCTTCACGAAGTTGTCGGCGCTCTTGCGGAAGTAGTGCTCGCCCTGGATGATCTGCAGGTACCACAGGCGGCCGAGCAGGATCAGGAAGGCGAGCGAGCAGAGCAGCGCCATGAGCTTCAGGCGGCGCGTCAGCGCGCGGTCTTCCTGGTTCGGGCTGGCCAGCGGGGGGGCGATCACTTCATCAGCACTTTCACCGTTGAGGATCTATCAGTGGCCTCGGGCACCCGGCTCGTCCAGCGGTCGAGCCGCCGTCCGAGGGAGAATACCACAGGGGCCGTCAGTCCGGTCGCGAGCGCCTGCAAGGCGATCACGGCCACCCCGCGGACGCCCGGGGAGCCGGCGGCCAGGGAGCGGATCAGGGTGACGGCGAACCCGCCCAGGCCGGCGAGCAGGCAGGAGAACCACACCTCGAACACCCGGCCGCGGGTGAGCAGCCGGAGCTGGGCGACGCGGGCGAGGAGGAAGAGCAGCACGTACACGAGGGCGTAGGTGCCCTTCGGCGCGGCGCTCAGGAGGTCGGTGAGGTAGCCGAGCACGCACACCGCGGCGGCGCCCGTCGGCGCGCTCTGCCGGGGCGTCACGCCCAGGTAGAGCACGAAGAGCAGCCCCGGGTCGGGCACGAAGGCGACCACCGGGACGAGCTGACGCAGCGTGGCGACGAGCAGCGTCGCCGCGTAGCCGCAGATGAGGAAGAGGAACGGCCGGGTCATGGCACGAGCCCGCTGTTCCTGCGGCGCCGCGCGGGCTGGCTCTCGGGCGGCGGCGGCGGCAGCACCTCGAGGACGACGAGGACCTCCGTCAGGCGGGCGAAGTCGACCGCCGGCGCCACCTCCGCGTCGCGGTGCACGGTGCCGTGGCTCTGCTCGATGCGGCCGATGACGCCCACGCTCACGTCGCGCGGCATGGCGGCGTTGAGCTGGGAGGTGACGAGGACGTCGCCGGTCTTGACGTCGTCGGCGGCGACGCCGGCCTCGAGCCGGCAGCGGTAGCGGTTCTGCCCCGGGATGCCGTCGATCAGGCAGTGCGTGCCGGTGCGCGGCACCACGGCGTCGAAGGTGGAGGTCGGGTCGACGGCGAGCTGCACGTCGGCGTAGTCGCCGTAGACGCGCCGGACGCGGCCGACGAGGCCCTCGAGCGCGAGGACCGGCATGTCCTTGCGCACGTCCTTGCCCGTGTTCGCCGGCAGCTTCACCCGCACGATCCGGAAGTGCGGCGAGGCGTCGGCGCTGATGACGCGGGCGGCGAGGCGCCGGGCGGACCGCTCGTCGCGCAGCCCGAGGAGCGCCTCGTAGCGCCCCGCGGCCCCCGCGGCCCGCCGGGCCTGGGCCGCGTCCTCGCGCAGGCGCGCGTTCTCCGCCAGCAGGCGGGCGTTGTCGCGCTTGGCGTTCACGAGGTTGACGTAGCCGTCCCACACGCCCACGACGCCGCGCATGATCGCGGCGAGACCGGCCTGCAGCGGGCTCGAGACCCGCAGCACGGTCCGGTCGACGGCGTTGAGGTTGGCCGGGTTCTTGAGGTTGGCCCGCAGGAAGAGCGCCGGGATCGCGATGAGCGCCAGCACCAGGAGGGCGTCGCGCAGCCGGTGCCGCGGCAGCTTCGGCTGGCCCCAGGTGGAGAGTGACGAGCTGCGACGCATCGATGAGCCCGGGGCCACGCGGCGGCGCCGCTAGTGGATGGTGACTTCCTTGAGCAGCTTGATCTCGTCGAGGGCCTTGCCCGTGCCCATGACGACCGCGCACTCGGGGTTGTCGGCGAGCATCACCGGCAGGCCCGTCTCCTCGCGGAGCAGCACGTCGAGGTTGCGGATCTGCGAGCCGCCGCCCGTCAGCACGATGCCGCGGTCGACGATGTCGGCCGAGAGCTCGGGCGGGGTTCGCTCGAGCACCAGGCGCACCGCCTCGACGATGGCGTGGATCGGCTCGGCGAGGGCGTCGCGGATCTCGTCGGAGTTGACGACCAGGGTCTTCGGCACGCCCGCGACCAGGTCGCGGCCCTTCACCTCCATGGTGAGGGCCTCGTCCAGCGGGTAGGCCGAGCCGATGGCCTTCTTGATCTCCTCCGCGGTGCGCTCGCCGATGAGGAGGTTGTACTTGCGCTTCACGTACTGGACGATGGCGTCGTCCATCTTGTCGCCGGCGTAGCGCACGGAGGTCGAGTAGACGATGCCGCCGAGTGAGATGACGGCGACCTCGGTCGTGCCGCCGCCGATGTCCACGATCATGGAGCCCGACGGCTCGGTGACCGGCAGCCCGGCCCCGATGGCCGCGGCCATGGGCTCCTCGATGAGGTACACCTCGCGGGCGCCGGCGGCCAGGGCGGAGTCGCGCACGGCGCGCTTCTCGACCTCGGTGATGCCCGAGGGGACGCTGATGATGATGCGCGGGCGGACGAGGGTGCGGCGGTTGTGGGCGCGGGTGATGAAGTAGCGGAGCATCGCCTCGGTGACCTCGAAGTCGGCGATGACGCCGTCCTTCATGGGCCGGATCGCGACGATGTTGCCCGGCGTGCGGCCGAGCATCTCCTTGGCTTCCTTGCCCACGGCGAGCACCTTCTTGACCCCGTTGGAGCCGCGCTGGACCGCGACGACCGAGGGCTCGTTCGAGATGATGCCCTTGCCCTTGACGAAGGTCAGCGTGGTGGCGGTGCCGAGGTCGATGGCCAGATCATTGGAGAAGAGGCCATAAACCCAGTCGAACAGCATCGAGCCCTCGCTCCATCCCGCGGCCGGGAAACGGCCGTGCCGCAGGGCCGGCGTGAGAGAAAAATCATGGCGAAATCAAAGCTTGCCACGGCCGGGTCAGATCCCAGCGGCGGCGTGCTCCAAGCGTAACGCGGTGGTTCATAGCACGAACACCTGCCATCGGGCAAGGCGATCACCACCCGCAGATTCCATTTGCGATAAGCCCCCACATCGGCTACAAATCGGCCCGGCTCGTACTGGCTCGTACTACCACCTAAGGTGCCCAGGGCATGCTCGAAGCATTCCGAAAACAATCACGGTCGGTCCTGATCTACGTCTTCTTCGGCATCATCATCGCCGTGTTCGTGATCAACTTCGGACCCCAGTCTCAGGGGTGCGGAGGGGCGTCCGCACACCCCGGGATGGCGGCCAAGGTCGGCGCGCAGGAGCTCAGTGACGGCGCGTTCTACTTCGGCTGGTTCGTCTACAACGGGCCGAACATGCGGCCCGAGCGGGCGCGCGCGCTCCGTCTGAAGGAGCGGATCATGAGCAAGCTCATCGAGCGCGAGCTCTTCGCCCAGGAGGCGGAGAAGCTCGGCCTCTCGGTGTCCGACCGGGACGTCGAGGAGATGCTCGAGGACGGGCGCATGGTGGTCCTCGGCGTGCGGCAGAACGTGCGCGGCTGGATCTTCAAGAACGACCAGTTCGACCGCAGCCTCCTCGAGCGCTTCATCCAGTTCCAGCTCAACATGTCGCTCAAGCGGTTCATCGAGGAAGAGCGGCGCGAGATGCTGGCGGAGCGCATGCGCGAGCTGGTCCGTGGCGCCGTGAAGCTCTCGTCCGACGAGGTGAAGCGGTCCTACGAGCAGGAGCACACGAAGATCAACCTCGAGTTCGTGCGCTTCGACCCGCAGAAGCTCGACCTGGGCGAGCCCACCGCGGATGAGGTCGCGGCCTACATCAAGGACCACAAGAAGGAGATCGACGAGTACTACAAGAGCCATGCGTTCGAGTTCCAGAAGCTCAAGCCGCAGGCTCACGTGCGCCAGATCCTCTTCAAGACCGGCGCGGGCGCCAAGCCCGAGGACGACGCGAAGCAGCTCGCCGCCGCCAAGGCCGCCATCGCCCGGCTGCAGAAGGGCGAGCCCTTCGCCCAGCTCGCCAAGAGCTCCGGCGACGAGACCGCCCAGGCGACGGGCGGCGACCTCGGCTACAAGGAGATCAAGCGCTTCGGCTTCGACGCCGACGGCGAGAAGAAGCTCGAGGCGGCCAAGCCCGGCACGCTCCTCGCGGAGCCGCTGAAGTCGCCGGCCGGCTACCACGTGATCAAGGTCGAGGCCAAGCGCGAGGGCGACGTGACCCTCGAGCAGGCGCAGAACGAGATCGCCGAGAAGCTGATGGTCGCCGATCGGCGCAAGGCCCGGGCCAAGCAGCTCGCCGAGGAGACGCTGGCGAAGGTCAAGGCGGGCGCGAAGATCGACACGCTCTTCCCGAAGGCCCCGGCCGCCGACGAGGAGCAGGCCGCGTCGCAGCCGGCCCGCACGGCGGCGAAGGGTGCGCCGGGCACGCCGAAGGCCGAGGAGACGGGCCTCTTCGAGCGCCGCGGCAACGTGGTGTCGCAGATCGGCGTCTCGCCCGAGCTGGCCAAGGCGGCCTTCGAGCTGAAGCAGGACCAGCCGGTCGTCGACAAGGTGTACGAGGTCCAGGGCGTCTACATCGTCGCCCGCCTGAAGGAGCGGCAGGACCCGAACCAGGCCGACTTCGAGAAGACCAAGGACGATTTCGCCCGCCGCCAGCAGGCGCAGAAGTGGGGCGAGATCCTCAGCGACTGGGCGCAGCGGCAGTGCGTGGCCGCCCGCGACGCCGGCCGCATCAACGTCAACAACGACCTGCTCACCTACGAGAGCAAGGGCGGCGTCGAGACCGCGACCTTCCAGCCCTGCCTCAACATCTATTAGGGGGGGACGTTCCCGTCCCCCCTCGCCCCGGCAAAGCCGAGGCGAGCCTCCCCCCACCGCGCGCCGCCCGCGCGAGAAACTGCCCTCGTCGCATACGCGGGACCCGCTCCCTTCGCAACGGCCCCCGCACCACCCGCATCACTGCTCCGGGCCCGCCTTGAGCGGGCCTGCCGGCGGCGCTACATTCACTGCATGAGCGCCGGCGCGCTGCCCGACGACATCCGCGAGCTCGCCACCGGGTACCGGCGCCTCCTCGAGGAGGCGTTCGGGCCGCGGCTGCTGTCGGTGCGGGTGTTCGGCTCGCGGGCGCGCGGCGACGCCCGCCCCGACTCCGATCTCGACGTGGTCGTGGTCATCCGCGGCCTCACGTCGGCGGACTGGAACCGGGCGGTCAATCTCGCCTTCGACGCGTGGCAGGGGAGCAGCCCGCGGGGGCCGCTGATCTCGCCCCTCGTCTGGAGCGAGGCCGACGAGGCCGACCGGCTGGAGGCCGAGCGCCGCATCGCGCTCGACATCCAGCGCGAGGGGATCCCGGTATGACGGAGCAGAACCGCAAGCGCAACGCGCGCACCGAGGCGCGCTGCGGCGACGAGGCGCTGCGCGCCGCGGACGCCCTGCTCGGGCTGGGGTTCGCCCGCGCCGCCGTGGCCAGCGCCTACTACGCCGCGTTCCACTACGCGCGCGCCGTGCTCCTGACCGAGGGGCTCGAGCCGAAGACGCACCGCGGGGTCATCGCCATCATCGGGGAGCGTTTCACCGGCCCGGGACGCCTCGCCCCCGCGGTCAGCCCGGAGCTGGCGCGACTCCAGACCCGCCGCGCCCTCGCCGACTACGAGACCGCCGTGGACATCCCCCTCGCCGAGGCCGCCGACGACGTCGCGGCCGCCCACCAGTTCGTCGCCGAGGCCGTGCGCTTCATGCGCGAGGGCGGCTGGGTGGAGTAGGTCCGGCCCCGCACAGCGACGCGAGAGAGATTCCGCCGCTCGGCGCCGGCTGTGCAATAATCGGCTCATGGCGAGCGCGCCGAGAGGCACCGCGGTGACTGCGCCCATCGGGGCCGGGCTCAGCATCCTGGTGGTCGACGACGAGCCCTCGATCCTGATCTTCCTCGGCGAGGCGCTCACGGACTGGGGCTTCGCGGTCACGACCGCGGCCTCCGTCGCCGAGGCCCAGGATCGCTGCGCCCGCGCGGCCTTCGATCTGCTCCTCCTCGACAAGAACCTGCCCGACGGCAACGGCCTCACCGTCGCGCGCCAGGTGACCGGCGGCGAGGACGACTGCGCCGTCATGATCATGAGCGGCTACGCCAACCTCACGTCGGCGGTCGAGGCGATCCAGTGCCAGGTGGCCGACTACCTCATCAAGCCGTTCAACCTCGACGACCTGCGCGCGCGCCTGCAGCGCGTCGTCGAGCACCAGGCGCTCCGGCGCCACAACCGGCAGCTCGCCCTGGAGCTCAGCCGCAAGAACGCGATCCTCGAGAGCCTGGCCGCCCGCGACGTCCTCACCACGCTCTTCAACCACGCCTATTTCCAGGACGCCGTCGAGCGCGAGCTCGCGCGCAGCGCCCGCCACCACCTCTGCTTCGCCGTCGTGCTGCTGGACATCGACGGGTTCCACCGCGTCAACGAGGCCGCCGGTCACCGGCGCGGGGACGAGGTGCTCGGCGCCATCGGCCGTCTCATCGACGGCCGCGCGCGCGCGACGCAGGCGATCGCCGCGCGCTTCGACCAGGACGCGTTCGCGCTGCTCCTGCCCCAGACGGCGACGGCGAGCGCCGCCGCCGCGGCCGAGGAGCTGCGCCAGCTGCTCGCGCGGCACGACTTCGGCCTGCGGGGGGCGGCGCCCCTCGCCTTCTCCGCCGGCGTCGCGTCCTACCCGCGCGACGGCGCCACGCGCGAGCAGCTCCTGACGGCCGCGCAGCTCAGCCACGCCGCCGCCAAGGCCGCGGGCGGCAACCGCGTGGTGTCCTACGGCCCCCACGTGACGGCCCCGGGCAGCGCCCAGCCCGAGGTGGTGCGGCGCGAGCTCGAGCGCCACGCCGCGCTCGACCGCACCATCGCGCACCGGGCCTTCCACGTGCTCTATCAGCCGATCACCGACGTGCGTACGGGCACGGCCGCCGCCTACGAGGCGCTGTGCCGGCCCGCCGAGGCCACCTTCCACTCGCCGCTCGAGCTCTTCGCCGCCGCCGAGCGCGCCGGCCGCGTCGCGACGCTCGGCCGCATCGTGCGCGAGCTGTCGGTGGCGCCCCTCGCGCAGCTGCCGGAGCCCGCGCTCCTCTTCCTGAACATCCACCCGCACGAGCTGTTCCACAGCGAGGCCCTCGAGCGCGAGCCGGCGCTCCGCCCCTGGGCCGCGCGCATCGTGTTCGAGATCACCGAGGGCGCCGAGCTCGACGACGTCGACCGCGCCCACGAGCGGATCCAGCAGCTGCGGACCCTCGGGTTCCGCGTCGCGGTCGACGACCTCGGCGCCGGCTACTCGAGCCTGAACCGCCTCGCCAGCCTCGCGCCCGACTACGTGAAGCTCGACATGGCGCTCATCCGCGGCATCCACGCGGACAGCCGCGCGGCGCGCCTCATCCAGCACGTGGTCGAGTACTGCCGCGCCGAGCCGGCCGCCCTCATCGCCGAGGGCGTCGAGACCGCCGACGAGCTGCGCACCGTGACCGCCCTCGGGGTGCCGCTGGTGCAGGGGTTCTACCTGGGCCGGCCCGCCCCCGGCTTCGGCGCCGCCCGCAAGGCGCCCGCGGACGCCACCCCAGCCGCGGCCGCGCGGCCCGAGGGCGACTGAGCCTGCCCACACCGCCCCACCTCGCAAGGACTGGCGCGGTCCGCAACTTTTGCGACCCGCCCCCGCGGGCGGGTCTCGGGCCGACCAGGGATCTCGGGCAGTTGAGCTGCGGGCACCCGTCCGTGGGTGCGTCCATTCCCTGGAACGGCGCTTGCTTGTCCGGGCTCCGGCAGAGGAGGAGCCCCACCGTGCAACCCAGAGCCGCACGCGCCCGTCAAGGCGGGTTCTCCGTCATCATCGTGCTCATTTTGCTCATCCTGCTCGTCGGCGTGGCGATGATCCTGCTCAGCACCTCGCGCAGCGACGTCTTCAGCGCGACGAACGAGCGCGAGTCGGCGATCGCGTTCTACGCCGCCGAGGCGGGCATCGCGTACGGCAAGTCCTACCTGTCGTCGACGCCGTACGACCCGGCCCTGAAGTTCTCGGCGGTGCTCAAGCAGGCGCCGATGACGCGCACCTTCGACTACCAGGTCCCGGGCACGACGCCGCCCATCACCATACCCGCGAGCTTCACGATCTCGTTCCGGAACAACGACGACGGGGCGGGCGACGCTGGCGGCGACAACGACGGCATCGTGGTCATCCACTCCGAGGGCGTGGGGCCGAACCAGGCGAGCGCCGTCGTCGAGGTCAGCTCCGGGATCAAGGACTACGTCCGCAGCGGCACCGGCTACTGCGCGCAGGCCAACGCACCACCGTCATGCAGGGGGCAGTAATGATGCGTCGAGAGCTTCGTGGCGCCACCATCCTCGCCGCCGCGGCGGCCACAGTCCTGTCGCTCGGCGCCGGCCGCGCCGAGGCGGCCTGCAATGGTCAGAAGTGCATCGACTCCACCGGCACCTGCGTTGCCGCCTCTAACACCACGTGCGGCAAGGGCGGCAACAGCTGCGTCAACTGCCTCGCCGGCCTCGGCACGTGCCAGACGTCGACCTGTGACAGCCAGGGCTCCTGCACCGCCCCCGCGCCCGTCACCGGCGGCGCCTGCCTGACGGGCGGCACCTGCGCGGCCGGGGTGTGCCACTGCAACGGCTGCTGGGCGGGCTCGACCTGCATGGCCGGCACCACGAACGCGGCCTGCGGTACGGGGAGCGGCCAGTGCGTCGCCTGCCCCGCGAACACCGCCTGCGTCGGCGGCACGTGCGCGTGCCAGGGCTGCATCGACTCCGCCGGGGTGTGCCAGGCGGGCACGAGCGCCGGCGCCTGCGGGGCGGCCGGGGGCCGGTGCACCGACTGCGGCCAGTGCGGCGCCACCTCGACCTGCTCCGGCGGAAGCTGCTCCGCGAGCGCGGCCACGAACCTCGGCCAGGGCTGCCAGATCGGGGGCGCGGCCGGCCATTGCGACGCGAGCGGCCGGTGCTGTGCCGGCTGCCTCGACAGCACCGGCACGTGCCAGACCGGCACCACCCTCGCCGCGTGCGGCGGCCAGGGCGTGCAGTGTCAGAACTGCAGCGTGTGCCGCACCGGGGCCTCGTGCAACGCCCGCCAGTGCCAGGGCACGCTCCTCAGCGACCTCTCGAGCTGCCTCGCCGGGGCGGGCAAGTGCCTCCAGGGGAACTGCTGCACCGGCTGCGTCGGCGGCGGCGCCTGCCAGAGCGGCGCCGGAAACGAGGCCTGCGGCAAGGGCGGCGTGGCCTGCATATCATGCAGCGGCAACGGCTGCTCGACCGACACCTGCAGCGCGAGCACCGGCACCTGCGGCGGCGGCAGCGACGCGCCCGTGGGCACGGCCTGCACGGGCGGCCATTGCTCCAACCCGCCCGTCGGCACCCAGCCGATATGCTGCGGCGGCTGCATCGACAGCGCCGGCCAGTGCCAGCCGGGCAACGTCGTCACCGCCTGCGGCGTCAACGGCGAGCGGTGCGGCGACTGCGGGGACTGCAACTCCGGCACCCTCTCGTGCAACGCCGGCGTGTGCGGCGGCACCACCCCGAAGGCGGACGGGACCTCGTGCAACGCCGGGGCGGGGTCCTGCTGTCACGGCACCTGCGCCGGCGCCGGCAGCACCTGCTGCCCGGCGAACCAGTGCCTGAAGGCCGGCGCCTGCGTCGACGGCACGCTCGTGAACCAGTGCGGCGCGAACGGCGCCGTGTGCCAGGACTGCGGCTCCGTCGACGACTGCGGCAACGCCCCGACCTGCGGCGCCGGGACGTGTGTGCCGCCGGCCTCGAGCGCCCCGCCGAGCGCGTGCGCCGCGTCCTTCAGCGCCTCACCCCCGACCCAGACGGTGTGGTGCGACTACCTCTCCCCCAACCACTGCGCCACCGACACCCGGCAGGTGGCGTCGGCCGACTGCCGCGGCGTGCTCACCCACAACGCCTACCCGGTCGGCTTCGATGCCGCCGATTTCGAGCCCAACCCCGACGGCCTGGCGCAACCGACCATCAGCGCGGCGGGGCTCTCGGTCACCGGCGGCAGCGCCGGGTGTCCGGCGAGCACGCAGCCCTGCGCCCGCGTGATGTCGCGCATCGTGAGCCGCGAGATCGCCCAGTGGGCGCCCGAGGAGCAGCCGTGGATGCTGTCCCGCGTGCACGTCAAGATCACGGGCCAGCGCAGCTCCGGCTGCACCACCAACGACGAGGTCGCGCTCTACGTCGCGATCGACGAGGTGACCCGGGCCGGCACCAGCGGACCCGCCTACCCGGTGCCGATCCAGATGACGGCGAACCCGGCGCCGAGCCCCGTGATGCCGTTCGTCATGCCGCTCACGTACCTCGCCGGCGGCGGCTTCGAGGCGGACCAGGTCTACGACGCCCTCACGTGGGGCCACCGCGGCTCGCGCCTGCGCTGGGGCGCCTCCTTCAAGGTGCCCACGGCGGGTTGCACCGTCAGCATCACGCGCGTGGACCTGGGCTATCAGGCCATGCTCAACGACGACTACAACGCCTCGGACGTCTGGAACGGCGGCAGCCCGCCCTACAAGCTCCGGTCGTACTCGTCGCTGATCCCGCTCGCGAACATGATGTACTTCGGCGCGCTGGAGACGACCGGCAACGGCACCGAGTGGAGCGGCGCGGCCTGGGCCCAGGACCTGAGCCCGCGCGGGCACCTCGTGGCCGAGAGCTACTACGACCCGGAGACGCCTCAGACCCAGAGCATCCACAAGGAGTGGGACGCGGGCGAGGACCTCACCGCGATGGCCCCGAAGGATCGCCGCATCTTCACGATGGACGCGAGCGGCAACTTCGTCGAGCTGAAGCCGACGACGACGGGGCTCGCGGAGCTCGTCCTGCCGAGCGCGGAGCGCACGGCGAGCGAGCTGTGGTCGCACAACCTCGCCTACGACTTCGACCGCAATGGCGCCGTCGACGACACCGACGCGGCCCTGGTGATCAACTGGGCCCGCGGCTGCCAGATCAACAAGGCGTCGACGGGATTCACCGCCCAGCCGGCCGCCGACTGCGCCAGCACGACGCCGGTGAAGCGCCCCTGGCTCCTCGGCGCCATCGACCGCAGCACACCGGCGATCGTGGGGCCGCCCAACATGCCGTGGTGGCTGAACGGCAGCATGATCCCCGCGGCGCTCCGGACCGCCTACTGGCAGTGGGCCGCCGACACGACGCGGGCGACCCGCGACACCATCGCGTACATCGGCGCGCAGGACGGCATGGTCCACGCGTTCTACGCCGGGCGCTACAACACGGGCGACGACCCGACGACGGCAGCGATCGAGCGGCGCGGCTACTTCTACCGCACCGCCGCGGCCGCCGCCCGGGACTACGGCGGCCGCACCGCCTGCCTGAGCCGCCACGGCACCAGCGGCGACAACGTCCAGCCGCTGGCTTGCCCCGAGCGCTTCGCCTACGTACCGGGCGCGCTGCTACCGGACCTGCGCAACAACGTCCCCGGCCCGTCCGGCAAGCAGTGGACCTTCGCTCCCGGCACCCACCCGCGGGCCGCCATCGAGTCCTCGCCGTTCGTCGAGGACATCGCCCACTACAACGGGACGGCGTGGGAGTTCCGCACGACGCTCTTCTCGGGCATCGGCCCGGTGGCCCCGTACCTCTTCGCGCTCGACGTCAGCGACCCGAACAACCCGACCAGCCTGTGGGAGCGGACCTACGCCAACTTCCGCGGCACGCTGAAGGCCCCGCCGTCGTCCGCGCTCATCAAGGCGCCGGGCGGCGACAAGCACGTCATCGTGATGAGCTCCGGCTTCGGCTGGGTCCCCTGGGACCCGTACTTCATCGTCATCGACGCCTGGGACGGCACCGAGGTGGTGGCGAATGGGATCCAGGCCAACGGCGCCGGGGGCGCGGGACCGCAGCACCCCTCGTACGGCACCTTCGGCTCGCCGCTGCTCCTCGACATGAACGGCGACGGCTACACCGAGCGCGCCTACATGCTCGACACCGGCCGCGACCCGACGGGGGCCCTCTTCACCCGCGTCGTGCGGCTGGCCCTGCGCCCCACCCTGGGTGCCGCGTCCCCTGACCACGTGCAGGTCTGCGAGGTCTTCCGCCGCACCGGCGAAGGCGCCTTCGGCGGCCTCGCCGGCTACGTCTGTGACCCGCTCGACCCGACGGGCCCCTGCAGCACGCCGAAGGTGCGGCTCTACTTCGGCACCAGCGACGACCCGCGCTGGGACGACACGCCGGGGAGCTATCACTTGTACGCCATCGACGACCTGGACCAGGAACCGGCGGTCGTCGACTCGGTCCACAACCCGGTGTGCACGGTGATCAGCGCGCCCCAGTTCAAGTACGACCTCGACTCGGGCCCCCCGCCGGAGAAGTCCTGGCTGACGCCCGGGCTCGACATGCAGTTCGTCTACTTCGCGACCCTCAAGAGCCCCACCGACAGCGAGTGCGACTTCTCGAACGCGATGCAGGGGCACGTCTTCAAGTTCGCGCTCCAGGACACGACCGGCATCCCGGCGGCGTCGATGGCGCTCGCGGCCCAGCCCGTCGGCTCGGTCCGCGTGTACGACTCGCACGTGTTCCTCGGCACGACCTCGGGCACACCGACGATCGCGGCCCCGGGGCCCGCGGGCTTCAACAACCTGCCGCAGAACGTGCAGGCCACCAGCAAGGTCGGTGATGTGTACTGGCTCGAGCAATAGAAGCGAGACGCGCCGCTGCGAGGCGGGCAGCTCCATCATCGAGGTCCTCGTGTCGCTGGCCCTCGTGGTCATCGGCCTGCTCGGGGTGTACTCGGCCTACACCTCCTCCGTCAGCGCGACCGCGCACGGCCAGCGCGTGACCCAGGCCACGGCCCGGGCCGAGCGCCAGCTGGAGATGCTGCGCAACGCGCCCACCACGGCGATCCGCTGCCTCGCCGGCTGCGCCTCGGACACCGCCTGCAGCACCGGGTGCGCGGCGAGCTGTACCCAGCAGTGCTGCCAGGGGCTCGGCGACGGCGGGGTGAGCTGCATGCCGGCGGTCGACGGCGGCGCCGCCGCCACGGTCTGCGTGCTGACCCCGGGCGCCGAGACGGACAACGCGCAGATCGAGTACACCTACTGCGACCCGGTCGTGCACCCCGACGTGGCCCTGCCCTTCCTCTACGACGTGAAGGTCAAGGTGACGTACTCGACCGGCGAGGTCATGGCCGGCACGGCGACGCGCACCGTCGTGCTTCACTCGAACCTGTACAAACCGTGAGCCACCCGATGCGAGCCAGCCGCGAGCAGGGCTTCACCCTCGTCGAGCTCATGATCGTCGTCGCGGCCTCGGCCATCATCATCGCCGGGGCGTTCGCGCTGCACCAGACGTTCAACCGCCAGGGCGACCGTCTGCAGAAGGTGAGCGAGGTGCAACAGACGCTGCGGATGGCGCGGCAGTACCTCGAGCGCCGCATCCGGATCGCGGGGTCGGGGCTGAACCAGACGAACGTGCAGATAGCGATGCGCGATCCGGTGACGGGCCACTGCATCACGCGCACGATGAGCGGCATCGTGGTCCACAACAGCAACAGCCTCACCGCCGCGGCCACGCCGGACGTGACGCCGACGGACGCCGACCCCGACCCCGACTGGTTCGACTTCGCCAGCATCGACGTCGGCGGCAGCCCGGTCAAGATCACGGGCGTCCCCGGCTCCTCCCACGGCGACTCCGAGAACATCGACGTCACCGACAACTCCCAGTTCGGCGACTGCACCAACATGTTCGCCATCTCGAAGCCCGGCGGGAACACCTGTCTCTACGTGGTCAAGAAGGGCACCGGCACGGACAAGATCAACATCAACGGCGGCCACTGCGGCGGCTGCCTGGGCGAGGCCTCGGGCGGCGCCTCGAAGAAGCTCATCGATTGCACCTGCAACAACGCCAACCCCGACTACGTGAACTACACCGCGGCGACGGGCAAGGACAAGTGCGAGAGCTACGTGACCGGCGTCAACGCGCTCAGTGTCGGCCCCGGCATGGGCGGGGTGCGGCTCTTCCCGGCCGCCGAGTCGCCGGCGCTCTTCGGCATGCCGTCCACGATGCTCGGCCGCGGCGCCCTCAACGTCGCCACGGGCACCTACGACTGGGGCGCGCTCACCGACCTCATCGACGACCTGCAGCTCGAGGTCATCATGATGAACGGGCAGATCTACGGCTCGGCGACCAACAGCATGGACGTCCCGGCGGCGGACTGGTGGAAGATGCGGGCCATCCGCTACACGATGCTGGCGAAGAGCCGCACGCCGGCGCAAGGCGGGTTCCCGCAGACCATCGCCCCCTACGCCGACCAGTGCGTCAACAACTGCTCGTTCAACGACGGCTTCGTCCGCCGCCTCGTGCAAGGCACGGTGCAGCTCAGGAACTACGGCCTATGACCGCCCGGCAAGTGGCGCGGCAGCGCGGTTTCTCTCTGACCGAGCTGATGGTGGTGGTCGTCATCATGGGCGTCCTCGCCAGCGTGGCGGTGTTCGCCGGACGGCGGGCGAACAACGAGACCCAGGTCGACAAGGCGGTGGCCAACTTCCGCTGGGCCCTCAACGCGGCCCGCGGCCGGGCGGTGGCGACCCACGCGACCTACCTCATCGAGGTCTCGCCGACCACGGGGTTCCGCTACTGCACCATGGGGCTGCCGCAGGGGAGCCCGCCGGCCTGCGGCACGGGCACGGCGGAGGTGGCGCCGTGGACCGGCGTCGGGGACCGGGTCGTCCTGGCCGGCTACGCGACGGCGACACTGATGGGCGCGGGCGCGAGCCAGAGCCTCACGGCCACGGTGCGCATCCTGGCGAAGCCCGACGGCAGCATCGACGGGGACCCGGCGACGACCGGGCCCGACGGGTTCACGCTCTACCTGAAGACCTCGGACGACGCGAAGTTCCGGAAGGTCTGGGTCTTCGCGCTCACGGCCCAGAGCCACTACAGCGACCACTGGTGAGCGTCGCCCGGCGCTCGGGCGCGCCCGCCGCGCGTTGAATCGCGCCCCCCGCTCGGCTACAGTCCGCGCATGGATCCCGACCTCGAGCGGCCGCGCGCGCGGCCCGGCTGGCTGACGACGTTCGGCATCATCGCCGTCGTGCTCGGCTCGTTCGGGATCGTGGGCGGGATCCAGATGCTGAGCCAGTCGCGCGCGTCGCCCGCCGACGTCGAGCGGCAGTTCATGCGCAGCTACGAGCGCATGCCGCTGATGAAGGGGCAGCCGAAGGAGCTGAAGGACGGCGTCAAGCTGGCCGTGCCGGGCTTCATCGCCGTCGAGCACCGCTGGAAGAAGCAGCGGGTGGCGCTCGCGGTGGCGAACATGCTGCTGTCGGCCATGCTCCTCATCGGGGCGCTGCAGGGGCTGCGGCTGCTGCCCTCGGGCCGCTGGCTGTGGCTGAACGCGAGCCTCGCCCTCATCCCGGTCGAGCTGGTGGCCGCCACGGTCACGATCCTGATGGCGCGCGACCAGGCCGAGGTCTTCGTCGCCGCGATGGTCAAGGCGGCCGACGTCCCCCAGGCCGCGGGCGAGCTGGCCGTCGTCCGCAAGCTGTGGGTCGGCGTGGCGGTCACGATCGGCGGCCTGAAGGCGCTCACGCTGGTCGGCTACTACGTGGCGACGCTGGTGATGCTGACCAAGGAGCGCGTGCGCGCGCTCTTCGTCGCGCCGCCGGCGCGCGATCCGGCGGAGTAGCGCCCCCCCGCGTGCGGGGTGTGATCCGCGCTGATCGCTCACGCTCTCGGACCACCCTCGCGGGCACGGGCAGGGGCACGGGCACGGCCACGAGGGCGCTCGCCCGTCGCCGGGCCCCCCCTCTCAGGTTCGGCGCTCGTGCCCGTGCCCCTGCCCGTGCCCCTGCCCGGCATTTTCCCCTTGCGGGCACAGCCGTCGGAACGACCGCCCGCGATCGAGCCCTCCCCGCGGGTCGGCGATGACTCCGACAGGGGGTCGGTGGTATCCTCACGCGCCGTGCCGCCCGAGTCCAGCGCGCCCGCGGAGCACCTGGAGCCGAGCCCGAACGCTGTCGGGTTCAGCCTCAGCTTCGTCGAGGGCAAGGGGGTGCTGGGCCTCGGCCCGCGCCGGCTGGGGGCGCTGCTCACGTGCGAGCGGCTCGAGCTCGAGATCCCGGGGCTG
Source organism: Polyangia bacterium (assembly GCA_036504295.1). Lineage (GTDB taxonomy): Bacteria > Myxococcota_A > Polyangia > JACRCY01 > JACRCY01 > DASXVK01. The sequence goes on from DASXVK010000470.1 coordinate 27,787, forward strand.
ACGTTCCCCTTCGACGTCTCCGGCGGGGCCGGGCGGTTCCAGAGCCGGCGGTGCGCCGTGCGGCAGGCGCGCCTCACGCTCGACGAGGGGCCCCTGGCGGCGCACCTCGCCCGCGACCCGCGCGTGGCCGCGGCGGGCTTCGGCGGGCTCGAAGCGCGGCTGCGCGACGGCGGCGTCGAGCTCGCCGGGCGGGTGCGGCTCGGCGACGCCGCGGCGGAGCTCACGGCGCGCGGCTACCTCGTGCCGGAGGGCGCGCGGGGCCTGCGGCTGGCGCTCGGCGAGGTGCGGCTCTTCGGGGCGCTGCCGGTGGCCGCGGTCGTCGTCGGCCGCCGTCTGCTCGAGGCGCTGGCGGCGGGCCTCGCCGGCGCGCGGCTCGCGGGGGCCGCCGACCTCGTCCTCGATCCGCTCGACGAGGTGCTGTTCGCGCTGCTGCCGCCCTGCGGCTGGCGGCTGCCCGACGCCGCCGGCGCGGCCCTGACCGACGCGCGCATCGAGGGCGGCCGCCTCGAGCTCGTCTACGGCCACGGGCCGGCGTGGGCCGCCGCGCCGCCGCCGCGCTTCCGCGCGCACCACGCGGCGGCGCTCCGGTTCGCCGCGCTCGAGGAGCAGCTCGGAGCGGCGCCGCCGTGGGAGGCGCAGGCCGGCTACCGCGCCGCGCTCGCCGAGCACGGCGACGACCCGCTGCTCGTGGAGCGCCTGCTCGACCTGCTCGCCGCGGCGACGAACGGCGGCGCGAC
>DASXVK010000471.1:0-2646 GCA_036504295.1 Polyangia bacterium
CCTCGAGGCGCCGACCATCACCCGCCACGGGGTGCTCGCGGCCGGCGGCGGCGGCGGTGGCGGCGGCGGCTGCTGGACCGGCAGCGACGGCAGTAACGGCGAGGACGCGCACGAGGACGGCACCGCGGCGGCCGGCGGCAGCCGCGGCTGCGACGCGGAGGGCACGGGGGGCCCGGGCGGCGCGCTCAGCCAGCCGGCGAGCGCCGGCAGCTCCGGCGCCTACAACGGCGGCGGCGGCGGCGGCAGCGCGGGCCGCCTGCACCTGAAGTCACGGACGAGCGCGGCGACGGTGAGCGGCACGCTCAGCCCGAGCTCGACGAGCGGCCTGGTGCTCGAGTCGTCCCTGACGCGCCTCTGAGGCGCCGTTACCCGACGAGCGGATACGCGCGATCCGCCCGCGGCAGCACCGCCTGCAGCTCGGCGTAGTGGGCGGCGCCGAGCGCGCCGTGGCGGTGCACGCCCATGCCGCGGATCTCGTCGCCCACGGCGTGATCGCCGAGCGTGAGCGCCGCGCTCGACGGCAGCACGAGCGGCGCCACGAGGCCCGCGGTCTCGAGGGGCGTCGAGAGCAGCTCCTGGCCCTGCACGGTGTAGGCGCGGAAGACGCGCCGGTCGCGCAGGAAGTGGCGGCCGGTGGCGACCTTGAGGCGCAGCACCTCGCGCCCCTCGGCGACGACGGCGTACACCTGCTGGTGGTCCTCCTCGGCGCGCGTGACCTCGGCGAGCGTCTGGGTGCCGCCCCAGATCGTGTCGCTGGCGGCGACCGCGTCCTCGGTGCTGAGCCAGCGCTGCCACACGTACCAGCCGAAGGTCTTGAGCTGCGCCAGCGGCCCACCGCCGGCGAGCATGCACGGGAAGGCGACCGAGAGCTCCGTGAACGGCCCGATGCTGGCGTCGCGGTGCTCGAACGCCGCGACCGACATCAGCGCCAGCGTCGGCACGAACGGCATCGGCCGCAGCGGCGCCGGCAGCAGCCGCGCGACGGCCGCGCGGGGCACGGCGAAGCTCGCGGCCACGGCCGTCGCGTCGTAGAACAGCACCGGCAGCTTGACCTCGCGCTCGGCGACCTTCACCGAGTTCTGGACTCGACTACCGAAGAAGTTGCGGTCGGGCATCCCGTTCTCCCCGTACGACTGCGCCGGAGGCTGGCCGCAGCACCGGGGGGCATGTACCAGCCGGGGCAAGACATTGCAAGCGGAACCCTGAGAGGGTTCCGCACCTCCCGCGACGGGTCCGCGCCGGCAGAGCCGTCGCGTACCCACGCGACGCAAGCCGCAAGCAAGCCGCGGCGCTGCACCGCCGCGGCGCAGGCCGGCTCTCACCGGTGCGGGGCAGCGGTTGACAGCCCGCGAACGCGTGGTTACCCGTAGTTACGGACGAGCGACGAAACCATGACCAGGAATCTTCCAGTCAAGGCCGACCCGGTTCGGGCCTACCTTCATCAGATCGGGCAGTTCCCGATCCTGACCCCGGACGAGGAGCGGGAGCTCGCGCGGCGCTGGTACGAGGAGCGCGACGTGGACGCGGCGCGACGGCTCGTGGTGTCGAACCTGCGCTTCGTCGTGACCATCGCCCGCCAGTACCAGGGCTATGGGCTGCGGCCGATGGACCTCATCCAGGAGGGCAACCTCGGGCTGATGGTCGCGGTCAAGCGGTTCGACCCGCACCGCAACATCCGTCTCATCTCGTACGCCGTCTTCTGGATCCGCGCCTACATCCTGGCCTACGTGATGCGCTCGTGGCGCCTCGTTCGGCTGGGCACCACGCGCGCCCAGCGCAAGCTCTTCTACAAGATCCGCCAGGTGCAGCGGCAGCTCCGGCAGGTGGACCCCGACGCCGACGCGTCGCCCGAGGCGGTCGGCCGGGCCCTCGGCGTCACCGCCGACGACGTGATCGACATGGACCGGCTCCTCGGGGGCCGCGATCTCTCGCTCGATGCGCCCGCGCACGGCGACGGCGCCGAGGACGACCGCCCGGTCGTCGAGGTGCTGCCGGCCGAGGGGCTCGACCCCGAGCAGGCGCTCACCGAGGGCGAGGGCACGGCGCTGCGGCGCCACCGGCTGCAGGCGGCGCTCGCCGGCCTGCAGCCGCGCGAGCGCGCCGTCCTCGAGCGGCGCTATCTCGCCGACGAGCCCGCGTCGCTCGCCGACCTCGGCCGGGAGCAGGGCCTCAGCCGCGAGCGGATGCGGCAGATCGAGGCGCGCGCCCTCGAGAAGCTGCGCGGCGCGCTGGCGCAGGACGCCCCCGACATCATCGACGTCGCCGACGCGCCCGCGGCCGAGGCGCGGGCCGCGTGAGAAAGACTCCGGCCAGCTCTTGACGCTCGCGATCGTGTGCCTACCTTGCCGTCGCAACCAACGAAACCACCGACGACAAGGAGCAGAAGATGAGCCTCGCCCGCGTCAGCAATCACTACTGGTTCGACCCCTTCCGTGAGCTGGTCCCGTTCGTCAACGAGATCTTCCACGAGGCGCCCCAGACCCCCACGTGGGCCCCGCCCGTCGACGTCCGCGAGAAGCCCGACGGCATCGAGCTCGTCGCCGACCTGCCCGGCATGGTGCAGGCCGACATCGGCCTCAGCGTCGAGAAGGGCATCCTCACGATCCGCGCCGAGCGCAAGCCGCCGGTCAAGGACGAGGATGCCCT
>DASXVK010000472.1:0-7198 GCA_036504295.1 Polyangia bacterium
CAGGCCGCAGGCGAGGACGATCGCGGCCTCCCCGGCCGGCGCCGTCGTGGCGGTCACGTCCAGGCCGGAATCGCTCAGCAAGTCGCAGAGATGCGCGGACGCCTCGGGGTCATCCCCGATCACGAGCACCTGCGCGCGGGCGACGAAGGTCACGCGGGCATCTTAGCACGCCCCGCCGCGCCGGCGTGGCCGAGTACGACGCTGATCGCGCCGACTAACGGGCGCGCCGGTAGGCGGACACGACGGCGGCGTACACCTCCTTGAGGGGTACGCCGTGCGCCCGGGCGGCGGCCCGGCACGGTTCGTACTCGGGCGCCGCGTTGAGGACCGCGGGGCCGTCGAGCGCGAGCTTGATCGGCAGGGTGCCATACTCCGTCTCGACGTCGACGGTGCGCCGATCGAGCACCCGGCGCAGCGCCGTCTGCATCCGCACGCCGATGGTCGTCGAGTGCGTGAGCAGGGCCTGCGCGACGGCGTCCCGGGCCGCGGGCGGGCACAGCGCGGCGACCGTCATGGCCGGGCGGCTCTTCTTCATCACGATGGGCGCGAGCCACGCGTCGCGCGCGCCGGCCGCGAAGAGCGCCTCGAGCAGCGGCTCGCAGAGCTCGGCCGGCATGTCGTCGACGTTGGCCTCGAGCAGCGCGACCTCGTCGGTCCCGGCGCCGGCCGCCGCGAGCGGCGCACCGAGGATCACGCGGAGCAGGTTCGGCCGGCCCGGAGGATCGTCGTCGCCAGCGCCGTACCCGATGGCGCGGGGCACGAGCGGCGGCAGCGGCCCGAACGCCTCCACCGACGCCGCCAGGATCGCGGCGCCCGTCGGCGTCGTCAGCTCCATGTCGGCGGCGCCGTCCTCGACCGGGGCCCCGGCCCCACGCAGGATCTCGAGCGCCGCCGGCGACGGCACCGGGAAGCGCCCGTGCGCGCACTGCACGAAGCCGTGGCCGAGCGGCACGGCCCGCGCCGTGATCCGCCGCGGCCGCAACCAGGCCAGCGCCGCCGCCACCCCGACGGTGTCGACGATCGAGTCGATGGCGCCGACCTCGTGAAACGCGATCTCCTCGACCGGCCGCCCGTGCAGCTTCGCCTCCGCCGCCGCGACCCGCCCGAACATGTCGAGCGCCCGCCGCCGCACCTCCCCGCCAAGGTGCGCCTCGAGCATCCCGCGAATCTCCGCCCAGGCCCTGTGCCCGTGCGATCCGCGCCCGTGCTGGTGGTGATGGTCGTGGTCGTGGTCGTGGTCGTGCTCGTGGTCGTGCTCGTGCTCGTGGTCGTGGTCGTGGTCGTGGTCGTGGTCGTCCTCGTGCTCGCGGTCGTGCCCCTCTACCCGCACCTTCACGTCCACGCCCTCGAGCCCGCCCCGCACCGCCCGCGCCGCCGTCAGCTCATACCCGCGCAGCGGCAGGCGCGCGAGCTCCTCGCGCACGACCGCCTCCGGCACCCCCGCGTCGAAGAGCGCCCCCAGCGTCATGTCGCCGGCGATCCCGGCGAAGCAGTCGAAGTGCAGGTCCAGGCCGCGCAGCTCGATCACGCGTGCTCTCCGGACGCGCCGTCCACCGCCGCCTCGGCCGGGGGCCGCCGCCGGTTGATCAGCGCCGCGACGTACCCGGCCCCGAACCCGTTGTCGATGTTCACCACCGTGACGCCCGCGGCGCACGAGTTCAGCATCCCGAGCAGCGCGGCGATGCCGCCGAACGAGGCGCCGTAGCCCACCGAGGTCGGCACGGCGATGACGGGCCGGGCGACGAGGCCGCCGATGACGGACGCCAGGGCGCCCTCCATGCCGGCGACCACGACCAGCACCTCCGCCTTGTGCAGCAGCTCGTGCCGGCCCAGCACGCGGTGGATCCCGGCGACCCCGACGTCGAAGAGCCGCTCGACGGTGCTGCCCATCAGGTGCGCCGTCAGCGCCGCCTCCTCCGCCACGGGGATGTCGCTCGTGCCGGCCGACACGACCAGCACGACCCCCCGGCCGTCGTTCTCGACCGGGCGCTGCGACAGCTCGATGGCCCGCGGCACCGGGTGGTAGTGCGCGTGCGGCACTCGCTCGATCACCGCGATCGCCTTCTCCTCGGCCACGCGGGTCACGAGGCAGTTCGCCCCGCCGCGCGCGACCTCGAGGAGGATGTCGGCGATCTGGGCCGCGGTCTTGTTCTCGCCGAAGATGACCTCCGGGAACCCGGTCCGCAGGTGCCGGTGATGATCGACGGTGGCGAACCCCATGTCGCGGTAAGGCAAGACGCGCAGCTCCGACAGCGCGTCGTCAATCGAGGCAGTGCCGGCGTGGACGCGCTCGAGCAGCTCGCGGATGCGGGACGGGTCCATGGGGACCTGATACCCCGGGTTGGGGCCCCGCGCAAGCCGGGGCCCGGTTGACAGGGCCTCCGGCCGCCCTTACCAACGCCTTTGGCGGGGTCGCCTCTCCGACGGTGCTGCGATGGTGGAGCTCGAGGGGATGTACGGGTCGCACCGGGAGCGATTCGGCGGGCGTGACGGGCTGGGGGGGCGGCCATGAGCCCGCGCCGGCCCCGGCCGTTCCGGGACCGCGAGCACGCCGGGACGCTCCTCGGGGAGGAGCTGCTGCGCTACCGCGGCGCTCCCGACCTCATCGTCCTCGCGCTGCCCCGGGGCGGGGTCCCCGTCGGGGCGGCCGTCGCGCGGGCGCTGGGGGCGCCGCTCGACGTCTTCGTCGTGCGCAAGCTGGGCCTCCCCGGCCGCGAGGAGCTGGCCATGGGCGCCATCGCCAGCGGCGGGGTGCGCGTGGTCAACGAGGACGTCATCGAGATGCTCCGCGTGCCCCGCGAGGTCGTCGACCGCGTCGCGGCGGACGAGGAGCTCGAGCTCGGGCGGCGGGAGCGGGTGTACCGGGCGGACAAGCCCCCCGTGACGCTCGCGGGCCGCACCGTCATCCTCGTCGACGACGGGCTCGCCACCGGGGCGAGCATGCGGGCGGCGGTCGCCGCGGTGAAGGAGCGGCGGCCGGCGCGGCTGGTCGTGGCCGTGCCCGTCGCGGCGGCCACGACCGTCGCCGAGCTCCGCCCCGCCGTCGACGACCTCGTCTGCCTGGTCGCCCCGGAGGAGTTCAGCGCGGTGAACCTCTGGTACGACCACTTCCCGCAGCTCACGGACGCCGAGGTCCGGCGCCTGCTGGCCGCGGGCCCGGACGTACGCACGGTGGACGCGACGCCGCCCGCCCCGGTGCCGCCCGGCCATCCGGCGCTGGTGCGCATCCCCGCCGGCGAGGCGCAGCTCGACGGCGAGCTCGTGATCCCGGAGGGCGCCCGCGGGCTCGTCGTCTTCGCCCACGGCAGCGGCAGCAGCCGCCACAGCCCGCGCAACCGGCTCGTCGCCCGCGCGCTCCGCCGCGCGCACCTCGCCACCCTGCTGATGGACCTGCTCACGATCCCCGAGGAGAATCGCGATCGGCGCAGCGCTCAGCACCGCTTCGACATCCCTCTGCTCGCGAGCCGCCTCGTCCAGACGACGGCGTGGCTGGCCGCGCAGCCGCAGACGCGGGAGCTCCGCATCGGGTACTTCGGCGCGAGCACCGGCGCGGCCGCCGCGCTGGTCGCGGCCGCTGAGCAGCCGGAGGTCATCGGCGCCGTCGTCTCGCGCGGCGGGCGGCCGGACCTCGCCGGCCCGGCGCTCGCGCGGGTGGCCGCGCCGACCATGCTGATCGTCGGCGGCCTCGACGTCCTCGTCGTCGGCCTGAACCAGTCCGCCTGGGCGGCGCTCCGCACCGAGAAGCGCCTCGAGATCGTCCCCGGCGCCAGCCACCTCTTCCAGGAGCCCGGCGCGCTCGAGCGCGTGGCCGAGCTGGCCCGCGGCTGGTTCGCGACCTTCCTCCAGCACCCGTAGCGCGCCTGGGTGGGGGGAACGGCAACAGGGAGGCGGGGAGACGGGGAGACGGGGAGACGGGGAGACGGGGAGAGAATCTTGGGTTGGTCGTGCCGAGCGCGCCGGGCCACTGCTCCCGCGAAGTCAGCGCGACCGAACCCTGAAGTCCTCCCCGTCTCCCCGCCTCCCTGTCTCCCGACCCCACCGACGTGGCGCGCCCGCGCGACCTGCCGACGTTGCTAGTGCCGGCCCGCGCGCACGCGGATCTCCTCGATCGCGCGCTCGCTGGCCTTGGTCACCTCGAGCGTGACGCCCGCGATCTTCAGCTTCTCGCCCGGCGGCGGGATGCGCTTGAGCGCGTCGATGACCAGGCCGCCGATGCTCTCGTAGTCCTCGCCCTCCGGGAGCTGCAGCCGGAGCGTGGCGTTGACCTGGGCGATCGGGGTGCGCGCGCGCACGCGCCAGACGCCCGGGGCCTCGGGCGTGATCGGCAGCGGCTCGATGCGGTCGTACTCGTCCTCGATCTCGCCGACGATCTCCTCGAGGATGTCCTCGATCGTCACCACGCCGACGGCGCCGCCGTACTCGTCGACGATCACCGCCATGCCCTGGCGCTCGCGCTGCAGCCGGACCAGCAGGTCCACGGCGGGCTGGCCCTCGGGCACGTAGATGGCCGGCCGCATCAGCTCGCCCACGGTGCCCGTCCGGTCGCCGGCCCGCAGCAGCTCGAAGACGTGCAGGATCCCGACCACCTGGTCGACGCGCTCGCGGTAGATCGGGATGCGGCTGTGGCGCTTGTCGAGCGCCTCGTGGGCCGCCGCGTCGAGCGTCGCCGTCTCGGGCAGCGCGAACACCTCCGAGAGCGGGACCATGACGTCGTAGGCCGTGGTCTCGCCGAACTCGAAGATGTTGCGGATCATGCGCCGCTCGCCCTCGGTGATCTCGCTCTGCGGGCTGCCGGGCGGCGCCGCCTTGAGCAGCAGGGCGAGCTCCTCGCGCGTCACCAGGGCGCGCGGCTCGGGCACGCCGAGCCAGCGCGTGATGGCGAGGGTGACGCGGCCGACCACGTACCAGAGCGGCGCCAGCACCCGCGCGAGCACGTTGAGGGCGCCGATGACGCGCGGGGCGATGCGGTCCGCGTTCTGCTGGAACAGCGTCTTGGGGATGACCTCGCCGAAGGTGAGCAGCACCGGGGAGAGGATCGCCACCGGGAGCCACTCGGGTTGGTGGCGCGCGAGCAGCGCCAGCGTGATGGCGACCGTGGAGGTGACGACGGCGAGGTTGGTGCCGAGGAGCGTCGTCGCGAGCAGCCGCTGGGGTGAGGCGTAGAACGCCTCCAGCATCTTGGCCGCGCGGTCGCCGGCGGCGGCGCGCTCGCGCACGCGGAAGCGATCGGCCGAGACCAGGGCCAGCTCCGAGCCGGAGAAGAAGCCCTGGCACACGAGGCACACGCCGGCCACGCACAGGGCGGCGATCACGGCGTGCTCCCGTCGGGGCTCTCGCCGGGCGGCGCCGCCGCCGGCGCGCCGGTGCCGTCGCCGTCGCCCGCGGGGCGCGGGGGCGCCTCCTTCTCGTCCATGATCTCGCCGAAGACCTCCTCGAGCAGGTCCTCCATGGTGCAGAGACCGATGGTGCGGCCGTACTCGTTCACCACGATGGCGATGTGGGTCTTGCGCCGCTGCATCTGGCGGAAGAGGAAGTCGCACTTGGTGCCCTTCGGCACGTAATAGGCGGGCAGCAGGAGCTCGCCGAGCGCCCGCGGCGCCCCGTGGCCGCGGGCCATCACCACGAGGTCCTTCGCCAGCAGCACGCCGACGATGTTGTCCCTGGCGCGACGGTAGATCGGGATCCGCGAGAAGCGGTTCTTCTGCACCGCGTCGAGGATGCGGGCGAGCGACCAGTCGTACGGCAGCGAGAACATGCGCTCCATGGGCGTCATGATCTCGCCGACGGCGCGGTCGCCGAACTCGAAGACGTTGTGGATGAGGCGCTGCTCGGTCGCCTCGACCTCGCCCTCACGCGAGCCGGCGTCCACGAGCGCGCGGAACTCCGCCTCGCGCAGGTCGCGCGCGCCCGGCCCCTTCGGCCGCTGCCCCATCAGGAAGAGGACGGCGTTCGCGATGCCGCCGACCACCCAGCGCAGCGGCGCGACGGCGACGGCGAGCAGCTTGATCGGCCGCGCGGCGGCCAGCGCCCAGCGCTCGGGCACGCGCAGGGCCACGCTCTTCGGCGTGACCTCGCAGAGGAGCACGAGCAGCGGCAGCGCGATCACCGTCGAGACGAGCGTCAGGCGCACCGGCCCGAGCACGCCGCGCAGCAGGCCATCGACGATGGTCGCGACGAGCGTGGCGATGGAGATGTTGACCAGCTCGTTGCCGATGAGGACGGTGGTGATGAGCCGGCGGGGCAGCGCGAGCAGCCCCGTGATGATGCGATCCCGGGCGCGCGACGACTGGCGCAGGCGCTCGAGCTGCACGCGCGAGAGCGAGAAGAGCGCGGTCTCCGTCCCCGAGAAGAACGCCGACAGCAGCATGAGGCCGGCGACGCCCGCCAGGCGGTAGGCGATCTCGGCGTTCATCGCCGCCCTACGGCGCCTCGGGCAGCCACCAGCGCGCCAGGTCCAGCTCGATGGCCGCGAAGGGCTCGGCCCGCACCCGCTCGTCGCCGCCGTGGGTCGCGAGGAGCACCCAGCGGCCGCCCTCGAGGCCGAGGACCTCGAGCGTGCGCTCGAGCGGGTCGACGATCCACGCGTGCCGCACGCCCTCACGCGCATAGATGGGCAGCTTCTTCACCCGGTCCACCCGCCCGCGACGCGGCGACGCGATCTCGCTCACGAAGTCCGGCGCGAGCGTGAAGAACGGCGCGTTCGGCATGAGCGGCATGCGCTCGCGTCGCCACCCGGCCAGGTCCGGGACGATGACGTCAGGCCCGAGGTGCAGCTCCGGCTCGATGAGGATCCACCAGCCGCCCGGCACGCCCGGGTCGCCGGGCGGGTGGCCGAACCGGCTGATGAGGTCGGCGGCCATCATCGACGCCGTGTGCGCGTGCGGGCTGGCCGGCCGCGGGGTGGCGTAGAGCTCGCCGTCGAGGATCTCCGCCACCATCGTGTCCGGCACCTTGAGCAGGTCGTCGTACGTGGCGGGGCCGGTCTCGCGCGCCTTGCTCATGTTCGGAGGAAGATCATAGCGCGCCGTGCCGGGCCCTGCACCTCCACGGTCCCCATCCGCAGGACGGATCGGCGCTTGCGATAGACGCACCCCGGCGGGGCCGCCAGGGGCCGGAGCGTACCGTCGCGGCCACGCCTGGGCACCCGAGCGCGCACCCGGACCGGCGTCCGGGGCCCCGGGGACTGGGGTGAACCGCG
>DASXVK010000473.1:0-23480 GCA_036504295.1 Polyangia bacterium
CCCCGCTGGTTCACGAGCCAGAGCACGCCGCCCGCGATGATGCCGAGCGCGATCTCCCGCCCGTAGCTCGCCCGCGTACGCGCCGGGACGAGGAAGTTCACTACCCCGAACGTGGCGCCGTAGAGCGCCGCGAGGATGAAGTGGACGGTGATGCCGATGAGGGCGGTCGTCGCGGCGGGCGCGCGCAGCGCCGCGACGCCGAGCACGATGCTCGCGAACATGCGCAGCGGCAGGATCGGCGGCTCGCGGACCGCGTCGGCCGTCAGCACCTGCAGGACGAGGAAGAGCACGCCGGCGCGGATGCCGGCGCCCGCCCCCGCGCCGAGGAGCCGCCGGAGCGTCCTGACGTGGGGGTGTTCGTCGCGACGGTAATGAATGCGGTGCGGCATGGGCTGCCTCGGCCCTCCCCGGATCCGTAGCGTCGTCGGGCGCGACCCGCCACGCCGGCCCCTTTGCCCCGCGGCCCGCCGTCCCGTACAATCGGCCGGTCCATGTCGCGCCGCCGCCATTTTTCGATGATCCGCGATTTTCAGGTCGCGGACATCCTGACCCTCGGGAACGGGTTCGCCGGAACCGGGGCCATCCTCGCCACGCTCGCCTACGTCGTGCACCGCGACGACTTCTACATGAAGGTGGCGTTCTGGCTGCTCCCGGTCGCGCTCGTCTGCGACTTCCTCGACGGGCGCGTGGCGCGGCTGCGCCATGAGTGCTCCCCGCTCGGGCAGGAGCTCGACTCCCTCGCCGACCTCGTCTCGTTCGGCGTCGCCCCCGCCGTGCTCGCGTTCGCGCTCGGCATGCGCGGCCTGTGGGACGCGCTGGTGCTCATCTACTTCGTCGGTTGCGGCATCAGCCGGCTCGCCCGCTACAACGCCACCGCCGCGTCGCTCTCCGACGACTCCGGGAAGGTGCGGTACTTCGAGGGCACGCCGATCCCGACCAGCCTCTTCGTCTGCCTCGTGTTCCTGATCCTCTTCGCCCTCGGCCGCGTCGGTGCCGCGCTGCCGTTCGGCGTGGTCCGCGTCGGTCCCTGGGACCTGCACCCGATCGTCCTCTTGTACGCGATCAGCGGCAGCGCCATGGTCAGCAAGACGCTCCACATCCCGAAGCCGTAGCGCTGCAAGATCTCACCATTCGCCGGTGGAGAACGCCGGTTCGACGCGCGCTGTGACCCTCGTCGGGCGAGGCAGCATCGAACGGTCCATGAAGCAGCAGATCGCCGTGATGCTCGCGCTCCTGCTGTCCTCCGCCGTCCTCGGCGTCGCGGGCTGCGACAACGAGAGCAAGGCCGCCCCGAGCGCCAGCGACGGCGGCGCGGGCGTCGCCATCCTCAACGATCAGCAGTCCGCCGAGGTGCTCAACGTCGCGAACGGCGCCGAGGTGGCCCAGGGCTTGCTCGCGGGACCGCGGGCGACGGAGGCTGACATCAAGGCGTACGCCCAGCGCATGGTCAACGAGCACAGCGCCATACAGCAGCGCCAGCGCCAGCTCTACCAGCAGGTCGGCATCATCCCCGAGCCGACCGCGACCAGCACCCAGCTCCAGTCGACCGCGAACACCACCCTGCAGGACGAGCAGCAGCGCGGCGGCCGCGACTTCGACCTCAGCTACCTGTTGAACGAGATCAAGCAGCACCAGAACCTCCTGAACCTCATCGATCAGGCGATGCTGCCCGGCGCGCAGAACGCCCAGTTCAAGGCCGCGCTGGCGAGCTTTCGCGCCACGGAGCAGGACCACCTCACGGCGGCCCAGCAGCTCGTCGCGCGGTTCTTCGGCACGGCCGGCGCCGACGCCGGCATCGGCGCCCCGACCGACGCGGGCCCCCGCGACGGCGGCATCGGCGGGCCGATCGACGGCGGCGTCGGCGGGCCGATCGACAGCGGCGTCGGCGGGCCGTTCGTCGACGGCGGCGTCGGTTACCCCGGCCCGTACTGACCCTGCTGCCTACCGCGCCCCTGGAGCCTGCAGCCTGGAGCGCGGCGCCTGCGGTGCCGCCGACGCGGTGCGCGCGTCGACCGGCGCCGGCACGAGCGCGCGCACGCGGTCGGAGAAGCTGAAGAAGCCGTAGCGCTGGTTCTCGTCGTCGCCGTTCCCGGCGATGGGCCGGTGCATGCGCAGCGCGACGAGCCGCGCGCCGGGGATGACCACGAGGTACTGACCGAGCCAGCCGTCCGCCTTGAAGCCGACGGGCGCGCCGACCCGCGCCTTGAGCGGCGCGCCGGTCGCGGTGATGAGGCCCGCCAGCTGCGCGCGCTCGGCGGGCTCGAGCAGCGCGCCGGCTTCGAGGAGGTAGGCCTCACGGTGGGTGAACGCGCGGTCGCCGAGACGGGCGAGCTTGGCCGCGCCGCCGAACCCGGCCCGGCGCAGCGTGTCGACGAAGCCCGGGTCCTGGCGGAGCTGCCGGCCGTCGGGCACCACCCACCAGAGGTAACCGTAGAACGGCACGTCGGGGCGGGCCGGGCGCGTCGACTCGCGGATCCAGGCGGCGGGCACGAGCTGGCGGCCGTGCCACGCGCCGTCGTCGAGCATGAGCTGCCCGAGGCGCGCGAGGTCGCGGGCGCCGATGGCGAGATCGCCGAACGTGTGGACGTTGCCCGCGGGGTCCCGCTCCCACTGCACGTGGATGCCGAGCGGCCGGAAGAGCCGCTCCTCCAGGTAGGCGTCGACGGGCTTGCCCGCGGCCGCGGCGATGATCCCGGACAGGAGCTGGGTCGCGTCGTTGTTGTAATCGAAGCGCCCGCCGGGCATCCCGGCGAGCTGCCGCTCCCGCGCGTAGCGCAGGCGGTCGTTCTGCGGGTAGAGGTCCCGCGTGCCCGGGCCGTGCTGGAGGCCCGAGGTCTGCGTGAGCACGTGCCGCAGGGTCACCTTCGCGCGCGGTCCCTGGCGCCACTCGGGGAACCAGGTGCCCAGGGGGGCGTCGACGGACGAGATCTTGCCCTCGTGCAGGAGCAGGCCCACCGCGATGCTCACGATGCTCTTCGTGACCGACATCGAGGGCAGGAGCCCCGTCGGCCGCCCGAACGTCCGCTCCAGGACGACGCGGCCGTCCTTGATCACGATGAGCGCGTCCGAGCGCGTGGCCTCGGCGTCGCGGATGAGCGCCTCGAGCGCGCCGCGGTCGAGGCCGGCGGTGCGGGGATCCGCGCGCGCGAGGAAGCCTTCCTCCGCCAGGCCGGGCTCGAACAGCGGAGCTGGTGGCGCGGCGTGCGCCCGAGCGACGATCCCCCCGAGGAGCGTCAGGACGGACAGGGTGCGGAGCATGCCCGGAATTTTACACAGGCCGGGCGGCTCTGGCGAGCGTTTCTCGACGGAGATTCGAGCTCGAACGAATGCAACACGGAGACGCGGAGGCACGGAGTCTCAGGGCTTGTGGAACGCCTTCCTCCGCGCCTCCGCGCCTCCGTGTCGCATTGGCCGTGCGGCGCTGCGCGCTTCTCAGCGCTCGAACGGGTGACCGGGGCGGGCGAAGTCGGGCCGGTACGTCGCCGCGGACTCGAGCTCCTGGGCGAAGCCCTCCTCGAGGCCGAGCTCCTCGAGCCACGCGAGCACCGGCGCGTACTCCCCCTGGCGCAGCGGGCGCGAGAGGAGCGGCACGCGCGCGGCGTGGTGCGCGGGGTAGTACTGGGACATGATGCTCAGCCACGTCCCGGGGCCGAGCCTGCGGGCGATGGTCTCGAGCACGGCCCGCGTGTGCGAGAGCTCGTTCGGGAGGACGAGGTGGCGGACGAGCAGGCCACGGACCGCGACCTCGTCGTCGCCCTGCACGAGGTCGCCGACCTGGCGCTTCATCTCGACGAGCGCGGCGATCGCGTGACGCGTGTAGGCGTGCGCGCGGGAGTACCGGGCGGCCGGCTCGTCGGCGCCGTACTTGAGATCGGGCAGGTACACGTCCACGACGCCGTCGAGCAGCCGCAGCGCCGCGAGGCCGTCGTAGCCGTTCGAGTTGTAGACGATCGGAATGCGCAGACCCGCCCGGGCCGCGGCGGCGAGGCCGGCGACCGCCTGGGGCACGACGTGCGAGGGCGAGACCCAGTTGATGTTGTGCGCGCCCTCGGCCTGAAGCGCGAGCATCGCGGCGCCGAGCTCGTCGGCGCTCCCCTCCGGGCCGGGGAGCGCCGCGCCCGCGGGCGGCTGGCTGAGCGTGTGGTTCTGGCAGAAGACGCAGTGCAGGTTGCAGCCGCCGAAGAAGATCGTCCCCGACCCGCGCGCGCCGGAGATGACCGGCTCCTCGCCGCGGTGCAGGCACGCCGACGCCAGGTGCGCGCGCATGCCGGTGCGGCACCGCCCCGTCGCGCCCCGCCGCCGGTCGTCGCCGCACTCGTGGGGGCAGAGGCGACACGGCGCGAGCAGCGCCTCGAGGGCGGCCGCGCGGCGGTCGAGCTCGCCGCTCCGGGCGAGGTCCAGGTAGCGCGGCGCGAGGGGCGACATGGCTCCCCTGTTGTGACGGGAACGCGGGCCCGGCGCAAGGGGCCGTGACGCGTTGCTTGCGCCCGCGAGCAGCCGTCCTTACTTTACGCCGCGTGGGGCACCCCAACATCGTCTATGCCACGCCGCGTCACCTGCCCGATCCCCAGTCGCTCGACGGGCGGGTCGTGGTCCTGGACCTCGCCTTCGCGGCCGCGGGGATGGGCACCCCGTTCGACGAGGTGACCGGGCCCTTCATCGACGGCCTCGGGACGCGGCTGGCGGCGTGGGTGGACCACCACGACCACGAGCTGCAGGCGCGCTTCGCCCAGGATCGCCGGTTCCACCTGGCGACCAAGGCGCAGCACGGCGCCTGCCCCGAGATGGTCACGCCCGCGGTCGTGGCGGAGACGGGGCCCGTCGACACCATCGTCACCCACGTCGATCTCGACGGCCTGTACGCGGCGGCCAAGTGGATCCTCGGCGGGCGCGAGCCGTACCCCGGGGCCGACGTCGACGCCCGCGCCGTCGACACCCGCGAGGCGGCGCCCGGGCCGGTCGGCGCGCTGCTCGACCGGGCGCTGCGGGCGCGCTTCCGCGACACGACGCTCAAGCACCGCATCGTCCACTACCTGTGCAGCGGCCTGCGCGACGAGACGCACCTCGACAGCATCACCGAGGCGGCCGCCGAGTTCGACAAGATGGACGCCGAGACCGAGCGGCTGGCGGCGCGCTACGAGCGGCGCGGGCGCGTGGCCTACGTCGATGCGCGCAAGGCGAAGGGGCCGTTCGACAAGACCGACCTGCTCCTCAAGGGGCAGCACCTGGCCGAGGTCGCGATGGTCCGCCACAGCGGGATGATCACGGTCGCCGCCGCGTTCGGGTCGGGCGTCGACTTCCTCAAGCTCTTCGCGCTCGAGGGCGGCATGCCGACGCGGGTGTCGCTGCCCGACAGCCGCCTCGACGAGGCGCTCGCGAAGATCAACGCCGTCGCGGGTCCGTCGGGGGCGGCGGCCGGCTGAGCCGGGCCGGCGTGGTTGCGGCCGGCGACGGTATGCGCTATGGAGCTTCAGCTCTCCCAACGAGCTGCGTCGAGGTGAGATATGTCGAAGAAGGTCCTCCTGGCAACCGAGAAGCCGTTCTCGCCCAGCGCCCGCGATCAGGTCCTCGGCATCCTGAAGGGAGCCGGCTACGAGAGCCTCGTGCTCGAGTCCTACAAGGGCAAGGAGCCGCTGCTCAAGGCCGTCGCCGACGTCGATGCCCTCATCGTGCGCAGTGACATCGTCGACGCGGACGTCCTCGCGGCCGCGACGAAGCTGAAGCTCGTCGTGCGCGCCGGCGCCGGCTACGACAACATCGACTGCGCGAAGGCGAAGGAGCGGGGCGTCGCGGTCATGAACACGCCCGGCCAGAACGCGAACGCGGTGGCCGAGCTGGCCATGGCGATGATGCTCTTCCTCGCGCGCGAGAAGTTCAACGGCAAGACGGGCTCCGAGCTGCGCGGCAAGCACCTCGGCATCCACGCGATGGGCGCCACCGGCCGCGCGCTCGCGCGGGCGGCCAAGGGCTTCGGCATGCACATCCGCGCGTTCGACCCGTACGTCTCGGCCGAGGAGATGCGCGACCAGGGCGCCGAGCCGGTCACCAGCCTCGAGGAGCTGTACGCCGAGAGCGACTACATCTCGCTGCACATGCCGGCGAACAAGGAGACGAAGAAGTCGATCGGCAAGAACCTGCTCGCCCGCCTGCCCAAGCACGGCATGCTGGTGAACACGGCCCGCGCCGAGCTCATCCACGAGGAGGAGCTGCTGCAGGTGCTCGAGGAGCGCAAGGACCTGCGCTACGCCACCGACATCGCCCCCTCGGAGCCGACCCAGGCCACGATCAAGGAGAAGTTCATCGACCGCGTCTACTGGACGCCCAAGAAGATGGGCGCCCAGACGGAGGAGGCCAACGTCAACGCCGGCCTCGCCGCCGCGCGCCAGATCGTCGGCTTCCTCGAGCGGAACGAGCGCAAGTACGTCGTGAACGGCTGACCTCGCCGCGCCTTGCTGGCGCGCCCCACCCGCCGTATCTTTCTTCCCTCATCGCGTAGCCGGAGGAGCCATGGATCCGAAGCGCCAGTCCTTCCCCGCCGTGCCCGGGGAGGTGGTCGAGCAGCTCGTCGACAGCTACAACAGCGGCGGGCAGTTCCAGCACCTGACGGGCTACGACCTGCCGTCGTTCGCGGAGGTCGTGCGGCTCATCGGCGACATCCGCGAGGTCCTCTTCCCCGGCTTCGTCGGCGACCGCATGGGCGGCCCGGATGAGGCCCACGCCCACGTGGCCGCGCGCCTCGAGGAGGTGCGCGCGCGGCTGCGGCTGCAGCTCTTCCACGGCCTGCACCACCGCGCGATGCAGCACGGCCGCGCCTGCCTCGAGAGCGAGCACCAGGCCGACGCCGCGGCGGTCGCGTTCGTCACGCAGATCCCGGAGCTGCGGCGCGTGCTCCTCACCGACATCCAGGCCGCCCTCGACGGCGACCCGGCGGCGACCGGCCCCGACGAGATCATCTTCTCGTACCCGGGCTTCCTCACGGTGACGATCTACCGCATCGCGCACTTCCTGCAGCAGCTCGCGATGCCCGTGATCCCGCGCATGATGACCGAGCACGCCCACCAGGTGACCGGCATCGACATCCACCCCGGCGCCACCATCGACGAGTCCTTCTTCATCGACCACGGCACCGGCGTCGTCATCGGCGAGACCACGAACATCGGCAAGCGCGTGCGGCTGTACCAGGGCGTCACGCTCGGCGCGCTCTCCCTGTCGAAGGCGAACACCGTCGCCCTGCGCGGCCACAAGCGCCACCCGACCATCGAGGACGACGTCATCATCTACGCCGGCGCGACCATCCTCGGCGGCGAGACCGTCATCGGCCAGGGCGCGGTCATCGGCGGCAACTGCTGGATCACCCGCTCCGTCGCCCCCGGCGCGAAGATCAGCTTCCTCGACACGAACAGCAAGTAGCCGCCGCGGCCCGGGCACCGGCCTTGCCGGGCGCGCGACGCGCAGTGTATCGTACCTCCGCACGAGAGGAGGTACCTGGGATGCGCGTATTGGCAGTGCTCATCGGGCTCGCGGTGGTCCTCGGCGGTCCCACGGGCTGCGGCCCCACCGGCGCCGGCGACGACGGGACCAGCGACGGCGGGCGCGACGCGCCCGTCGGGCCCTGCCAGAGCGGCCAGAAGCAGTGCGAGCTCGGCAGCAACGCGTTCCAGACCTGCCAGAACGGCGCCTGGGTGACGTCGGTGACCTGCCCGCTCGCCTGCGACTCCGTCCTCGGGTGCGTGGAGTGCCTGCCCAACTCGAAATCGTGCTCGGGCAACGACGTCGTGCAGTGCACCCCGCAGGGCACGCCCGGCAACGTCGTCGCGCACTGCACGGGCCCGTGCGCGAACGGGCAGTGCAACGACCCGTGCGGCCAGGCCGAGGCGAACAAGGGCTACCTCGGCTGCGACTACTGGCCCACCGTCACGATGAACTCGGGGCTCGACACCACGGCGGGCTTCAACTTCGCGGTCGCGGTCGCGAACGCGTCGCAGAGCCCGGCGGCGATCACGATCACCGGCGGCGCGCTGACGGCGACCAAGACCGAGACGGTGCAGCCCGGCCAGATCGCGACGATCACGCTCCCGTGGGTGACCGACCTGAAGATGGACCAGCCCGTGTGGCCCGACACCCAGCAGAAGGAGAAGTCGATCCTGAAGCCGAACGGGGCCTACCACCTGGTGAGCGACCAGCCGGTCAGCGTCTACCAGTTCAACGCGCTCGAGTACGTCGTCGGCTCGGGCCCGGGCGCCGGCTACTCCTACACGAACGACGCGTCGCTGCTGCTGCCGCGGCACGTCCTCGGCGACGAGACCGGCGCGTCGAACTACCTCGTCGTCACGCGCCCGACCCACGAGGTCAAGTTCGGCACCCAGACGGGGTGGTCGCCGGGCTTCTTCTCCGCCGTGGGCACCGAGGACAGCACCCAGGTGACGATCAAGTTCACGGCCGCCACGCTGGCGGGCACGAACATCCCGCAGATGTATGCCGTGGGCGACACCGCGAGCTTCGCCCTGAACAAGGGCACGGTGCTCATGATGGCGTCGGCGCACAACGAGACCTGCGCCTGGTCCGCGCCCGACCACGGCAGCCCGGGGACGACCTGCGCCACGAACGGCCCGTGCTACTACTGCGACCTCTCGAACGGCTACGACCTGACCGGCACCGAGATCACGTCCGACAAGCCGATCGCGGTCTTCGGCGGCCACAACTGCAGCTTCGTGCCGTACGACAAGTGGGCCTGCGACCACCTCGAGGAGCAGCTCTTCCCGGTGACCGCGTGGGGCAAGGCGTACGTCGCGACCCGCGCCGTGTCGACGAACGACCCGAACCTGTGGCGGATCATCTCGGGCCACGACGGCAACCAGATCGACTTCAACCCCGCCAGCGTGCACGCGTCGATCACGCTGAACAAGGGCGAGTGGGTCGAGTTCGTCACCACCGAGGACTTCGAGGTCGCGGGCCTCGACGCGTTCATGGTCGCCGGCTTCATGGTCGGCCAGAACTACTCGAGCACGGTGACGAACGGGGCGCCCGGCGACCCGTCGATGACGCTCGCCGTGCCGACGGAGCAGTACCGGAAGCAGTACGTCTTCCTCGCCCCCGAGAGCTACGAGAAGAACTACGTCAACATCGTCGCGAAGACCGGCGCCGAGGTGCTCCTCGACGGCAACCAGATCACGACCTGGGCCCCGGTGGGCAGCGGCGTCTGGAGCGTCGCGAAGGTGACGATCCAGGGCGGCTCCCACACCATCCAGACCAACGGCACCGACGGCGTCGGCATCCAGGTCTACGGCGTCGGCTCTTACACCTCCTACATGTACCCCGGCGGCCTCGACGTGAAGCAGATCAACATCCCCGGCTAGGGGACACGCAGCCCCCTCCTAAGACCCCGGCATTCAAGCTGTTTTTGACGTGACCGCGCACTTTGTCTGCTGTCCGACGGACGGCTGCAAAGTGCGCGGGTAGGTCAAAAACGCATTGAGTTGCGGCGGGATAGTGGGGGGCTGCGTGTCCCCGTGCTATCCTCCGCGCCATGCGACGCTTCCTCCTCGCGGCCCTCGCGGCCCTGACGCTCGCCGCGTGCGAGCAGGACGTGCCCACGCTGGTGAAGTGGGTCGACAACTCGCTCGAGGGGAACCGGATCGGTGAGGCCGAGCGGCACGCGGCGACGCTGAAGCGGCGGGATCCCAACGGCGCGCGCACGCACGGCGCGCTCGCGGAGATCGCGGCGAAGAAGCGCGACTATGCGACGGCGGAGCGCGAGTTCCGGGCCGCGATCGAGGCCAGCCGCAAGGAAGGCGGCACGCTGCGCTTCCATTTCCGGCTGGGCCTCACGCTGATGGAGGCCGGCCGCTACGTGGACGCGGAGGTGGAGTTCGCGGGCGTGGCGCAGTTCGACGCCGCGAACGTGGCGGCGCGCTACTGGCGCGGCCGGGCCGCGGCCAACGCCACCCGCTACGCCGACGCCGTGGCCGCCTTCAGCGAGGCGCTCAAGCTCGACCCGAACCACATGGACGCGCGCGTCGGCCGGGTCGAGGCGCTCATCGCGACCGGCGACCTCGGCACGGCGACGAAGGAGCTCGACTGGCTGCGCGACCGGGCGCCGACCGACGCCTACGTCCGCGTCCTCGACGGCACCGTCGACCGCAAGCGGGGCAATCCGAAGGACGCCGAGGAGGCGCTGCGCAAGGCCTTCGCGCTGCAGAAGCGCACCGCGCCGCCGCACGTCGCGCTCGCCGACTTCCTGCTGAGCACCGGCAAGCTCGCCGACGCCGAGGCCGCGCTCGCCGGCACGCCGAAGAAGTACGCGGGCGCGGCGGGCGTGCTGCTGCGCCAGGGGCGGCTCGCGCGGCTCAAGGGCGACCGGGCGCGGGCCCTCGAGCTGCTCGGGCGCGCGCAGGCGGCGTGCCCCCAGGCGCCCGTCGGGCCGGCCTGGCCGGATCCCGCCCGCATCGACCTCTTCCCGGCGGACCTGAAGGAGGCGATCGAGCTCGAGCTCAAGGCGGCGCGGGGCGAGGCGGCGCCGGCGTCGGCGGCGGCGTCGGCGCCCGTGCCGGCCCCGGCCGCGACGCGCTGAAGCGCACCGCCACCGGCGCGACGAGCGGGAGCGCGTGACCGTGGGCGTCCTGGGCCGCGAGGCGCGCGGTCGCGCCCGGTGCGAGGTCGAACCACGCGGTCGGGCCGTCGGGCCCCGGCTGCACGGTCACGCCGCTCGCGCCTCGCAGCGCGAGGCGGGCGCCCGGGAGCGGCACCCCGATCGTCACGCCGCGGGCCGCGGCCGGGCCAGGGTTGTGGATCGCGGCGGCGCCGTCCGGGAGGTACCGCAGCGCGAGGCCGAACGCCGCCCGCAGGTGGTCGCCCAGGCCGCGGACCGTGGTCACCCACAGCCGTCCTGCCGCGGCGCGCCGCGCGAGGTCCGCGAGCACCCCGTCGAGCCGCGGAGCGATCGCGACGACGGCCGGGGTCGCCCCCGGCTGCATCAGGTTGCGGTGGCGCAGCCGGCGCTCGGACCGCATCGCCTCGAGGTAGGTGTGCAGGATCGCGACCCCGCGCTCCGCCTCGAGGCGGTCGAGCCGCGCCGGCGCGAGCAGCTCGAGGAACCGCCGCGCGTCGACGTAGGCCCACACCGAGCGGAACAGCCACAGCCCGGTCGCCGCCTGCGACGCGGGCGCCGCCTGCGGGTAGAGGAACGGCGTGCGGGCGCCGAGCTCGCGCGGCCGCAGCAGGTTGATGTCGTCCTTCGGCTCCTTGCCCGCGGCCCACACGTAGCGCACGCCGGCGCCGGCGAGCAGGTCGCCGATGTAGTAGGGGTCGCCGGGCCGCCAGCCGCGGTCGGTGTAGGCCTCGCAGTTCGTGGGCGGCTGGTGGTCGATCCAGGTCTCCACCTTGAGCGGCTTGAGGACGGCGAGCGCCTCGGCGGTGACGGGGCGCGCGTCGGGCTCCGGCGTGGCGCTGTGGAGCGCGATCTCGCCGCCCGCGGCGACCAGCTTCGCGGCGAGCGCGAGCACGCGCGGGTCGTCGAGCTGCGGCCGCTCGGGCTCCCCGCGGCGGAAGAACGCCTTCGTGAGCGGCAGGCCGTGGCCGACGAAGCCGCCGCGGCCGAAGCGCGGGTCGTGCTCGTCGGAGGTGCCGTAGAGCAGGGCGCGCAGGGTGCCGAGCGTCGTCTGGTCGGCGTGGTCGCTGAAGACGACGGCGGCACGGCGGCCCGCGGGCAGCCGCTGCGTCACGAGCGGGACGGCGCCGGGCACGAGGCGGGCGCGGTAGGTGACGCGCTCGCCGGCCTGCCGCAGCCGGGCGCTCTCGTCGAGCGGCCGGCCGCCGCCGCGCCAGCGCGTGCGGCACCGCGGCTCCACCCGGAACGGGTGCTCGCGCGCGTCGTCGAGCTCGAGCGTCACCGTGACGGCGCCGCCCGCGCGGCGGACCTCCATGCCGTCCACGGCGGCGCCGTCGACGAGCAGCGAGGCGCCGCCGTGGCGGACCTCGCACAGCCGCGGCGTCCAGCGATCCAGCCGCAGCGACCCGGCGCGCGGCGCCTCGCGCAGCTCGCCGTCGCGGTGGACGGCCCGCACGCCCGCCGCCGGCAACGTCAGCTCGAGCGCCTCGCGCACGACGCGCACGGGCTCGAGGTAGGTGATGGTGACCGCGAGCTCGATGCCGGGCTCCTCGGCGCGCCACGCGAGCTCCACCTCGGCCTGGAACGTGGGGCCGACGCGCCGGGCCGAGGCGGCCGTCGCGCTCGGGCCATCGACGATGATCCACCCGGGTGCCACGCGGGCCGGGAGCGTCGCCGGCGGCCGCGGGGCGACGCGGCGGTGCTCGATGACGAGGCGCGGCCGCAGCTCGATCGTGGCGGTCCCGGCGGCCGTCGTCAGCACGAGCCACAGCGCGGCGAGCCACTGCACGGCGGCGAGTATAGCGCGTGAGCGCTGGCGGGCTATGCCTGCCAGCACTCACGCGGGAGGTCGCAGGGACCCTGCCAGGGTCCCTTTCTCGTAGCAGGACGTCGTCGGGAGCCGGCGGCTCAGCCGCGGCGCAGCTTCTTCAGGAGCTCCGCCTGGCCGTCGGCGTGGTACGACGAGCGCACGAGCGGGCCGGACTCGACGTGCGCGAAGCCCATCCCCCGGGCCTCGGCCGCGAGGTCCGCGAACTCCTGCGGCGGCACGTAGCGCGCCACCGGCAGGTGGTAGGGCGAGGGGCGCAGGTACTGGCCCAGCGTGAGGATGTCGACGCCCAGCGCCGCGACCTCGCGCAGCACCGCGCGCACCTCATCGAGCTCCTCGCCGAGCCCGAGCATGAGGCCGGTCTTCGTGATCGCGCCCTGCGCGCGCGCGTGGCGCAGCACCGCGTACGAGCGCGGGTACGACGCCTGCACCCGCACCTCGCGCGAGAGGCGCGGCACGGTCTCCAGGTTGTGGGCGTAGATGTCGGGCGCGGCGGCGAGCACGGTGTCGACGAGCGCGGTGTCGCCCTTGAAGTCGCCGGTGAGCACCTCGAGCGTCATCGCCGGGCTGCGGCGCTTGATGGCCCGGATCGTCGCGGCCCAGTGGGCGGCGCCGCCGTCGGGCAGGTCGTCCCGGTCGACGGAGGTGATGACGGTGTGCCGCAGGCCGAGCGTCGCGAGGATCTCGCCGACGCGCTCGGGCTCGCCCTCGTCCGGGGGGAGCGGGCGCCCGTTCGGCACGTCGCAGAACCGGCACGACCGGGTGCAGATGTTGCCGAGGATCATGATCGTGAGCGCCTTGCGGTTCCAGCACTCCCCGATGTTCGGGCAGCCGGCGCTCTGGCAGACGGTGTGCAGCCCGAGCTGCCGCACGAGCTGGCGGACCTCCATGTAGCGCTCGCCGGCCGGGAGCGGCACCTTGAGCCACGGCGGGTGGCGGGGCGCCGGGCGGTCGGCAGGCTGCGTCGGCGTCTGGCCCAGCGCGACGAGGCGGGCCGAGCGGCGGGTCGGGTCCATGGGCCAGTTGTAATGCAGGCCGTCGAGGGAGTCGAGAGCGGAGCGCCCCGCGCTGGTCAGATCCGCGCGAGCTGCGGCAGGTGGTCGAAGTGGCGGTCGCGCGCGAACAGGAAGGCATCGTGCTGCACGGCCAGCGCGGCGATCCAGAGGTCGTTCGTAGGGAGGGGCGTGCCCTGGCGCCGGAGCTGGGCGAAGAGCCGCGCGTAGTGGTGGGTCGTCGCCTCGTCCGCGCAGACGACCTCCACCCGCGGGGAGTTGAGGAACGCCGTGAGGTGACGCTCGTTGCGCTCGGGATGGGCGCCGCAGGCGAAGCCGGCGCGGAGCGCGGCCAGCGTGACGAACGGCACCAGGATCTCATCAACGGTTCGCAGCCGCTGCTCCACGTCGGCCACGCCGTGGCCGAAGTCCACATAGCGGTTCGTGTCGATCACGATCCTCATCGCCACTGGCTCTCGTCGACCTCGTCCTGCGCGGCGAGCGCGGCGTCGATCGCGGGATCGTCCTCCCACTGACCCGCGAGGTGGTCGAGATCGTCGTAGATCCGCGTCTCCTCGCCAGCCGCGCCGGTGGCGCGGGCGAGCGAGTCGACGAGCACCTGGTTGAGGCTGACACCCTCGCCGGCGGCCTGCCGCCGCAGCGCCTTCTCGACCGCGACCGGCACGTTGCGCACGGTGAGCTGGCCGCCGCCGCGGCGCGGTTTGACGGCGCCCCCGGCCGTGCGGCGCGGGCGCGGTCGTTGCCGCGGCCGTGCATGTTTCGTCATGCCTACATGGTAGTTGCGAGAATGGACACGCAACCTCGACTCCGCGATGGGCCCGCGCGTCGCGCGGTTGCCCCCGGTACTGCCCCACCTTACTATCCCTCCGCGCCGTCCTGTGACCGGAGGACCGAGATGGGACATCTGGGGCACTTGAAAGAGGAGCACCGCAGTCTCCTGCGGCGGCTCGAGGCGGGGCAGGTGGGGTTCCCCGAGCCCGAGGCGGAGCGGGCGTGGCAGGGGATGAAGGAGATCCTCGAGATCCTCTTCACGCCCGAGCACGCGGCGCTCGCGGCGCGGATGCCGCTGCTGCCGGCCACGCTCGAGCAGCTCGAGGGCCGGTTCGGCGTCCCCGCGGCCGAGCTGAAGCCGAAGCTCGACGCCATGTGCGATCGGGGCCTCGTCTTCGACGTCGTGAGCCCGCGCTCCGGCACCGTCCGCTACGTCCTCGCGCCGCCCGTCGTCGGCTTCTTCGAGATGTCGATGATGCGGGTGCCGGACACCCTGCCGCGCAAGCGGCTCGCCGAGGCGCTCGAGGCGTACTGCCGCGGCGACGACGCGTTCGTGCGCGAGGTCTTCGGCCACGAGACCGTGCTCGGACGGGCGCTCGCCCACGAGACCGCGATCGACGACGGCCTCCCGGAGGTGCTCGACTGGGAGCGCGCGAGCGCGATCCTGGGCGACGCGCGCGTCCGCTCCGTGACCCAGTGCTACTGCCGGCACAAGGCCGAGCACCTCGGCGAGCGCTGCAGCGCCCCGATGGAGGCCTGCCTCGCCGTCGACGCCGGCGCGGACTTCATCATCCGCCGTGGCTTCGGCCGCGCGATCGGCCGCGCCGAGTCGCTCGAGATCCTGGCCCAGGCGCGCGCCGCCGGGCTGGTGCAGCTCGCGGACAACGTGCAGCACCGGCCGACCTGGATCTGCAACTGCTGCGGCTGCTGCTGCGAGCAGCTCCGCGCGATCAGCGAGTACGGGCTGCCGGCGGTGAACCCGAGCGGCTTCCTGCCCAGGCACGACGACGCGACCTGCAAGGGCTGCTCGCGCTGCGCGCGGGCCTGCCCCACGCTCGCGATCACGATGGGCGCGCGGCGGCAGACCGCGCGCCTCAAGAACCAGCTCGCCCCGGTCGTCGACGAGGAGCGGTGCATCGGCTGCGGGGTGTGCGCCGACGCCTGTCCGCAGCACGCGCTGCGCCTCGAGCGGCGCGGGCCGCAGCCGCACGTGCCCGCGAACACGATCGAGCGCGTCATCCGCATGGCGCTCGAGCGCGGCCGCCTCGGCCACGTCTTCGACGAGGGCGCGGGCCGCGGCGGGCGCATGCTGAACGATCTCTTCAGCGCGATGCTCCGCCTGGGACCGGTGCAGCGCGCGCTCGCGAGCGAGCAGGTCAAGTCACGCTTCGTCCGCGCCGCGCTGAGCAACGTGCGCGACCCGACGACGCAGTAACTCGCGTGAGTGCTGGCGGGCTGTGCCTGCCAGCACTCTGCGCGGGAGGTCAAAGGGACCCTCCCAGGGTCCCTTTCGAAGGAGGAGGCCGCGTGGGCGACGACTTCCGGATCGAGAAGGACTCCATGGGCGAGGTGCGCGTCCCCGCGGACGCGTACTACGGCGCTCAGACCCGCCGCGCCGTCGAGAACTTCCCCGTGAGCGGCCGGCCGCTGCCGCTGCCCGTGCTGCACGCGGCGGCGCTCGTGAAGCGCCTCGCGGCGGACGTCAACGCGACCCTCGGCCTGATCCCGCCGCCGCTCGCGGACGCCATCGTGCGCGCGGCGCGCGAGGTGGAGCGAGGCGAGCACGACCGCGACCTGGTCGTCGACGTCTTCCAGACCGGCTCGGGCACGTCGAGCAACATGAACGTGAACGAGGTGATCGCGAACCGGGCGAACGAGCTGCTCGGCAACCCGCGCGGCAGCTACCGGCCGATCCACCCGAACGACCACGTCAACCGCTGCCAGTCGTCGAACGACGTGATCCCCTCGTCGATCCGGATCGCGCTGCGGCGCGAGCTGGAGCAAGGGCTCGCGCCGGCGCTGGACGGGCTCGCCGCGGCGCTCGCCGAGCGGGGCCGGGCGTTCGCCGACGTCCTCAAGATCGGCCGCACGCACCTGATGGACGCGGTGCCGGTCACGCTGGGCCAGGAGCTCGGAGGCTACGCCGCGCAGATCGCGCACGGGGCGCGGCGGGTGCGCGCGGCGTTCGCCGACCTCGAGGAGCTGCCCCTCGGCGGCACCGCGGTCGGCACCGGCCTCAACGCCCACCGCGAGTTCGGGCCGCGGGTGATCGCCGCGCTCGCCGAGACCACGGGCGTGCCGTTCCGCCCGGCCGAGAACCGGTTCGAGGCGATGGGCGCGCAGGACCCGCTCGTGGCCGCGAGCGGCGCCATGCGCACGGTCGCCGCGTCGGTGCTGAAGATCGCGCAGGACCTGCGGCTGCTCTCGTCGGGGCCGCGGTGCGCGCTCGGCGAGATCACGCTCCCCGAGCTGCAGCCGGGCTCGTCGATCATGCCAGGCAAGGTGAACCCGGTCATCGCCGAGGTCGCGATCCAGGTCGCCGTGCAGGTGATGGGCAACGACGTCGTCACGGGCATCGCGGGCGGGCTCGGCGTGCTCGAGCTGAACGTGATGCAGCCGCTGCTCGCGCGCAACGTGCTCGAGTCCGCCGCGCTCCTCACCGCGGCGGCGGGGCTGCTCACGCGCAAGTGCGTCGCCGGCATCGAGGCGAACGCCAGGCGCTGCGCGGACCTCATCGAGCAGAGCCTGGCGATGGTGACGCCGCTCGCGGTCCGGATCGGGTATAACAGGGCCGCGGAGCTGGCCCACGAGGCTTACCACTCGGGCAAGTCGATCCGGCAGGTCCTCCAGGAGCGCCACGTCTTCCCGGAGGACGAGATCGACGCGCTCCTGGACCCGAGCACGATGATCTGACCGACGGGCCGGGCCGGCGCCGCCGCCACCAGGGCGGGACGCCGTGTCGTGTCCGCTCACCGACACGATTGATGACGCTGCTTTGGCGGCGGCCGGTCCGGGTGTAAAAACTTCGCCGATGGAGCCGGTCCCCACGAAGCTGCTCTCGGTCACGCCGCCGCGGCTCAAGCTGCGGCTGCACGACCGCCGCCACGCCGACCTCGCGCTGCCGTTCCCGCCGGCCGTCGACGCCGAGGCGCAGCGGCTGTGCCGCCGCGTGCACGGGCTGGTGCCCGGCAACCAGGTGACGCTGCTGCGGGACGCGGACGAGGCCTACCCGGCCATGCTCGCGGCGATCCGCGGCGCCCAGCGCTTGATCCGCCTCGAGTCGTACATCTTCGAGGACGGCGAGGCGGGGACGCGGTTCGGCGCCGCGCTCGAGGAGCGGGCGCGCGCGGGCGTCGAGGTCCAGGTCATCTACGATGCGGTCGGCAGCATCGGGACGGGCGCCGGGTTCTGGGAGCGGCTCCGGGCGGCCGGCGCGCAGGTGGTCGAGTTCCACCCGCTCTCGCTGTGGCGCCGCCTGTGGCGCTGGAACCGCCGCGACCACCGCAAGCTCCTCATCGTCGATGACGCGGTCGCGTTCACCGGCGGGCTCAACATCTCCGACGCGTACCTGACGACCGAGGTGCATCAGGGTTGGCGCGACACGCACGTGCGCGTGGAAGGGCCGGTCGTCTTCGAGCTCGACCGCCTCTTCGCGGCCTCGTGGCAGTACGTCACGGAGCGCTACCTCCCGCCCGCGCCGGCCGCGCCCGCGATCGCCGGCCCGCAGGCGGTCGCCGCGATCGGCTCGCGCCTGCGCCGCCACCGCACCGAGATCTTCCGGGGGTACCTGCACGCGATCAAGCAGGCGCGGCGCACGGTCCGCATCGCGAACGCGTACTTCATCCCGCCCCGGGCCGTGCGGCGCGCGCTCGTCGCCGCGGTCGCGCGCGGGGTCCGGGTGGAGATCATCGTGCCCGCGTGGGGCGACCTGATGTCGGCGCACTTCGCGAGCCGCAACCTGTTCGACCGGCTGCTCGCGGCGGGGGTGCGCATCCACCTCTGGCCCGATGCGGTCATGCACGCGAAGACCGCGGTGATCGATGGCCTGTGGAGCACGGTCGGCTCGTTCAACCTCGACCACCGCTCGATCGTCCACAACATCGAGCTGAACCTGAACGTCGTCGACGCCGCGTTCGGCGCCGAGATGGACGCGATGTTCGACGCCGACCGCGCGCGCTGCCAGGAGGTCGTGCTCTTCGAGTGGCGGCTGCGGGCGCTCGGCGAGCGGTTCCTCGAGCGGCTGTTCTACCTCGGGCGGTACTGGCTCTAGGCGCGTGCGGAGAAATGCAACACGGAGGCACGGTGACACGGAGTAAGGTCTTGAGTATTCAGAATCATCCTCCGTGCCTCTGCGTCTCCGTGTTGCATTCTCCCGCAGCCTGCTAGGTCACGCCTCGGGGTGCAGCCGCGTCGCGGCGCGCCGCTCGTGCGCGAGCAGCCACTCCTTCGCCGGGAGGCCGCCCGCGTAGCCGGTGAGCGCGCCGGCGGCGGCGACGACGCGGTGGCAGGGGACGATGATCGACAGCGGGTTGCGGCCGTTCGCCGCGCCGACCGCGCGGACCGCGCGCGGGCGGCCGACCGCCTGCGCGAGCGCCGCGTACGAGCGCACCTCGCCGAACGGGATCGCGGCGAGCGCCTGCCACACCGCGAGCTGGAACGGCGTGCCGTGCGGCGCGAGCGGCGTCGTGAAGGCGCGCCGCTCCCCGCGGAAGTACTCGTCGAGCTCGCGGGCGGTCTGATCGAGCACGGGGTGGGACGCGACGTCCTCGGCGGGCACGCCGGCCTGCGCCGGGAGGTAGACGCCGACGAGCGCGGCGTCGGTCGCGACCAGGCGCAGCGCGCCGAGCGGGGAGGGCATCAGCTTCTGGACGAGCACGGGCATCGCGATCTCCTTCACGCGAGTGAGCTCCACAGGTGCATCGCCGCGTACGCGCGCCACGGCCGCCAGGCCCCGGCGCGCTGCTCCGCCGCGCGCGCCGTCGTCACACCGAGCGCGCGGCGGATCCCGAGGTCCCCGGCCGGGAACGCGTCGGGCCAGCTCAGGCCCCGCAGCGCGACGTACTGCGCCGTCCACGGGCCGATCCCGGGCACGGCCAGCAGCGCCGCGACCGTCGCGTCGGCCGCCCCGCCGCGCGCGAGGTCGACACGCCCGGACGCCACGGCGCGCGCGAGCTCGACGATCGTCCGCGCGCGCGACTGCGGCATACCGGCCGCGGCGATCGCGGCGACCGGGGCGGACGCGAGCGCCGCGGCGTCCGGGAACGCGCGGTCCAGCCCGGGGAGGCCGGTCGCGAGCGCCGCGCCGAACCGCGCCGCGAGCCGGCCGCACAGCGTCGTCGCGGCGCGCACCGAGACCTGCTGGCCGACGACGCCACGCACGGCGAGCTCGAAGCCGTCGAAGGCGCCGGGCACGCGCAGGCCCGGCTGCGCCGCGACGAGCGGCGCGAGCGCGGCGTCGTTCAGCAGGTGGCCGGCGATGAGGTCCGGCCGCGCGTCGAGGTCGAGCAGCGCACGCAGCCGCGCGGCCACCTCCATAAGCTTCGGCGCGAGCGCGAGCGCGACCCGCGCCTCGATCACGTGGCGGGCGGGATCGTCGCGCACCGCGAGCCAGCCGGTGCGGTCGCCGAGCGTCGCGGAGCGCGCGTACTCGCCGTCCGCGATCGTCTCGACGCCGGGGATCGCGCGGGCGCGGAGGAACGCGAGCAGCGCGCCAAACGCGAGCGGCGCGCGGTACCCGAGGCGCAGTGTGATGTACGGCGCCGCCGCGGCGCCGGCCCCGTGCTCGCGCCGCAGCGCGGACGGTGGCCGGCCGAACCGCTGCTGGAACAGCGCGTTGAACCGCCGCACGCTCGCGAACCCGGCCGCGAACGCGACGTCCGTGAGGGACAGGCGCGTGTCGTGCAGCAGCAGCTTCGCCAGCGCGAGCCGGCGCGTCTGCGCGAGCGCGACCGGCGGCACGCCGAGCTCGGACTCGACCGCGCGGCGCAGGTGCCGGGCCGTCACGCCGAGCGCGGCCGCGAGCTCGTCGAGCGAGTGCTCGTTCAGGTACCCGGCGTCGATGCGCGCGACCGCGGCGCGGACGAGCCGGGGCACGGAGTCGATGCTCGCGAGCCCGGGCGCGAGCTCGGGGCGGCAGCGGAAGCACGCGCGGTACCCGCGTCGCTCCGCCTCGGCCGGCCGGCTGAAGAACTCGCAGCGGTCGCGGGCCGGCGTGCGCGCGGGGCAGGTCGGCCGGCAGTAGATCCCGGTCGTCGTCACGGCGACGTAGAACACGCCGTCGAAGCGCCCGTCGCGGGCGCGCAGCGCGCGGTAGCAGGTGTCGGGATCGAGGGCCACGGGTGAAGGTGTACCGCAGGGGAGGGCGGCTGTCTGGCCGTTTTCGGACGGGGGAGCGAGATCGGAGCGGTCCGGTCGGTTCGTGCCCGTGCCCCTGCCCGTGCCCGGTCTGGCCGAGAGGATCGGGCCCGGGCACGGCCAGGGGCACGGGCACGTGAAGAGGGAGGCGCGCCCGCCCCCGTGCGTATAATGCACCAGGTCCTCCCCCCATGCGGGCGCTCCCACCCACGGTGGTGCTGCTGGTCGCGTTGCTCGCGCCGCCGGCGCATGCGCAGCCGGGCCCGCCGCCGCGCCTGCGCGCGCCGCGCCTCGTGCCGCAGCTCGCGGCGCCGGAGCCGCCCCCGCCCGCGCCCGCGTTCCCGCCGTGCGTCACCGACGACGAGGTGCGCGCTGCGCAGCCGCACGAGCGGTGGGCCGCGTTCCGGCGCAGCGCCGTGCCGATCCCGCCGCTGCTGTACCTGTCGCAGGATCGCACGTTCACGGAGGCGCTGCTGCTGTACTGGTCGTCGACGAACGTGGAGGAGCGCACGAAGCTGCGGCTGCTGATCCCGTTCGTGCTGCAGGCCTGCACGCCGCGCTCGCGCACGCTCGTGACGCCGGTGTACGGCCACCGCGTGGACGCCGACGGCAAGGCCGGCTTCGTCGGCAGCTACTTCTTCCGCCGCGACCGCCACGCGCAGAGCGACGTCCTGTTCCCGCTGTTCGCCCGCATCGTGGACGAGAAGCGCCACACCGTGATCGGGCTGAACACGTACTTCCACAAGACCGCGGAGGGCGCGCACGGCGGCGTCGTGCCGCTCGCGTTCTGGGGCAGCTCGCGCGACGGCTCGAGCTACGCGTACGTCCCGCCGCTCGTGTGGCACCGGGCCGACCGCGCGAGCACGACGACGCTCGCGCTGAACTCGTACTTGAAGGTGCACCGCGGCGGCGGCTTCGACGTCGGCCTGTGGCCGCTGTACTTCGGCGGCCGCCACCGGGGCGCGGATTACCACGACGTCGTCCCGCCGCTGCTGTTCGCCCGCTGGGGCGGCCGCACGTCCACCCGCGTGTGGTGGGCGACGAGCTACTACGAGTCGGATCCGGGCGGCTGGAGCTACTCGTTCTTCCCGCTCTACTTCGGCGGCCGGCGCGGCGGGCACCACCACCAGGCCGTGCTCCCGCCGCTGTTCGCGCGCTGGGGCGACGGCCGCGACGAGAACACGCTCGTGCTCAACACCGTCTTCTCGCGCGACACGAAGACCCGCGACTGGTCGCTCGGCGTCATCCCGCTCGCGTACGCGACCGGCACCGGCAGCGGGGACCGCTTCACGCTGCTCTCGCCGCTCGTGCTGCGCTTCGCCTCCCGGACGCGCGCGACGACGATCGTCGGCCCGGCCTACTACCACCACCACCCGTCCGGGCACGACCTCGGCCTCTTCCCGCTGCTGCTCCACGGCGCGCACGCCGACCAGTCGAGCTACACCGTGTCGCCGGCGCTGCTGTCGTGGCGCCTGAGCGACCGGCAGGGGTACTCGACGGTCTCGCTGCCGCTGCTGTTCGCGCACTGGCGCGACCGCACGACGCACGGGCTCTGGTGGGCGACGAGCTGGTACCACCGCGACCTGCGCGGCTGGAGCCTCGGCGTCGCCCCGCTGCTGTTCGCCGGCCGCACCGGCGCTCGCCACCACGCGGCGCTGCTGCCGCTCTTCAGCCACTGGGGCGACGGCCGGCGCGAGCGCACGATCGTGCTGAACACGTACTACGGCCGGGAGCCGGATGGCGACTACGGGTTCAGCTTCTTCCCGCTCGTCTTCGCCGGGCGCACCGGCCCGACTTCCTACTTCGCCTCGCCGGTCGCGGTGCGCGTGAGCGATCCCCTCGCGTCGACGACCGTCATCGGGCCCGCGTTCCACCACCGCGACCCGAGCGGCTGGGACGCCGGGCTCGTGCCGCTGTGGTTCCAGGGGCGCTCGGGCACCCGGCGCTACTTCCACCTGCCGCCGCTGCTCACGTTCGACTGGGCCGACGAGGGCGCGGGCACGCACCGCACCATCGCCGGCCCGTTCTACGACTGGCGCAGCCCCGGCGAGCGGCACGTCGGCGTGGTGCCGCTCTGGTTCCAGGGGCACACGCGGTCGTGGCGGTACGCCGTCGCGCCGTTCTTCCCGTTCTGGTACATGAACGACCGCGGCCGCACGCTCGTCGTCGCGGGCCCCATCTACGTGAGCCGCACCACGACCGCGGGCGCGCAGGGGCCGGGGACGTCGCAGACCGACCTGCACGTCGGCACCATCCCGCTCTTCTTCACCGGCCGCGCGGGCACGCGCCACTACACGTACGTGCCGCCGCTGCTCTTCTGGGACTGGCGCGACGACGCGGTGCCCGATCGGCTGACGCTGTTCCCGGTCGGCTACCGCTACCGCGCGCCGGGCCGCCTCGACTTCGGCCTCATCCCGTTCTTCTTCGAGCACCGCGACGGCCCGCGGCACGTCGCGCTCGCGCCGCCGCTGCTCAGCGCGAGCTGGGGCGACGGGCAACGCGACGGGCTGATCGCGCTCGGCCTCTGCTACCGCGTCCGGGACCCCGAGGCCCAGCACCGCGGGCTCATCCCGCTGTACTTCGGCGGGCGCCGCCGCGCCGCGGGCAGCTACTACGACCTCGTGCTGCCGCCGCTCTTCATGCGCTGGGGCGACGCGCGCTCGAGCACGCTCGTGGCCGGGCCGTTCTACTCGGATCGCGAGCCCGACGGCCGCCACTTCGGCGTCTTCCCGCTGTACTTCGGCGGCCGCGACACCCGCGGGGCGTACTACGACGTGGCGCTGCCGTTCCTCGTGCGCAGCGGCGACCGCCACCGCTCGACGACCTGGTCGCTGCTCTACTACGACACCCGCGTGGGCGAGCGGCGCCACCGCGGCCTCTTCCCGTTCTACCTGCGCGGCCGCGGCCT
>DASXVK010000474.1:0-2166 GCA_036504295.1 Polyangia bacterium
TGTGGCGCCCGCTGCGTGGCGTACGGCCGCGACGCCACACCTGTCACACCCGTCCCACGTGCGGCGGGCTCGGACGGCGGCGGCGGGCTACCGTGCCTCGCGTGGACCGCTGGTCATGGGGACGGCGCGCGTGGGGGGCGATCGGCCGGGCGCAGGGCCCGTGGCCCGCGGCGCCCGCCCCGCCCGCCACCGACCCGCGCCTCGACCCACGCCTCGACCCACGCCTCGACCCGCTGGCGTACCACCTGCGACAGCGCAGCTCGATGACCTGCGGGTCGGCGTCCCTGCTCGTCGCCCACGCCCTCGCCGATCCCGGGGTCGCCGCGCGGCTCCTGCTCGGCGTCGCCCTGGAATGTGGCGCGACGGACGAGCACGCGGTGGACGAGCGCGCGGCCCGGTTCGCGGCCGACGAGCAGGCGGTCAAGCGCCGGACGAACGCCCTGGTCGGTCCCACCGGGCTGCAGGCTCCCTGGCCCCACGCGCTCGGCACGGCGCCGTGGGGCGCCTCGCACGAGATGACGCGGATCACCGGGCTGCGCTACCGCGCGCGGTACGTCGGGCCCGACTCGCGGCCAGCGCGGACGGCCGGCTACGACGCCGTGGCGCGCACCGTGGCCGCTGGGTGGACCGCGCCGGTGTTCGTCGGGGACCGGGCGGTGCCGCGGCACGTGGTGCTCGCGGTGGGGCTGGACGACGAGGCGCTGCGGCTCTACGAGCCGGCGTCCGGCGACGTGGTGCGGCTGACCCGGGAGCAGTACGTGGACGGCGGGTTCGTCGTCGCAGGCTGGACGGTGCCCTGGGCGGTCGTCGTCCCGCGCTGATCAGTGAAACGTTCGTCGCCCTGAGCGTGACGGATGTTCGGCTGCGCGTTGGCGGTGGTGTGCCGCCCTGGGATCCGTGCAGCTCGGGGGCGTCACCGACCAGCGCCGATGACGTGGGACCTTGTCGGGGCATAACGACGATCGATACGGTCGCGCCATGAAATGGGTGGGTTACCTGCAGGTCTTCCTCACCATGATCGGCTGGGCGGCCGGCCTGTTCGGGGTGGTGTACGCCGTCAACGGCGCGACCCAGGCGCCCGCGTTCGTCACCGTGCCGGTGACGCTCGCAGCCGTCCCGGAGCGCGGGGGCGCCGTCCACGTCCAGGTGGAGGGCGTCTCGGTGCGGGAGGGCTGGCTCACGGGCGCCGTCCCGAGCGGCGCCTGGACCACGGTCGGGGGACAGCCCGGCCCGGACTCACAGCTCCGGCTCACGGCATGGGGCTCCACCCGGATGGAACAGCTGCTCGCCCGCGGCAGCTGGCTGGTCGGCGGGCTCGGCGTCATGGTGGGCGCCTTCGCGCTGGCGCCTGTGCTCGGCTCGATCGCGGAGGGTCGGCCGTTCGCGCCCGGCAACGCCCGCCGGGTCGTCGTGCTCGGCGCGACCGTGGCCATCGCGGGGTGGCTGGCGCAGCTGCTCCCGCAGGTCGCGGGCGCACTCGTCCTCCGGCGCACCGGGCTCGCCGGGCCGGCCTTCGTCTCCGCGCCATCGGGCGCGCTGGAGCCCCTGCTCGTCGGCGCCGTCATCCTGGCCGTCGCGGCGGCGTTCCGGGCGGGCGAGCGGATGGCGGACGAGCTGGCCGGGCTGGTCTAGGTGCCGGCCGAGGAAGACCGCGTCGTGTGCCGCCTCGACGAGCTGCTGGCGGCGCGTGGCATGACGCTCGTCGAGCTGTCGGCGCGCACCGGCGTGACGACGGTCAACCTCTCGATCCTCAAGAACGGGCACGCCCGCGCGATCCGGTTCAGCACGCTCACCGCGGTCTGCGACGCGCTGGGCTGCGCACCGGGCGACCTGCTGACGATCGCCTAGTGCCGGAGCACCGCCCACACGTGCTTGCGGTCGCCGGCCGCGTACCAGCCGACCTCGTCGGCCAGCCGCCCGACGAGGTAGAGGCCGAAGCCGCCCTCACCGGCGGGCCGGTAGGCCGAGTAGGTCGGGACGGCGTCCAGCGAGCCGTCAGCCGCGTCGAGCAGGTAGCCGCCCTCGACCCGGCCCAGCGTGACGACGACGGGTGGCACGCCGTGGTGCAGCGCGTTCGTCGCGAGCTCGGAGGCGACGAGCACCACCGGGCCGGTCACGTGCCGGGGCGCGCGCAGGGCCTCCTGCAGCGCTCGGCGCAGGCCGCGC
>DASXVK010000475.1:0-9842 GCA_036504295.1 Polyangia bacterium
CGGCGCGGCCGGCGGCGAGCGCGGCGTGGCCGGCGGCCTCGCCGCCCTGCGCGAGGCAGTACTCGATCCAGGCGGTGCGCGGCGAGGTCGCGCGGACCTCGGCGACGGTGCCGATCGCGCGGCGCACGCGCTTGAGCTTGGCCTCGAGCAGCGGGATCGGTCCGAACGGGGCGTCGGCGAGCGGCGTCTGGAGCTTCGGCACGAGCGGCGAGACCGCCACCGCGACCGGCGCGATCTGCGCCAGCTCGCGCACGAACGCGCCGAGCTCGTCGAGGTCCGCGTCCTCCTCGCCGGGCACGCCGATGAGCTGATAGAGCTTGATGCGCCGCATGCCGGCCGCGCGGCACAGCTCCGCCGCCCGCAGCAGGTGAGCGGCGCTCGTGTGGCGGCCGAGCGCCTCGCGCAGGCGCTCCGAGGCGCCGTCCGAGGCGACGGTGAGGGTGCGCTGGCCCCCGCGCGCGAGCAGGTCCACGAGCTCCGCGTCGAGCCGGTCGGCGCGCAGCGAGGAGACCCCGACCTCGCGCCCGCCGTCGACCAGGGCGCGGATGATGTCCCGGACGCGCGGGTGGTCGGTCACGGCCGCGCCCACGAGCCCCACGCGGCGCGCGTGGGCCGGGATGCGCCCGAGGACGGCCTCGGGCGCGGGGGCGCGCATGCCGCCGCTCGACTCGCGGCGCATGACGCAGTACGCGCAGCCGCGCGAGCAGCCGCGCTCGGCCTCGACGAGGAACATGTCCGGCAGCTCGGAGTCGGGCGTCGTGATCTGCGCGTACGCCGGGAGCTGGTCGGGGCGCGCGCACAGCCGCTCCCCGGGGCGCCCGCCGTCGCCGGGCAGCCAGAACCCGGGCTGCCCGCGCACCGCCGCGAGGGCGGCCTCGCGGTCCGGCAGCAGCGCGAGCGCGGCCAGCAGCAGGTCGAGCGCGGCCTCCGCCTCGCCGACCACCACCACGTCGGCGAAGGCCCCCAGCGGCGCCGCGTTCGCGAACGTGAGCGGCCCCCCGCAGACGAGCAGCGGGTGGTTGCCGCCGCGCTCGGTCCGCGCCGCCGGCACGCCGGCGAGGTCGAGGAAGCGCCCCAGGTCCGCGAGCTCCAGCTCGTAGGCGATCGAGAACGCGAGCGCGGCGTAGTCGCCGACGGGCGTCTCGCTCTCGTACGTGCACAGCGGTGTGCGGTCCGCCGCTTCGAGCTCCTCGGCGTCGGGCAGGAAGGCCCGCTCCGCCGCCCAGTCCGGCCGCGCGTTGACCTCGCGGTAGATGGTCTGGAACCCGAGCGACGACATCGCCACGGGGTAGGGCGACGCGTAGCACAGCGCCAGCCGCCGGCCCGCGCCCTGCTTGCGCAAGGTGCCCGTCTCGGCGGCCAGGCGGGCCGCGATGCGCTGTCGTTGCTCCCAGCGGGACATGAGCTGCCCAGATGATGGAAGCTCCGCCCCGCCGGGGCAAGGATGCTGTCGCGGCCGTGCGCCCCCGACGAATCCGGCGTGCGCTGCCACCGCGGCGCATCCAACCCGGCAGGGGACCCGGCCGTGCCGGGAGGCGGGGGTTGCCAATGGGGATCCAGTGGAGCGACGTGGGCTCGATCGCGATCGAGCTCGTGGCCGAGCACCCGGAGCTGGACCCGCTCGAGGTGCCCTTCAGCCGGCTCGCCGCATATGTCATGGATCTGGCTGAGTTCGAGGGCGAGATCATGCGCCCCGACGACCAGGTGCTGGCCGCGATCCAGCAGGCGTGGATCAATGAGGTGGAGGGCCTCGCCGGCGCGTTCGAGGACCCGCCGGAGCCCGACGATCCCGCCGTGAGCTACCCCGTGACCTGACCGCGTCCCCGGCGGGGCGCGGACGCTCACATGTGCGTGAGCAGCGGCG
Source organism: Polyangia bacterium (assembly GCA_036504295.1). Classification (GTDB taxonomy): domain Bacteria; phylum Myxococcota_A; class Polyangia; order JACRCY01; family JACRCY01; genus DASXVK01. The sequence continues at coordinate 1,865 of DASXVK010000475.1, forward strand.
CCTCCGGCGTCGTCAGCCGGATCAGGATGCGCCGGAGCTGCTCGTCGAGCTGCTTGAGCTGCTGCCGGAAGGCGGCGTGGTCCGTGTGGTGGATCTCGGTGTGCAACTCGTCGAGCCGCGCGCGCAGCAGGGTGGCGAGCGCTTCCTTCTCGCTGTAGTCGAGCTCGAGCGTCATGACCGTCCTCCCGTGGTTTGACGATGGGGCGCGGCGTCAGGGTTCAGTCGAGCGACGGTCTGGCCGGTTGACCCCAGCGCCGCGGCGAGCCTACCCTGAGCGGATGCCGACCACGCCCGCTCCGCCGGCCACGCTCTCCCGCGCGCATCCCTGGCATGGCGTCCCGATGGGGCAGGATGCCCCGCGCGTGATCACGACCTACGTCGAGATCGTCCCGACCGACACGGTGAAGTACGAGCTGGACAAGCTGACGGGGATCCTGCGCCTGGACCGCGTGCAGCAGTACTCGAACGTCTGCCCCAGCCTCTACGGCTTCATCCCGCAGACGCTCTGCGCCGAGCGGGTCGGGGCCGCCTGCGCCGAGCGGGCGGGCCGGAGCGCGGTGGTCGGAGACGGCGATCCGATGGACGTGTGCGTCCTCACGGAGAAGGCGATCTCGCACGGCGACATCCTGGTCACCGCGATCCCCATCGGCGGGCTGCGCATGATCGACGGCGACGAGGCGGACGACAAGATCGTGGCGGTCCTGCAGGGCGACGCGGTCTACGGCGGGCTCCAGGACATCGCGGACTGCCCCCCCGCGCTGGTGGACCGCCTGCGCCACTATTTCCTGACGTACAAGCAGGGCCCGGACCGCGCGACGCGCGCGGTGGAGATCGCCGAGGTGTACGGCCGCGAGCCAGCCCACGACGTGATCCGCCGCAGTCACGACGACTACGTCGCGCACCTCCCGGAGCTGCGCCGGAGGGCGAAGTAGACGAGCGTTAGTGTTTCTTGAGGATGAGATCGAACGTGGAGGTCTGCCCGTCCGCCAGCGTGGTCTTGCCGTGGGCCGCGAACACTTTGGGCGACGTCCACTCGAACGTGAGGTCCTCCGTGGCCTCCTTGCCCATCATCGTGCCCTTGTACGGCTGGAACTCGATCTTGTCGCTGCGCTGCCATGTGCCCTGGTGATCGTGGGCCTCGCCGGCCGCGGTGACGCACATCAGGTGCACGCCCGACCCCTCGGTGTCGTAGCCGATGAGGCAGGTCTGGTCCACGGGCATCGAGGTCTTGCCGTGCTGCTTGAGCTCACAGCTCACGCCGGCCCCGCCGGCGATCTTGTGGCACGTCGACGTGACCTTCACCTTCTGGAGCGGCTTGCCCGGTATCCCCAGGGTGGCGTCGCCGGTCCAGGTGCCGGCGAACGCATCCACGGTCCTCTTCACCAGCGGCTGGGCCGCCGGCGGCTGCCGCGGCGGCTGGGCCACGGCCACGCCGCAGAGCAGAACGAGTGAGCCAATCACAACGGAGCGCATGAAACACCTCCCGCTCACGCCATGCGTGAGTCGCCCCGTTTCGATTGCGCGCGCGCTGGTTTGGCGCCGTGGCCCGACTCAACCCCGCGATATGACTTGGTCGATGCCGTACGCGCGGAGCACCATCTGGTCGAAGAGGTGAGGGCTCCAGTACCGTGGCGTCTTGGCGGTCTTCGATTTCGGAGGGAGGTCTGAGGGGCGGCTACGCCAGCTCGAACAGCCCGGCCGCGCCCATGCCGCCGCCGATGCACATCGTCACGACGCCGTACCTGGCGTTGCGGCGCCGCATCTCGTAGGCGATGCTCGTGGTGAGCTTGGCGCCGGTGGCGCCGAGCGGGTGGCCGAGCGCGATGGCGCCGCCGTTGACGTTGACCCGCTCCGGGTCGACGCCCAGCTCGCGCATGCAGTACGCGGACTGCACGGCGAACGCCTCGTTCATCTCGAAGAGCCCGATGTCCTCGAGCTTGAGGCCGGTCACCTTGAGCAGCTTGCGCACGGCCGGCACCGGGCCCGTGCCCATGATCTCCGGCGGCACGCCCACGGCCACGAACTCGCGCACCTTGAGCAGCGGCTTGAGGCCCGCGGCCTTGGCCGTGTCCGCGGCCATCAGCACGACCGCGGCCGCGCCGTCGTTGATCGGCGAGGCGTTGCCGGCGGTGACCGTGCCGGTCGGGTCGAACGCCGGCTTCAGCTTCGCGAGCCCCTCGACCGTCGTGTCCGCGCGCGGGCACTCGTCGGCGTCGAAGACGAACTCGCGGACCTTGGGCCGGCCGCCGTCGAGCTCCACGAGGCGGGCCGGGAGCGGCACGATCTCGTCCTTGAACTTGCCCGCGGCCTGGGCCGCCACGGCCTTCTTGTGGCTCTTGACCGCGAACTCGTCCTGCATCTGGCGCGAGATGTCGAACTTCTTCGCCACCAGCTCCGCGGTCTGGCCCATGCCCATGTAGGCCTCGGGCCAGCGGCGCAGCAGCTCGGGGTTCGCGGTGGTCTTGCCGCCGCCCATCGGCACCATCGACATCGACTCGACGCCGCCGGCGACGGCGCTGTCGATGGCCTCGACCCGGATGCGGTCCGCGGCCATGGCGATGGCCTGCAGCCCCGACGAGCAGAACCGGTTCACGGTGACCGCCGGGACCTCGTACGGGATGCCCGCCCAGAACGACGCGATGCGGGCCACGTTCATGCCCTGCTCGCCCTCGGGGAAGGCGCAGCCCATGACCACGTCGCCGAGGTCCTTGGGATCGAGCCCCTTGGCCCGGGCGAGGGCCTCCTTGATCACGGCCCCGGCCATCGTGTCGGGCCGGGTGTCCCTCAGGCTTCCCTTGATGCCGCGACCGACCGCGGTGCGGACGGCCGAGACGATGACTACGTCGCGCATGCTCATCTCCTCCGCTGGTCGGTCCTAGTTCCTGAGCGGCTTGTTGTTCATCAGCATGTACTGCATTCGCTCCTGCGTCTTCTGCTCCCCGCACAGCGAGAGGAAGGCCTCGCGCTCGAGGTCGAGGATGTGCTGCTCGGAGACCGCCACCGCGGTGGAGGTGTCGCCGCCGCACAGGATGTTCGCCAGCGCGCGCATGATCTTTTCGTCATGCTCCGAGGCGTGGTGTGACACCTTGAGGTTGTAGACGAACCACTCGAACATCGACGAGCCGCTCCGGCCCGGCAGCCGGAAGGTGGCGGGCCGCGGCCGGCGGTAGCCCGCGCGGTACTGGCCGAGCGCCACCTGCTTGGCGTCGTGGATGAGGTTCTCGCGCCGCAGCGTCACACCGTCCTGCGGGAGCAGGAACTTCATGTCGCGCGCCTCCTCGGCGCTGACGGCGACCTTGGCGAGGCCGATGGTCTCGAAGACCTTGCGGATGAGCTGGAGCGGGTCGAAGGCCGGATCGTCCGGCGCGCCCGCCATCCAGCGCTTCAGCAGGTTCATGCAGCCGCCGCCGGCGGGGATGACGCCGACGCCGACCTCGACGAGGCCGATGTAGAGCTCGGCGTGCGCCCGCACGAACGGGGCGGCCATGACCATCTCGGTGCCGCCGCCCAGGGCGAGGCCCGCCGGCGCGGCGACGACCGGCACGTCGGCGTAGCGCAGGCGCTGGTTCGCGCCCTGGAACTCGCCGATCATCTTCTCGAGGTCGGCCCACTTCTTCTGGCCGATGGCGACCATGATCGCGAAGAGGTTCGCGCCCGCCGAGAAGACCTCGGGCGCCTCGTTCGCGATGACGAGGCCGTGGAAGTCCTTCTCCACGCGCTCGACCGACTTGTAGATCATCGAGATGATGTCGTTGTCGACGGCGTTCATCTTGGTGTGGAACTCGAGGAGCGCCACGCCGTCGCCGATGTCGTAGAGCGACGCGCCGGGGTTGCCGTCGATCGTGCGGTTGCCCTCCTTCAGCGCCGCGATGAGGATCTGCTTGGGCGGCTGCGGGACGGGCAGGTAGTCCTTGCGGGCGAAGTCGAAGTAGGTGCGCGCGCCGGGCGTGCCGCCATAGAAGCTGCCCTTGCCGTGCTTCAGCAGCTCCTTGACCTGCGGCGCGACCTCGATGCCGTCCTTCTCCATGCGCGCGGCGGTCTCCTTCACGCCGAGCGCGTCCCACGTCTGGAAGGGGCCGAGGTCCCAGTTGAAGCCCCACCGCATGCCGGCGTCGATGTTGACGACGTCGTCGGCGATCTCGCCGAGGCGGCGGGCGGCGTAGTTGAGCGTGGCCGCGGTGACCTCCCACGCGAGCTGGCCGGCCTTGTCGTCGGCGGCCACGAGCTTCTTCACGCGCTCGCCCGAATCCTCGATGCCCTTGACCGACTTCAGGGAGGCGTACTTCGGCTTGACCTGGGGCTTGTACTCGAGGGTCTTGAGGTCGAGGGCGAGGATGTCGTCGCCCACCTTCTTGAAGAAGCCGGCCTTCGTCTTCTGGCCGAGCCAGCCCTTCGCGAGCATCTGCTCGAGGTAGGCGGGGATCTTGAAGACGTCGCGCGCCTCGTCCTTGGTCAGCGCGTCGAAGCAGTTGCGCGCCACGTGGACGAGGGTGTCGAGGCCGACGATGTCCGCGGTGCGGAACACGGCGCTCTTCGGCTTGCCCATGGGCGGGCCGCAGATGGCGTCGATCTCCTCGACCGTGAGGCCGAGCCGGTCCATCGCCTTGAGCGTCGCCATCATGGCGAAGATGCCGATGCGGTTGGCGACGAAGTTCGGGGTGTCCTTGCCGTAGACGATGCCCTTGCCGAGCACCTCGGCGCCGAACTCGGCGTAGTACTCCGCGACCGCCGGGTCGGTCTCGGGCCCGATGACGAGCTCGAGGAGCTTCATGTAGCGGACGGGGTTGAAGAAGTGCGTGACCAGGAAGCACCGGCGGAAGTCGTCGCTCCGGCCCTGGATCATCTGGGCGAGCGGCAGGCCGGAGGTGTTGGAGGAGATGATGCTGCCGGGGCGGCGGTGCTGATCGACGCGGGCGAAGATCGCCCGCTTGACGTCGAGGTCCTCCTTCACCACCTCCACGACCCAGTCGTAGTCGCGGATCCGGGCGAAGTCGTCCTCGAAGTTCCCCACCTCGATGAGGTCCGCGTCCCTGGGCGTGAGGAAGAGGGCGGGCTTCGCCTTCAGCGCCGCCTCCTTGCCGCGGCGCGCCAGACGGTTGCGGTCGGCGCCGGCGTCCTTGGGCACGATGTCCAGCATCAAGGAAGGAATCCCAGCCGAAGCGAGATGAGCCGCGATCCCACTCCCCATCACCCCGGCCCCGAGGATGGCCACCCGTTTGATCGGTTGCACCATGAGAACCTCCCAGTCAGGCGCTCTCGGCGCCTCCGAGGAACCTAGCGTTCTGGTAGCAGCACTGTCAAGCGAAATGATGCAGTGCGTAAAACCGTGCCTTACTGAGCCCTTATTCGGCATTCAGCGACCCAAACAGTGTCCCCACCGGCCGTCATGCAGGGATGCGGGGCAAAACGCCACGGCCGTGCCGGCCGGGGCAAGAAGCCCCGGCGCCACGGCGTGGATGAAGTAATCTGCATGCTTGTTCACGATTCCCTGCATCCCACGAACGCGGGGGGCCTCAGCTCTCCCGCCTGTGCGACGGCGCACACGAGGCGTGCGGCATGAGCAGGTGGGCGGAGAGGGTCGGGGGCGTAGGGGCACCGGCGGTTCGCGCCGAGCCCGAGCGACCGGCGTCCGCGCCCGCCGTTCGGGCCGTACCCGCGGTCTCGATCGCGGTGCGGCCGCGCCCCGCCGTAGCGCTCACGCCCGCACCCGCCGCCGCCCGCACGGCCGTTCCCGTCGTGGTCGGCGATGAGCTCACCGAGCGCCGGCTCGTGCCGCTCGTGCTGGTGGTCGACGACGACGAGCGGGTGCGGCTGCAGGCCCGCCGCGCCCTCGAGACCCAGCACTTCGTCATCACGGAGGCGGCGGACGGCCCCGCGGCGGTCCTGAGCTTCCAGCGACGTCAGCCCGACGTCGTCCTGATCGGCGTGGGCGGTGGGCGGCTCGACGGCATCGGCGTCTGCACCGAGCTGCGCCGGCTGGCGGACGGGGGGCAGGTGCCGCTCGTCATGATGGCGGGCCTCGACGAGGTCGAGGCGATCGAGCGCGCGTACGAGGCCGGGGCGAGCGACTTCGTCACGAAGCCCCTCAACTGGCACACGCTGCACTACCACATCCGTTACGTGCTGCGCGAGCGCCACGCGCAGCACAGCCTGCGCCGCTCCGAGGAGCGGTTCCGGCAGCTCGCGGAGAACCTCTCCGAGGTCTTCTGGATCACCGACCTCACGGGCCAGGAGGTCGTCTACGTCAGCCCCGCCTACGAGCAGGTCTTCGGCCGGAGCTGCGGCAGCCTCTACGTGCGGCCGGCGTCGCTCGACGAGAGCATCCACCCGCACGATCGTGACCGCGTGCGCGAGGCGGCGCGCGCCGTCGCCTACGGCCACGTCGAGCTCGAGTACCGCATCGTGCGCCCGGACGGGTCGGAGCGATGGGTGCGCGACCGCCGCTTCCCCGTGCGCAGCCGCCGGGGCGAGGTGTATCGCGTCGCCGCCATCGCGGAGGACATCACCGAGCGCAAGCAGGCCGAGGAGCGGATCGAGTACATGGCGTACTACGACGCGCTCACGCGGCTGCCGAACCGCGCCCTCTTCATGCAGCGGCTCGCCCGCGCCGTCCTCGCCGCCCAGCGCCAGGGCGGGATCGTGGGGCTGCTCTTCCTCGACCTCGACTCGTTCAAGCGGATCAACGACACGCTCGGCCATCGGGTCGGGGACCTCCTGCTGCAGGGCGTGGCCGAGCGGCTGCGGAGCTGCGTCCGGCCCGGCGACCTCGTCGCCCGCGGCCAGGCCGAGCCCGCGACGGTGGCGCGCCTCGGCGGCGACGAGTTCACGGTGCTGCTCACCGAGATCGACGAGCCGGCCCAGGCGGCGCGGGTCGCCCAGCGCATCCTCGAGACCCTGACGCACCCCTTCATACTCGACGGGCACGAGGTGTTCGTGACCGCGAGCGTGGGCATGACGATCTTCCCCGCCGACGGGCAGGACGTCGAGTCGCTGCTCAAGAACGCCGACCTCGCGATGTACGCCGTCAAGGAGGAGGGCCGCAACGGCTGCCAGTTCTTCAGCGCCGCCATGAACGCGGCGGCCGTCATGCGGCTGACGACGGAGAACGAGCTGCGCCGCGCGCTCGAGCGTCAGGAGTTCGTGGTCCACTACCAGCCTCAGGTGGACATCACCACCCGCCGCGTCGTCGGGGTGGAGGCGCTGCTCCGGTGGCACCACCCCACGCGCGGCCTGATCGCCCCGGCGGAGTTCATCGCCATCGCCGAGGAGACCGGGCTCGTGGTGCCGCTCGGCGAGTGGGTGCTCCGCACCGCGTGCGCCCAGGCCCGTGCCTGGCAGCAGGAAGGCCTCGCGCCGCTGCGGATGTCGGTGAACCTCTCGAGCCGGCAGTTCAGCCAGCGCTCGCTGGCGGCGACGGTCGCCGCGGCGCTGGCCGCGACCGGGCTGCCGCCCGGCGTCCTCGAGCTGGAGCTGACCGAGCGCGCCGTGATGCAGCCCAGCGAGTGGACGATGACGGCGCTCCAGGCGCTCAAGGGGATGGGCGTGCGGCTCGCCATCGACGACTTCGGCACCGGCTACTCGTCGCTCGGCTCCCTGAAGAAGTTCCCGATCGACACGCTCAAGATCGACCGCTCCTTCGTCGAGGGCCTCCCCGGCAACCTCGACAACGCGGCCATCGTGCGCGCCGTGGTGGCCCTCGCCCGCAGCCTGAACCTCGCCGTCGTGGGCGAGGGCGTGGAGACCGCCGCGCAGGCCGCGTTCCTGCGCGACCAGGGCTGCATCGAGCAGCAGGGCTTCCTCCTCGGCCGCCCCGCGCCGCCGGAGGAGCTCCGCGCGCAGCTCCTGGGCGCGGAGCGGCCGGTCACGGGGGGCAGCGTGGACCGGATCCAGCTCGCCCGGATCGGCCTGCGGACGGGGTCACGGCGGCGAGAGGACTAGCCCACTGCGGTTCAGATAGGACGCGGATGGTTGAACCGCC
>DASXVK010000476.1:0-19084 GCA_036504295.1 Polyangia bacterium
CAGCCGCGCGTCCATCTCCTGCGCCAGCTCGGGCTGGCCGGCCTTCACGAAGGCGTCGCGCGCCCGGGCCGCGTCGCCCACCTGGGCGTACGCGAGCCCGAGGTAGCCGTGAGCCCGCTCGTTCGCCGGCTCGGCCGCGACCACCCGCTCGAGCTCGGCGATGGCGGGGTCGAGCTCGCCGATCCGCAGCTCGACGAGGCCCAGGTTGAGCCGGAAGCCGTTGTCGGCCGGGTAGTCGTCGCACAGGGACCGGTACACGTCGCGCGAGGCGTCGAGCTGCCCGCGGCGGAAGTGCACCAGGCCGAGGAGGTTGCGGGCGCGGGCCTCGCCGGGCTGCAGCGCGAGCGCCTGGTCGATGACCTGGCGCGCGTCGTCGAGCTGCCCGGCCCGGAGCAGATCCGCGCCGCGCATGAGGTGGCCGAGGAACTCCCCCTCGGGTCCGGTCTGTGGCGTGGCGGTCATGCGAAGATCACGTTAAATGCTGCCCTCGGCCGCGGTCAAGGCTGCGGGCCACCGCTACCGCGGCACCTTCGCCCCTTGCGCGGGCTCCTTCGCGGAGGCCGTCGCCAGCCGCGTCTCCTTGGCCTTGAGCTCGTAGTACTCGCGCAGCACCATCTTGAGGTACTGGTGCGTGGTCTCGTACGGCGGCACCCCGCCGTAGCGGTCGACGGCGCCGGCCCCGGCGTGGTAGCCCGCGATCGTCCTCACGATGTCGCCGGCGAAGCGGTTGGCGAGCACCCGGAGCAGCCGCGTGCCGCCGAGGATGTTCTGGCGCGCGTCCCAGATGTCGCCCACGCGCATGTCCTTCTGCACCGACGGCATCAGCTGCATCATCCCGCGCGCGCCGGCGCGCGAGACGACGTGCGGGTCGTAGTCGCTCTCGCACTTGATGACCGCCCGGATCAGCGGCTCGGGGATCTGGTACAGGTCCGCGGCCTCGCGGATGTGGGCGTCGAAGCGGGTGTACCGGTCGGCCCGGCGGTCCGACGGGGGGACGAGGTCGCAGCCCTTGCAGGTGCCGCGGACCGCCGCCGCCTTGCCCGGGCCGGTCTTGTAGATCTTCTTCCAGCCCTTGCGCGGCCCGAGGTTGGTGAAGTGGAGCACGCCGCTCGAGTCGGTGTACGACCAGATGTCGGCGGCGGCCGCCGCGGGCACGAGCAGGCAGAGCAGCGCCAGCGGCGCGAGCCAGCCGCGCCGTCGAGAAACGCCCCCTGACCCGCCGGCCCTGCGCCGCATGCACGGGGGATCGTAGCACACCGGCGCGCGCCGCGCGCTACCCGTCACCGCCGCCATGCGCTATATAACGTGGCGCAACGTCGGGAGCTTCCCAATGATCGAGACCGACTACCTGGTCATCGGCTCGGGCGTGGCCGGGCTGTACTTCGCCCTGCACGCCGCCGAGCATGGCCGCGTCCTCATCGTCACCAAGCGCGACCCCGCCGACACCAACACGAGCGCCGCCCAGGGCGGCATCGCCTCGGTGCTCGCGAGCGACGACAGCTTCGAGTCGCACATCGCCGACACGCTGCGCGTCGGCGACGGGCTGTGCCACGAGGACGTCGTCGGCATCACGGTCCGGGAGGGGCCGGCGCACGTCCGCACCCTGATCGACCGCGTCGGCGTCGCCTTCAGCCGCGACCGCACCGGCGAGGCCTTCGACCTCGGCCGTGAGGGCGGCCACTCCGCCCGCCGCATCATCCACGCCACCGACTTCACCGGCCGCGAGCTCGAGCGCGCCCTCCTCGCCGCGATCAGCCGCGACCCGCGCATCACCGTCATGCAGGACCACCTGGCCCTCGACCTGCTGACCATGGCGAAGTACGGCGGCCCGAACGTGGTCTTCGGCGCGTTCGTGCTGAGCCAGCAGTCGGGCGAGATCACCACCATCGTCGCGCGCGCGACGGTCCTCGCGACGGGCGGCGCCGGCAAGGTCTACCTCTACACGTCGAACCCCGACGTCGCCTCGGGCGACGGCGTGGCGATGGCGTACCGGGTGGGCGCGAAGATCGGCAACATGGAGTTCTTCCAGTTCCACCCCACCTGCCTGTTCCACCCGCAGGCGAAGTCGTTCCTCATCAGCGAGGCGCTGCGCGGCGAGGGCGGCACCCTCAAGCTGCAGGACGGCGCGACGTTCATGGAGCGCTACCACGAGATGAAGAGCCTGGCGCCCCGCGACGTCGTCGCCCGCGCCATCGACGCCGAGCTCAAGCGGACGGGCGACGACTACGTCGTCCTCGACATGACCCACCTCGACCCGGCGTTCCTCGTGAAGCGCTTCCCGAACATCCACGAGCGCTGCCTCGCGCTCGGCATCGACATGCGCACGATGCCCATCCCGGTGGTGCCGGCCGCGCACTACTCGTGCGGCGGCGTGGTCAGCGACGAGCACGGCCGCACGTCGGTGCGCAACCTGTACGCCATCGGCGAGGTCGCCATGACGGGGCTGCACGGCGCCTGCCGCCTCGCCTCGAACTCGCTGCTCGAGGCGCTCGTCTTCGGCCGGCGCGCCGCCGACGACGTGCGCGGCGTGGTCGCGGAGCGCCCGAGCGCCATCGCCTCGTGGGGCTTCGGCGACGCGGTCGCCTCGGACGAGGCGGTCGTGGTCACCCAGAACTGGGACGAGGTCCGGCGCCTGATGTGGAACTACGTCGGCATCGTCCGGACCGAGAAGCGGCTCGAGCGGGCCCGCCGCCGCATCGAGCTCATCCGCGAGGAGATCCGCGAGTACTACTGGAACTTCCGCGTGACCCCCGACCTCATCGAGCTGCGCAACCTCTCGCTCGTCGCGGCCCTCGTCATCGAGAGCGCGCGCCGCCGCCGCGAGAGCCGCGGCCTGCACCTGAACCTGGACTTCCCGGACAAGGACGAGCGGTTCGCGCGGGACACCATCCTGCGCCGCGGCGACGGGCCGCCGCTGTAGCCCGGACATGAAACGGCCACAGGCCCCGCGCGGGAGCCTGTGGCCGGTCGTGACGGAGCGAGAGGCTACTGGGCGGGCCGGTAGTCCGGCATGCACACGCCCTGGGCGCCGCCGCCGGTGCTGCAGAACTCGGCCAGGCCGCACTGGTTGTCGGCGGTGCAGGTCGGGTGGCAGTAGCCGTTCACGCACACGGCGCTCATGCCGAGGGCCGAGCACTGGGCGTTGTAGGTGCACTGCGGGCTCACCGGCGCGGGGTCGTCCACGCAGACGCCGGAGGTGCACACCTGGCCGATGGGACACGGGCTCTGGCCGTCACAGGTGAGGTGGCAGTGGCCCGTCAGGCAGGCGCGGTTCGGGCCGCAGGAGGTGGCCTGGGTCGCGTCGCAGTAGTTGCGCGCGTCGCCGCAGGTCGGGGTGTCCTTCGGCGTGCACTTGCCGCAGGGGGCGCACACGTAGTCCGCCGGGCAGTCGGCGTCCGAGGTGCACGCGTCGATGCACTTGCCGTTGTCGCAGACGAGCGCCGGATTCGCGCGCTGGCACTCCTCGTCCGTGGTGCAGGACTCGGGCACCGGGACCGTGTTGTGGGTGTTGTTCGTGTTCGGGTCGATGACGTTGGGGGTGACGCCGGGAGGCGCGCAGAAATCGGTGGTCCCGTCGCACACCTCGCCGTTCACGCACTGGGCATCGCTCGTACACGGCAGGGCGCACCCGATGTCGGTGCACTTCTCGTTGGCCGCGCACTCGAGGTCGGTGCCGCACGCGGGGTGCGAGACTTGCCAGCACTCGTTCGGCCCGTTGCACGCGTAGCACCCGGTGGTGTCGCAGTAGCCTGGATAATAGGTGGCGCCGTCACAGCCCGAGCACCCGCTCATGCCGAGCACGGCCAAACCGACTGAGGCAACGATGAACGTCTTGGCCCACATGACAGCCCTCCGGGGCAAACGGACAATTCTTCCGAAGGCGGGCCAATTCAAGGGCCGTACCAACCCGGGCCGCCGGGCAAATGCCTGTGATTTTGCCCTTTTGCATCAAGGCGCGCCGGGCGGCGGCAGCAACTGCCAACGTTCATTCACACCCGGGCTGTGAACCGGCGCCCCGCGCCCGAGCGCCGACGGAGAAACGCACGCCGGAGCGGCCGAAATGAGGCTCGCGGTCGATTCCGCTTGAGAATGAAGGGGGACGTGGTAGTATCCTCGCAGCCCGGCGTCTAGCTCGTGAGGGCGTTTCACCTCTCAAGCACGCCCCAGGATTGCGCGGTCGGCCTGCAGTCGCCCGCGAAAGCCCGCGAGCACCGGGTGCATAGTTCGGAGGTTCCGATGCTTCAATTCCGGGTTGGCGACAAGGCGGTTTATCCGGCACAGGGTGTGGCGGAGGTCGTCGGTGTCGAGACCAAGGAGATATCTGGCCGGCCGCAGAGCTTCTACGTGTTGCGGATTCTCGACACGGACATGCGGATCCTGGTGCCCATCGACAAGGCCGAGCAGGTCGGCCTGCGCGCCGTGATCCGCCAGGACGAGATCCGCGACGTGTACAACATCCTGCGGGAGAAGGACGTCCACATCGACAAGCAGACGTGGAACCGGCGCTACCGTGGGTTCATGGAGAAGATCAAGACCGGCTCGGTCTTCGAGGTCGCCGAGGTGTTCCGCGATCTGTACCGCCTCAAGTCGCAGAAGCCGCTCTCGTTCGGCGAGCGGCGCATGCTCGACACGGCCAAGCACCTGGTCGTGAAGGAGCTGTCGATCGCCCGGGGGTCGAGCGAGGCCAAGATCGAGCGCGAGCTCGAGCGCGTCTTCGTGGTCCACTAGGGGGGGACGTTCCCGTCCCCCCTCGCCTCGGCAACGCCGAGGCGAGCCTCCCCCCACCGCGCGCTACCCGCGCGAAAAAAGCTCTCCCTCACGCCTGCAGCCCCGCCCCCTCCTTGGTCTCCTCCTGCTCCGTCGGCCGCACGATCGCGTGCTGCGCGTGGGCGTCGAGCCAGTCGCGTACGAGGGGGTAGATCTCGACGGGCGCGGTGCGGCCGAGCACCAGGTCGACGTGGCCGTAGTTGACCTGGAAGCCGCGGGCCCGGGAGCAGATCACCAGCTTCTTGTCGCTGCTCCCGACGGCATCGAAGGCGTCCTTGACCATGTCGGGCGGCGCCAGCAGGTCGCGCGGCCCCGCGAGGAACAGCAGCGGCGCGACGATGCGGCGCATCTCCGCCCGGTAGTCGCGGCGCCGGTCGATCGAGCGGAAGGCGTCGTTCACGATCCAGTCGGAGAACTGGAGCATCTCGTTGCGCGAGAAGTTCGTGACCACGTTGACCATCGCCTGGCGCAGCACGCGGCCGTCGAGGTTCTCGGGGTTGTGGATGATGTGGATCGGCGCCGGGTGCCAGTAGCCGGCGAGGGGCGCGACCACCCGGAGCAGGAAGGCGTGGCGCAGCCAGCGCGCGTTCCGGATGAGGCGCCCGAGCAGGTAGCGCCGCTGCCGCTTGAAGCTCGCGGGCGCGGCCAGGGCGACCGCCGAGCGCACCAGCGGGGCGAAGCGGGGGTCGGCGAGGATGGGGTACATCGCCATCCCGCCCATGCTGAAGCCCACCCAGTGGACCGCGTCCGCCGCCGTGACCCGGCGCACGAGCGCGAGCGCCGCGGGGATGTCCTGCTCGACGTACTCGTCGAAGCACCAGTCGTAGCGGTACGGCGAGAAGAGGCGCGGCCGGGTCGAGAGCCCGCGCCCGCGCAGCTCGATCAGCCACACGTCGTAGCCGTGGTCGGCCAGGTACCCGGCGAGTGAGAGCTCCTCGGTCAGGTCGAGGTTGCGCCGGTTCGCGCCGATGCCGTGGCACAGGATGACGGGCTCCGCGCCGAGCGGCTGGCGCGGGAGGTAGCGGCTGAGGGCGATGCGCCAGCCGTCGGCGGTGCGGGCGAAGTGCACCTCGTCGGGGCAGCGCTCGACGTGGAAGTACTGGGCCGCGAGCCAGCCGATGAAGCTCAGGAGCGCCGCGAGGACGATGGCCCAGAGCACGAATTGGGCGAACCCGAGCATCGGGGGGGAGTATAGCACCCGGCGGGCCGGGGAGCCGGAGGTCTCTCCGGCCGGCGGCTGGGGCCTGAGCGCAGCGGAATTCTTGACGAAATTCGGGCGATCGGAGATACTCGAGCGTGGCGTGGCGCACGGGGGCGCGAGCCTCGAATCCGGTGCGTCACCGCGTGAGGCGGCGCCTGGATGCAGGTGCACGTGGTCAAGAGTGATCTCCTCGAGCTGCCGGTCGATGCGATCGTGCTGCCGGGGAACTCGAGCGGCGTCATGGCCGAGGGGCTGGCGCTCGACCTGCGGCGGCGCGCCGGCGAGTCGGTCGAGCGCGAGATCGTCGAGTGCGCCCCCATCGCCGTCGGCGCCGCCGTGGTGACCGCCGCCGGCGACCTCCCCGCCCGCCACGTGATCCACGCGCCGACCGTCGAGGAGCCGGGCCTCAAGGTGTCGATCGAGGCGGTGCGCCGCGCCACCCGCGCCGCCCTGCTGGCGACGACCGCGAACGGCTTCGCCGTGATCGCCTTCCCGCTGATGGTGCTCGGGCCGACCGAGCTCACCATCGACGAGACGGCGCGCGCGATGGTCGACGAGCTGCGCGCCCACCGCCAGCCGCACCCGGAGGCGGTGTACCTGGTCGCGCGCGGGGACGGCGTCGCCGGCGCCTTCGAGCAGGCGCTGCGGTCAGGCCAGTAGGCGGGGGAGGCTAGCGGGTCGCGCCCGCCTCGCGCAGCAGCGGGGCCGCCTCCTGCGCGAGGGCCTTCGGGTCGAAGATGCCGAGCTGCAGCAGCACGAGGCGGCCGGCGCGGTCGTAGAGCGCCGTCGCGGGCCGGATCGGGGCCGGCATGCCGGGCGCGAGCAGCGCCGGCACCGCGCCGGCGCACGCGGCCCCGCGCGCGTCGGCGGCGACGACAACGAGGCCGAGCACCGGGCCGAGGCGCGCGCGGAGGGCGCCGAGGGTGTCCAGGTGGGCGCGGCAGTCGGCGCCGCCGCCGAAGTACACCACCGTCGCGGCCGCGCCGGCGTGGGCCGCGAGGCGCGCCGGGGCGCCGCCCGTCGTCGTCAGGTGGGCGCGCGCGCCGAAGAGGCCGCGGACCCAGGGTACGAACGCGACCGGTCCGCCGGCCGGCTCGGGCGCCTCCGGCGGCGCGGGCGCCGTGGCCGGCGCGGGCGGCGGCGCGGCGGCCTCCGGCGACGCCTCGGCGACCACGCCGATGCGGGAGGTGGCGAGGGCGCGGGCGGCGACCGCGTCGCTGCCCTGGCGGAGCGTCAGCACCTGCCCGACCGCCAGGTCGAGGAGCTCCTGGCGCGTGCCGTCCGGCCACTGCACCCGCAGCCGCACGAGCCGGGGCACGCGGCCGACGTCCAGGTGCAGCTCGGCGGGGCCGGAGCCGAGCCGGGCCCCCGGCGTGAGCCCGCGCACGACGCGGCGCCCGTCCACCTCGGCCTCGACCTGGGCCCCGAACGCCGGAGCGCCGGTGCGGCCGAGGAGTCGGACGCGGACGAAGCCCCGCGCCACGCCCTCGGCGTGCAGCAGCTGCAGGCGGCCGTCGGCGCCGCGCAGGACCAGGTCGAGCAGCCCATCGCCGTCGAGGTCCGCGGCCACGGCGACCTGGCCGTCGTCCATGCGCCACGGCGCCGCTTCGGCCGCCGGCACGAGGCGCTCCGCGACGCGGGCGAAGAGCCGCACCGGCCCGGGCGCCGCCGGCGCGGGTCCGGGGTCGAAGGCCGCGCCGGCGAGCACGCGCGGCAGCGCGGCCACGAGCCGGCCGGTCGCGTCCCGGCCGGCGCCGGCGCGCAGCCCGCACGGCACGGCGAGGAGGGTCGTGCCCGCGCCCGCGAAGACCGTGGCGCCCGCCGCCCACCCGGCCCCGGCGAGCCGCGGCGTCGTCGCCGCGACGAAGGTGAGGTCGCCGCGGCCGCGCCACAGCGTCGTGCCGCGCAGCGCGTCGTCGACCAGGACGCGCGCGGCGGCGCCGCCCCGCCCGCCCGCGAGCGGCAGCGCGACCTCGCCGCGGGCGATCAGCCAGCGCCGGTCGTCGGCGCCGGCGGCGACGACGAGGTCCGCGCGGCCGTCGCCGTCGACGTCGGCGATGACGCAGGCGGCGCCCAGCGCGGGCGCGCGGACGCCCGCGCGCGCCGTCACGTCCTCGAAGCGGCCGCCACCGGCGTTGCGGAAGAGGCGCCCGCTCGCGAGGACGCCGGCGACGAAGAGGTCGGGCCGGCCGTCGCCGTCGAGGTCGCCGGCGCACGCGCCGAGCGCGGTCGGGCCCGCGAGCCCGCTCGCCGCGGTCGCGTCGACGAAGCCGCCGCGGCCGCCGCGCAGCAGGGCGAGCCCGGCGGCGCCGCGGGTGACGAGGAGGTCCGGCCACCCGTCGCCGTCGGCGTCGAAGACCGTCACGGTCTCGGCGCCGGGGACGGCCGGCGCCGCCGCCCGCGAGAAGGTGAGATCGCCGCGCCCGAGCCACACCTCGAGGCCGCCCGGGGCGGCGACGACGAGGTCCGGCACCCCGTCGCCGTCGAGATCGGCGACGGCCACGCCGCGCGCATCCGCGGCGCAGGGCACGCGGCCCGCGTCGCGGAAGCGGCCCTCGGGCTCGTTGCGCAGGACGTGGCACCCGTCGGCCCGCGGCACGACGAGATCGATGCGACCATCGCCGTCGAGATCCTCGGCCGCGACGGCGGCGCCCACCGGCGCCCGCGGCGGCAGGACCGGCCCGCGCGGCGCCTGGCCGCCGCCGTCGAGCCCCGCGGCGCGCGTGAGATCGCGGAACGCGGGCTCGGCCCGCAGGCTGGTCACGAGGTCGACCGGCCACGCCCCGGCGATGCGCCAGCGGCCGCCCGGCGCCCGCCGGAGGTCGAGGTCGAGATAGCCGTCGTCCTCGCGCACCCGGCCGTCGGCGACCTTGCCGAGCGCCCGCAGGTGGACGCGGGCCCGCAGCCGCCCGCCCCCGCCGCTCACGCCGGCGAGGCGCACGGTGGCCTCGCGGACCTCCGTGAACGTCCCCACCAGCGAGCCGAGCCCGGGGGCGAGTGCCCGCGGCGCCGGCCGCCACTCCGCCGCCTCGAGGCCGCCCTCGCGCCCGAGCGGCCGCGGGACCATCCCCGGCGCGCGCTCGACGACGCGCGGATCGCACAGGTCGATCGCCGCCAGGGGATCGTGCCGGCGGAGCGCGGCCTCGAGGCCGGCGACGAGCGCGCTGGCGCCGTCGCTCGCGGCGGCGAGGCTGGGCTCGCGCGGGACGCACCCGGCGGCGAGCGCCCCGGCGCACAGCAGCGCCGCCCACGCCCCCGCCCGGGGCGCGCTCACCGGCGGCGTCCCGGCCGGTCGCGGTCCCAGGTCGCGCGGCCGTCGCCCGTGATGGGCGTCGGCGGCCCGAGGCTCCGGGGCGCCGCTCCGACGAGCACCTCGCCCCAGGCCTTGCCGCGGGCGAACGCCTCCCGCAGGTGCTGGTAGGTGACGCTGCGGTAGGCGCGGCGGTCGGCCGCCAGCCCGACCGCCCGCAGGCCGAGAGCGCGCGCGATGTAGACGGCGCGCGGCAGGTGGAAGCCCTGCGTGACGATGATGGCCGACTCGACCCCGAAGATGCGCTTGGCGCGCACGATGCTGTCGTAGGTCGTGAAGCCGTAGTGATCCGTGAAGACGTCGGCCGGCGCGGCGCCGCGGGCGAGGACGTGGCGGCGCATCACGTTCACCTCGTCATAGGCCGCGCGCCGGCCGTGATCACCGGTCAGGAGGATCTTGCGCACCTTGCCCGCCCGATACAGGTCGAGCGCCGTGTCGAGGCGATCCCGCAGCATCTCCGAGGGCCGCCCGTCGCGGTACACCGAGGCCCCGAGCACGACCACCACCTGCTGGCCCGGCACGGCGTCAGCCGCCCGGTACCGAAACGCGCTCGTCCGCACGTGCATCCACAGGTTGACGAGCAGCAGGCTGCCGCCGGCGCACCCGACCGTGACGGCGAGCGCGCGCCAGCCGCGTCTCAGCCAGGGACGCGCGCGCGAGGTGGCGCTGGAGCCCGGAAGCTGCATGCCAGGCGCGGAGCATAGCAGAGGATGCGCGGCGAGGCGCGCGCGGCGGCGCAGCGGCCGACCGGACCCCCGCCCGCATCGTAACCTGGGCGGGATACGGCCAGCGCGCCGCGACACGCCGCCCGGGAGGTGCGTTGATGCTCAAGGGTTTCAAGCAGTTCTTGCTCCGCGGCAACGTCGTCGACCTGGCCGTGGCCGTGGTCCTCGGCGCCGCCTTCGGCGCCGTCGTGAGCGCGCTCGTCAAGGACCTGCTCACGCCGCTGATCGCGGCCATCTTCGGCAAGCCCAGCTTCGGCGCGATCGCCTTCACGGTCCACGGGAGCCGGTTCCCGATCGGAGACTTCATCAACGCGGTCGTCTCGTTCCTCCTCATCGCGACGGGCATCTACTTCTTCGTCGTCGTACCGATCAACCTCTACCAGGCCCGCGCGCGCCGGGGGCAGGCGACGCCGGACCCGACGACGAAGCAGTGCCCGGAGTGCCTGAGCGACATCCCGATCGCCGCGCGCAAGTGCGCGTTCTGCGCCTCGTCGCTGCCCGAGCCCGCCCGGGCTCGCTGACCCCGCCGGCGGCCCCCCCGCGCGCCCGAGCCCGGCAGCGCGGCTGCGCCGTCCGCCCCAGGTCGCCACCCGACCGTCGTGCGAGGTTTGACAGCCTCGGGGGGTGCAACTACAATCCCGGCGGTTTTTGGCGGTGCCGCCAGGCGCCGCAGGAGTCGCTGATCGGGCCTCGGGCCCGAGTCACTGTGGAGGGTCGATGCTCGCCGAGATGTACCTGCCTGCGGGGGTCATGATCCTGATCGGGGTGGGGATGGCCGTGGTGTTCCTCCTCGGCTCCGTGCTCCTGGGCCCCAAGTTCTCGACCGCCGAAAAGCTGGGCCCGTTCGAGTGCGGCTCCGAGCCGGTCGGCTCGCCTCGGGTGCGGTTCTCGGTCAAGTTCTACCCCGTGGCGATCCTGTTCCTCGTCTTCGACATCGAGGCCGCCTTCATCTACCCGTGGGCGGTGCGCTTCCGCGATCTGTCCCAGGGCGGCAGCTACTTCGGGTTCGTCGAGATGCTGGTCTTCCTCGCCGTGCTGCTCGTGGCGCTGGCGTACGCGTGGAAGAAGCGCGTCATCGGGTGGGAATAGCGCAACGTCGCGTTCCGAGTGAGGTGAGCGTGGGCAAGGAGTTCTTCACCGGCAAGCTGGCGGACGTCATCAACTGGGCGCGCAAGTACTCGCTGTTCCAGTACCCGTTCGTCACCGCCTGCTGCGCCATGGAGTACATGGCGACCATGGGTCCGCGCTACGACATGGCGCGCTTCGGGGCCGAGGTGCCGCGCTTCTCCCCGCGCCAGGCGGACTTCATCATGATCGTCGGCACCGTGACCGAGCGGCAGGCGCCGGTCCTGCGCCGCGTCTACGAGCAACTCTGCGAGCCGAAGTGGGTGGTCGCCTTCGGCGTCTGCGCGTCCTCGGGCGGCTTCTACCAGAACTACGCCGCCTGCCCCGGGATCGACCAGATCATACCGGTGGACGTGTACATCCCCGGCTGCCCGCCGCGCCCCGAGCAGGTGCTGGACGGCCTGCTCAAGCTGCAGGAGCTGGTGCAGAACGGCGAGGGGCACAGCCCACGCCGCCTGCGGACCGAGGCGGACAAGCTGCGGGCGCAGCGCGTCGCCGCGAAGGGAGCGACCCAGGGCGGCGCCCGGGGAGGTGATCAATGAGCCTCCTCGCCCTCAGCAAGCTCCGCGAGGCCTTCCCGCAGGCCGTGCTCGCCACCCACAGCTCCCACGGCGACGACACCGCGGTCGTGCGGCGCGAGGACATCAAGGCGATCTGCCGCTTCCTGCGCGACGACCCGGACCTCCGATTCGACCTGCCGACCGACCTCACCTGCGTCGATTACCTCGGCGAGGAGCCGCGCTTCGAGGTCGTCTACCACCTCTACTCGGTGGACAAGAAGCACCGCGTGCGCCTCAAGGCCCGCGTCCCGGAGACCGACCCGGTCCTCGACAGCGTCGTCGACGTGTGGCCCGGGTTCAACTGGTCCGAGCGCGAGGTGTACGACCTGTACGGCGTCCGCTTCGCCGGTCACCCCGACCTGCGGCGCATCCTGCTCTACGACGAGTTCGTGGGGCACCCGCTGCGCAAGGACTACCCCAAAGAAGGCCGTCAGCCGCTCATCCGGCGCGACGACCCGGCCGCGTGATGCCGATGGAACAGAGCCCGAGCTCCGACCTGCGCCGCGTCGTCGTCAGCACGAACCCCGAGCTCACCGGCGACGAGCTCCCCGGCGAGGCGCTGACCATCAACATGGGCCCGTCGCACCCGGCCATGCACGGCACGGTGCGGATCATGCTCACCGTCGAGGGTGAGACGATCCGCGACGCCGACGTGCAGGTCGGGTACCTGCACCGCGGCTTCGAGAAGGAGGCCGAGAACGCCTGCTGGACGCAGGTGTTCCCGTACACCGACCGCCTCAACTACGTCTCGCCCATGATGAACAACGTGGGCTACGCGATGGCCGTCGAGAAGCTCCTCGGCGTCGCCGACCGCGTCCCCGAGCGCGCCCGCTACATCCGCGTCATCGTCAGCGAGATGGCGCGCGTCGTCGACCACATGGTGTGCATCGCCGCCTCCGGCATGGAGATGGGCGCCTTCACGCCGTTCCTCTGGCTGGTCCAGGCCCGCGAGGGCTTCTTCGACCTGTTCGAGGAGCTGTGCGGCGCGCGCGTGACGCACAGCTACGTGCGCGTCGGCGGGGTCAAGCACGACCTGCCGGAGGGCTGGCTCGACCGGCTCCGCGCGGCCGTACCCCGCGTCGAGACCTGCATGGCCGACACCGAGACGATGCTCACGCGCAACGCGATCTTCCGCGGCCGCACCGTCGACGTCTCGACGGTCTCGCCGGAGTTCGCCAAGGCGTGGGGCTGGACCGGCCCGTGCCTGCGCTCGACGGGCGTCGCCTACGATGTGCGCAAGGACCACCCCTATCTCGTCTACGACCGCTTCGACTTCGAGGTACCGGTCGGCTCGAAGGGCGACAACTACGACCGCTACCTGGTGCGCCTCGAGGAGATCCGGCAGTCGCTGAAGATCATCGAGCAGGCCGTGGAGCAGCTCCCCGGCGGCCCGGTCATCGTCGACGACCCGCGCGTGGCCCTGGTGCCGCCGCTCACGGCCTACGACAGCATCGAGGGCATGATCGGCCACTTCAAGATGCTCTTCGACGGCATCAAGGTGCCGGCCGGCGAGGCCTACCACTACATCGAGGCGGCCAACGGCGAACTCGGCTTCTACCTCGTCTCCGACGGCAGCGGCCGGCCCTACAAGTGCCGCGTCCGGCCGCCCTGCTTCCAGCTCGTGTCGTCCCTCGGCGAGGTGGTGCGGGGGCGCTTCCTGGCGGACATCGTGCCCACCTTCGACCTCATGAACATGATTGGCGGCGAGTGCGACCGCTGAGCGAGCCATGGCCGAACCCCTGACGCAACAGCAGCCCGAGAAGCCCAAGGAGCTGACCCTCAGCATCGACGGCCGCCCCGTGGTCGTCACGCCGGGGACCACCCTGCTCCAGGCGGCGCTCCGGCTCGGCATCGACATCAGCTACTTCTGCTGGCACCCCGGCCTCCCCATCGCCGCCGTGTGCCGGCAGTGCCTGGTCGAGATCGTCGGCCAGCCGAAGCTCGCCCCCGCCTGCCAGGTCACCTGCGCCGAGGGCATGCAAGTGCTCACCGGCAGCGACCGCGTCCTCAAGGTCCGGCAGCAGATGCTCGAGTTCACGCTGCTGAACCACCCGGTCGACTGCCCGATCTGCGACAAGGCCGGCGAGTGCCAGCTGCAGAAGCTGTACCTCGAGTGGGACGCCAAGGCGGCCCGCATCGACTACCCGAAGCTCCACAAGCCCAAGGTCGTCGACCTCGGGCCCACCGTCGTCCTCGACGCCGAGCGCTGCATCCTCTGCACGCGCTGCATCCGCGTCTGCGACGAGGTGGCGAAGGTCCACCAGCTCGAGATCCAGCTCCGCGGCAACCACGCCGAGATCTGCGTCGCCCCGGGCCACCACCTCGATAACCCGTACAGCCTCAACACGGTGGACGTCTGCCCCGTCGGCGCCCTCACCTCCAAGGACTTCCGCTTCGCCCAGCGCGCGTGGGAGCTCTCGGCGACGCCGTCGATCTGCACCGGCTGCGCGACCGGCTGCGCGACCGAGATCCACCACGCCAAGGGCCGTGTCTACCGCCTGGTGCCGCGCCTCAACGCCGAGGTGAACCGGTACTGGATGTGTGACGCCGGGCGCCTGACGTACAAGGAGCTCCGGCAGGGGCGCCTCACCGCGCCCCGCGTCCTCGGCGGCCTGCGCAAGTGGGACGACGCGCTCACGGCCGCCGCCAGCGCGCTGCAGCCCGCGCTGGCCGAGCTCGGCAAGGTGGCCCTCGTGCTCTCGGCCCAGCTCGCGAACGAGGACGCCTTCGCCGCGGTGCGGCTCGCCGCCGCGCTCGGCATCGCGCGCGTCTACACCAGCGGCCGCCCCGCCGGGTTCGGCGACGACATCCTCATCCACGGCGACAAGAACCCGAACTCGACCGGCGTGCGCCTCATCGCCGGCGCCACCGCGAAGCCCGCCGCGGCGCTCGAGGCCGATCTCGCGGCCGGCGCCCTCACCGCCCTGCTCTGCGTGGGCGAGGTGCACCTCGGCGACGCGGCCCTCGCCGCGGCCGCCCGGCTCAAGGTCGTCGCCATCGCCAGCCACGAGTCGCGCCTGACCAACGGCGCCACCGTCGCGCTGCCGGCGACCGCCTGGGCCGAGCACGACGCGACCTACGTCAACGCCAAGGGCATGTGCCAGCGCGCCCGCGCCGCGGTCGCCGCGCCGGCGCACGCGCGGCCCGCCTGGCGCATCGTGGGCGAGCTCGGCACGAAGCTCGGCCAGGCGCTCGCCTGGGCCTCGCTGCCGGCGGTCTTCGCCGACCTCAAGGCGGCGGTGCCGGCCTTCGCGCAGGCGGAGCTCGGCCCCGAGCAGCCCACCATTCAGCTCCGCTTCAAAGCGAGCCGCGGGTAAGCATGACCCACATCTGGACCATCATCGGCTTCGCGGCAGCAAAGGGCATCTTCCTCATCCTGCTCTTCGTGCTGCCCCTGGCCGCGCTGCTCACGTGGATGGAGCGGCGGCAGAGCGCCCTCATGCAGGACCGCCTCGGGCCGAACCGCGCGAACCTCGGGAAGATCCGCGCGTGGGGCCTGCTGCACATCGCCGCCGACGGCCTCAAGATGTTCTTCAAGGAGGACTTCGTCCCGGCCAAGGCGCACCGCTGGCTCTTCGCCCTCGCGCCGATCCTCGCGCTCGCGCCGGCCTTCATCGTCTTCGGCGTGATCCCGTTCAGCGACTCGCTGTGCGGGAGCAGCCTGTGGAAGCCGCTCGCCGACACCACGCAGTGCGAGCCGATGCAGGTCGCGCGCCTCGACGTCGGCCTGCTCTTCTACTTCGCCATCGCGAGCCTCTCGGTGTACGGCGCGACGCTCGCCGGCTGGGCCTCGTACAACAAGTGGTCGCTCCTCGGCGCGCTGCGCGCCGCCTCGCAGATGCTGTCGTACGAGGTCACGATGGGCATGGCGCTCGTCGGCATCTTCCTCGTCTACAACACGCTCGAGCCCGGCGCGATCGTCCGCGCCCAGGGCGCGAGCGTGCTGCACTGGGGCATCGTCACGCAGCCGCTCGCCTTCATCCTCTTCATGACCGCCGCCATCGCCGAGACCAAGCGCGCGCCCTTCGACCTCCCCGAGGGCGAGAGCGAGATCGTCGGCTACTTCGTCGAGTACAGCGGCATGCGCTTCGGCATGTTCTACTTCGCCGAGTTCATCGAGGTCGTCTTCGCCGCGGCGCTGCTCACGACCGCGTTCCTCGGCGGCTGGCAGATCCCCTTCGTCTCGACGGAGCAGATGGCGGCCTGGGGCCTGCCCCACATCGTGGCCGTGCTGCTGCAGTTCGCCTGCTGGAGCCTGAAGGTCCTCTTCTTCTGCTTCCTGCAGCTCTCCATCCGCTGGGCCCTGCCGCGCGTGCGGCCGGACCAGCTCATGAAGCTCGGCTGGACGCGGCTGCTGCCGGCGTCCATCGCGAACATCATCATCACCGCCGGCGTGCTCACGGCGCTGCGCAAGTAGGTACAGGATGGCGGTCAAGGTCAGGACGGTCACGCGGCAGGACGACTGGGCGATCCAGAGCTTCTTGCCCGAGCTCGGCAAGGGGCTGTGGACGATCTGGCGCCACTTCTTCCACAACTTCGTGCGGTCGAAGAAGTCGGCGACCACGTGGATCGCGACCGAGGAGTACCCCGAGGTCAAGCACGCCTACCCGGCGCGCTTCCGCGGCCTGCACCGCCTGACCACCCGCGAGGACGGCCGCGTCCGCTGCGTCGCGTGCATGTGCTGCCCGACGATCTGCCCCGCCCACTGCATCACCATCGTGCCGGCCGAGACCGACGACCCGACGATCGAGAAGTACCCCGCGATCTTCGAGATCGACGAGCTGCGCTGCGTGGCCTGCGGCCTGTGCGTCGAGTACTGCCCCTGCGACGCCATCCGCATGGACTCGGGCGTCCACGTCCCCGTCGCCACGAAGCGCCACAGCTTCATCTGGGACAAGGAGAAGCTGCTCGCGCCCACCGCCAAGTCGCGGGCGGTGCAGGGCGGCACGCTGCACGCGGCCGGCAAGCGCGCGGGCGGCCGCGGGCACTAACGGCGCGCGCTCGCGGCACCTTGAGGGCGCCGCGCCGCGGCGTTAGATTCGTCTCATGAGCGTGGAGCGTCTGCCGGCGGAGATCGCGGCCGTGCTGCGGACCTATCGCGGCGCCCTGGCCGACGCCTTCGGCGAGCGCCTCGTCGCGGTGCGGCTCTTCGGCTCGCGCGCGCGCGGCGAGGCCCGGCCCGACTCCGACATCGACGTAGCGGTGGTGATCCGCGGGCTCTCGGATGCGGAGCTGGACCGCGCGATCGACCTGGCGTACGAGGCCTGGTGGAGCACCGGCAGGCAGAGCCCGATGATCTCCCCTCTGGTGTGGAGCGAGGAGCGCGCCGCCGACGCGCTGTCCCGCGAGCTGCGCATCGCCGAGGACATCGAGCGCGAGGGCATCCCCCTGTGACCAATGCCAATCGCAAGCGCAACGCCCGCGCGCAGACGGAGAAGGGCGATCGTGCTCTCAGAGAGGCGGAGGTGCTACTCGCCGCCGGGCTTTGCGACGGGGCCGTCAGCCGGGCGTACTACGCGGCCTTTCACTACGCGCGCGCCTTGCTGCTCAGCGAGGGTCTCCAGCCGAGGAGCCACCGCGGCGTGGGCGCGCTCATCACCGAGCGATTCGTCGCGACTGGTCGGCTGACGCGTGAGACCGGAGCGCTCCTGAGCCGCCTCGAGACGATTCGGACGATCGCCGACTACGGCGTCGAGGAGGCCGCGTCGGCCGAGCGGGCCGCTGCGGAGGTGGCGGAGGCCCGTCGCTTCGTGTCCGAGGTGCGAGCCGCGCTCCAGGTGGGCGGCTGGCTCGAGTAGCGGGCCCGTCACGGCGGGCTTGTGCTGCGCCATCGGTGGCGTACGATGGGCCCTCGGACCCCACGCTGAGGAGGGCTGGCTCGTGGCGATTGATCCCGGTGCTCGCGCTTCGGGGCGCGACCTGCTCCTGACGCTCGCGGTCGCACTATGGCTTGGCACCGGCGCCTGCGGCGGTGCGGGGGCCACCGGCCCCGGCCCGGCCACGGCGCCGACCGCGGGCGGCCCGGCCGCCGCGCCCGCCGATCTGGCCGGCACGCGGGCCCGCGCCGCGGCCGCCTTCGCGCCGGGCGACGGTCCTGCCGCCGCGCGGCCGGCCGCCGCACGCCCCCCCGCCGCAGGGCCCGTCACGCCGGAGCCCGGCGCCCCGCCCGAGGCCGAGCGGCCGCGGCGCACCGTGAAGTTCGGCCAGCAGGTGTGGTGGAAGGCCGAGGCGCCGGAGGTCGGGAGCACGAGCGAGGCGGTGGAGACGGTCTGCGCGCGCGCCCTCGACCGGGCCCGCGCGCTCGCGGCGCGGGAGGTCGCGCTCGCGGCCGGCGTCATGATCCACAGCGTCGACATCGACGTGCAACAGCTCCGCGGGCGCGACTCGCGGTCGCTCTACGAGAGCCTCTCCGAGATCGCGACCGGCGCCAAGCTGCTCGACGAGCGCCAGGTCGTGCGCACGCCCAGCCTCGGCCAGGGCCAGATGAGCTGCCACGTGCGCGGCGAGTTCCTCGTCGTGCCGCTCTCCCCCGTGCGCCACTGCAAGCTCGAGGCGGTCCTGCACCGCGACGCGCAGGGCAAGCGGGTCGCGTCCCGGGGGCTGCGGCGCAACTCGACCTTCAACCTGCGCGAGCGAGAGCGGGTCGAGATCGGGCTCAAGCTGACCCGCCCCGCCGGGGACCAGCGCCCGATCGCGGCCTTCCTCTACTCCATCGACGATCGCGGGAAGATCTACCCCATCTTCCCCAACGCCGAGTACCCGAAGCTGACCCTGGCGTCGGACCAGGAGCTGCGGATCCCGAGCGCGGAGCAACAGCAGCACGGCATCCAGATCGAGGCGCGGCTGCCCGAGGGTCTCGACGAGTCGGTCGAGGGCTTCCTCGTGCTCGCGCTGCCGGGGCCGGTGCGGCCGGAGGACCTCGCGACCGGCGAGGCGCGGGACTCCCGCGTCGCCATCGGCCGGCTGTACCGGGCCGCGCTGCGGGCGGCGAAGGACCCGAGCGAGCTGTGCTGGGACTACGTGCTGTACCGGATCGTGAAGTAGCGGCGCCGGCGTGTCACGGCGCGGCCGCCGCCGCGGCGGTGCGCTTCCCGCACTTCGGGCAGAACTTCGCCGTCAGCGGGTAGTCCGTCCCGCAGGAGCAGCGCGCGAGCGGCACGAGCGCCACCCCGGCCAGCGTCTGGCCGCAGGTGCCGCAGTGCCTCGCGGCCTCCGGGTTGACGGCCGCGCACTTCGGGCAGACGCGGCCGTGGAGGGCCGCGGCGGCCGCGGGCGCCGGGCGCGCGGCGGGCGCCGGGCGCGCGGCGGGCGCCGCGCCGGCGTCGACGGCGACCGCGACCCGCGCGGCGGGCGAGCGGGGCAGCGCGAGGTAGACGGCGGCGGCGCCCACGAGGAC
>DASXVK010000477.1:0-1597 GCA_036504295.1 Polyangia bacterium
GGCGGCGCTGCGCCTCGCGCCCGACGAGCCGCACGCGCTCTACCAGCTCGCCCGCATCCACGGCGACTTCCTCGAGCAGCCGGCGCAGGGCGTGCAGTACCTGAAGCGCTACAAGGCGACCGGGGCCAAGCTCGCGCCGGACGAGAAGGTCGCCTCGCTGCTGCGCAACTTCGAGGCCCTGGCCGAGCGCGCCGCGCGCGGCCAGCCCAAGCCGGCGCCCGACGGCAAGCGCCCGGGCGCGCCCATCGCCCCCGCGAGCGCCCGCGCGCCCGCGCCCGCGAGCGGAGGTCCGAAATGAGACGCGTTCAGAGTTGGCTCGCTCTCGCCGCCGCCGCGGCCGTCATCCTCGGGGCGGCGCCCGCCGTCGCGAAGCCGCCCCGGGGGGTTGCGCCCAAGGGCGAGGCCAAGACCAAGTTCTACAACTTCGATGACATGGTGGTCGACGGTGAGTTCCGTCGCCCGAGCGTGCTCTTGACCACCGCCCGCGAGCAGGCGCGCTTCGACCGCCTGCTGCGCCTGCGCAAGAGCTTCCTGCCCCAGATGCTGCAGACCGCCCGCTTCCCCGAGCTCCGGACGGCCGGCAAGTAAGGGAGTCCTCCCGTGCGCCGGATCCTCATCCCCCTGTGCCTCAGCCTCCTCTTCGTCCGCCCGGCGGCCGCCCAGTCGGACGCCGCCCGGCTCCACGCCGAGGCCCGCGAGCTGCTCGTCGCCGGCCGCTTCGACGAGGCCGTACAGCGGCTGCGCGGCGCGGTCGCGCAGAAGCCCGACCTCGCCGTGGCGTGGTACGACCTCGGCTACGCCCAGCGCCGGCTGGGCCACTACGTCGAGGCGGTACGCGCGTACGGCGAGTACACGCGCCTCAAGCCGACCGACCCGGGCGCGCTCTTCGGCCTCGGGCTCAGTCACAAGGGCGCCGGCGCCCGCGAGGCAGCCCTGCGCACGCTGCGCAGCTACGTCGAGCGCGAGAAGCGCTCGGGCGAGCAGCGCTGGGTGGCGCGCGCCCGCGAGCTGATCGCGGAGCTCACCGCGCCCGAGCCGCGCGGCCCGGCCGCCGAGCCGCCCCCGGCGGCGCCGGCGCCGGCGGTCGCCGCTCCCGGGGAGCCGCCCGCGATCGCGGCCCCGCGGCTCAAGGCCGAGGGCGACCGCGCCCGCGCGGCGCGCAAGCTCGACCTCGCCATCGAGAAGTACCGCGCCGCGATCAAGCTGAACCCGCGGCTCATCGACGCGTGGAACGAGCTCGGGAACCTGTATTTCGAGCTCAAGCGCTACGGCGAGGCGGTCGAGGCGTTCCGTGGCTCGCTCAAGCTCGACCCGGTCTTCTCGCTCGGCTGGTACAACCTGGGCCAGTCGCTGCGCCGCCTCGGCCGCAACGCCGAGGCCGTCGAGGCGTACGAGCGCTACACGAAGCTGCGGCCGGACGATCCCGATCCCTGGTACAGCCTCGGCCTCGCGCGCAAGGACCTCGGCGAGCTGCGCGGCGCCGTGGTCGCGCTCGAGCGCTACGTCGCCCTCGAGCAGCGGCCCGCCGAGGCGCGCTTCGTCGAGGCCGCCCGCGGCCTCATCGCGGGCCTCCTGCGGCAGATCGCGAGCGGCGTGG
>DASXVK010000478.1:0-7095 GCA_036504295.1 Polyangia bacterium
GACGGGAGCAAGGCCTTCGTGCTCGCCTTCTCGACGCGGCTGCGGCGCGAGGTGCGCTCGCACGGCATCCGCGTCATGACCATCGTGCCGGGCGCCGTCCAGAGCGGGCTCGGCGGCGGCGCGCCGGGGCTCGACGAGCACCGCCGGGCCATCGACGCCCTGCACCCCGAGGACGTGGCCGAGGCCGTGCTGCAGGCGGTCACCCGGCCGCGGCGTATCACCTACGAGACCATCGAGCTGGTCCCCACGCTCGAGGAAGAGATCTAACCCGGCGCCCCGGGCGCCGTTCACAACCAAGGAGGCCGTCGTGGCAAAGCGCGTCATCAACTTCAATGCGGGTCCCGCCGCCCTGCCCGAGCCCGTGCTCGAGCGCGCCCAGGCCGAGATGCTCGACTGGGCCGGCACCGGCATGTCGGTCCTCGAGTGCAGCCACCGCTCGAAGGAGTTCGAGGCGCTGCTCGAGGGCGCCAAGGCGCGCCTCACGAAGCTGCTCGGCATCCCGAGCACGCATCAGATCCTCTTCGTCGGCGGCGGCGCCACGCTGCAGTTCGCGATGGTCCCGCTCAACCTCTGCCCGCCCGACGGGCAGGCCGCCTACATCGTGACCGGCTCGTGGGCCAAGAAGGCCTATCAGGAGGCCGGCAAGGTCGGGCGCAAGGCCGTGATCGCGGCGACGACCGAGACGAAGGAGAAGACCTTCACCCGCATCCCGAAGCAGGAGGAGATCAAGCTCGAGGGCGACCTCGCCTACGTGCACCTCTGCTCCAACAACACCATCTTCGGCAGCCAGTGGCAGCAGTACCCGAACGTCGGGTCCTACACGCTCGTCGGCGATCTCTCCTCGGACTTCCTGTCGCGGCCCGTCGACGTCGCGAAGTTCGGCCTCATCTACGCGGGCGCGCAGAAGAACGTGGGCCCGGCGGGCGTCACGATCGTCATCGGCCACAAGGACCTGCTCGCGCGCGAGCAGCCGAACGTCCCGACGTACCTCAAGTACAAGATCCACGCCGACAACAACTCGCTCTACAACACGCCGCCGGTCTTCGCCATCTACATCCACGCCCTCGTCCTCGAGTGGGTGGAGAAGGAAGGCGGCCTCGCGGCCCTCGAGAAGCGCAACCAGGAGAAGGGCCGCATCATCTACGACGCCATCGACGGGTCCGGCGGCTTCTACCGCGGCACCGTCGACAAGGACAGCCGCTCGCTGATGAACGTGCCGTACCGGCTGCCCAGCGAGGAGCTCGAGGCCACCTTCGTCGCCGAGGCGAAGAAGGCCGGCATGGTCGGCCTCAAGGGCCACCGCTCCGTCGGCGGCATCCGCGCGTCCATCTACAACGCCACCACCCCGGCGCACGTGCAGACGCTGGCCGACTTCATGAAGGAGTTCCACAAGAAGCACGGGTAGGCCCTCCCGCCCGCACGCGTTCCCGTGTTAGCGTCGCCTGAATGCGGCGCCGCTTCGCCTCGCTCCCCCTGCTCGCGCTCCTCCTCGCCCCCGGCCTCGCCCGGGCGGACGTGCTCGAAGCCATCGACGCGCGCTGGCGCGCCGGCGCCATCGACGAGGGCACCCGGCACTACTACCGCGTGGCGGCGCTGCGCGATCCGGCGGCGCTGCCGCCGGAGCTGCGGGCGCTGCCGCGCGACCCCGCCGCGGGGGCGCGGCTCACGGCGGTCGCGTTCGAGGCGTACCAGTGGGCGGCCCGCCACCCGCGCGACCCGCGCGGCGTCGTGCTCCGCGACATCCTGCTGCCGGTCACCGACCTCGCCCACGTGCTGGACTCGGCGATCCTGCCCATCCGCGTGAGCTGGGCGGATCCGGCCTACGAGGCGCTCGGGCGCACGATCCTCGACGCGGCGGAGGTGTCGTGGCAGGTCATGACCGAGGAGTACGGCTTCCCGGCCCCGCCGATCGAGCCGGGCACGGACCGATACCGCATCCTGGTCACGTCGACAGGCGGCTGGGGCAGCGCCTACACCGCGCCCTACGCCGAGAACCCGGCGACGCCCTGGAGCGACTGCTTCTCCTACGTCGTCGTCGATCCCAGCAACTCGCAGAGCAGCGCTCCGGCGACGGTCGCGCACGAGCTGAACCACGCCATGCAGTCCGCCCTCGACTGCGCCGAGATCGCGACCTTCATGGAGAACACCTCGACGTACATCATGAGCCAGGTCTTCCCGGAGGCGGCCGCCGAGACCATCGCGTACATGCCGTACTTCCAGTCCGAGCCCTGGCGCGCCCTCGACTACATGAACCCGTACGGCTCCGACCTCTACGAGTACGGCGGCACGCTGTTCGCCATCGCCCTCGCCGAGAGCTGGGGGGGCGCGAGCGGGCCGATCTTCCTGCGGCGGATCTGGGAGGACTGCCGCCAGGACGACGACGCGAACTCCCGCACCTACTACGACGCGGTCGCGAGCCTGGTCGGCGCGGCCGGCGGCCCGGCGACCATCGAGGACGTGCTGATGACCTTCTCGGAGGCGCGCTTCTTCGTCGGCCAGTGGGACGACGGCGCCCACCTCCCCACCGCGGCGGCCTACCCCGCGGTCGCGCGCGCGGCGGCCTACGCGGCGCAGGACCTGCCGGTGCGGGGCGCCCATCCGAGCAGCGCGGCGCAGCCGGCGCCCTTCGGCGTCAACCACATCACCCTCGACCTCGCCGGAGCACACTACCCGCTGCGGCTCGCGTTCGACGGCGCCGACGCCCAGCGCTGGCGGGTGCGGGCGATCCTCACGGGCGCCGCCGGCACGACGGCGCACGACCTCGTCCTCGACGAGGCCACTCAGGCCGGCGCGCTCGATCTCGACCCGGCCGGCCAGCGCCTGCTCGTGCTGGTCGTCGCGAACCTCGGCGCGCCGGGGTACTCGCCCAACGAGCGCCTGTGGCCGACCGCCGCGTACACGTACTCGATCGACCAGGTGATCCCGCCGCCCACGGTCGCGGGGAGCGAGCCGGCGACGGTCGCGCGCGGCACGAGCGGCGCCATCGTGCGGCTCGTCGGCAGCGGCTTCGCAGGCGGCACGGACTTCGCGGTCGCGTTCGACCGGCCGGGCGTGCGCGCGGTGAGCGTGCTCGGGGTGCTGCCGGAGGCGGCGACCATCACCGTCGACGTGGCGCCGGACGCGGCGCTCGGGCCGACGGTGGCGACGGTCACGAACTCCGGCGGCGCGGCGGCGAGCGGCCCGGGGTTCACCGTGGTCGAGGCGGCGGCGCCCGACGGCGGCACGGGCGGCGGCTCGGCCGGCGGGTGCCAGGCCGGCGGCAGCGCGACGCCGGGGGCGGCGATGCTGCTGGCGCTGCTGGTGGTGGCGTTCGCCCGGCGGCGACGCTAGCCGGCTGCGGGGAAATGCAACACGGAGACGCGGAGGCACGGAGGTTGATTCTGATTATTCAGAACCTTACTCCGTGTCACCGTGCCTCCGTGTTGCATTTTCCCGCACGCTCCTAGCGGCGTGGGCTGAGCGGCGGCGGCCGGCTACCGGAGCTGCGCTTCCACTTCCTTCAGGCGCGGGTGCTCGGGGGCGAGCTCGCGGGCGCGGGCGAGGGCCTGGCGGGCCTCGTCGAAGCGGCCGAGCTTGACGAGCGCACGGGCGCGGCCGAGCGGGTAGTCGGCGGCCTCGGGGCCGGCCTGCTCGGCGCGGCTGAAGCACTCGAGCGCCTTGGCCGGGGCCTGGTCGAGCGACATCACGCCGAGGTGGTAGTGCGCGTCGGGGAGATCGGGCCGCAGCCGCGCCAGCTCCGTGAGCCCCGCGTAGGCGGCCTCGGTGTCGCCGCGCAGCCGCGGCAGGTTGGCGCGCTCGCAGAGCGAGGGGCCGTGGTTCGGGTCGACCGACAGCGCCCGGTCGAGCAGCCGCTGCGCCTCGTCGAGCCGGGCGACGTTGACCACGCCGTGCGCGATGGCCTGGATCAGGATCTGCGCGAGCCAGTAGTGCCCGATGGGCTCGTTCGGCCAGGAGTCGACGTGCGCCTGCGCGATGCGCGCCGCGAGCGCCGCCTTGCCGACCGAGAGCAGCGGCGGGATGAACTCCATCAGGACCTTGTGGCCAGCGAGCATGCCGACGACCTGCTCGATCTTCGGCAGGGCCTGGCGCACGCCCTTGAGCTCGATCTCGGTCCAGGCGCCCCGCACCGCGGCGTCGCGGCCGAAGCGCTGCGTCAGCTCCGGCGGCGCCGCATCGCCGAGCGGCCGGTAGCCGCCCTCGAGGTCCCAGGTCCAGAGCTCGGTCTTGACGCCGCCGAGGAGCCCGCCCTTGACCTGACACCGCACCACCAGGTCGCGGCCGAGGCCGCTCGAGAAGGTGTGGTAGTCGAGGTGGACGATCTTGGCCTTGCCCTGGCAGTTGACGCAGGCCGCCGGCGGCGGCTGCATCGACTTGCAGGCGCGCGTCGCCGACTCCAGCAACTCGTCGACGGTGCCGTAGTCCACGTACTCGACGGGGCGGACGCCCGGGTCCGCGATCGACGTGCCGCACTCCTTGCACGCCAGCTCGGCGAAGATCTGGTCGAGGGTGCGGGCGCCGTAGCGCGCGGTCTGGCGGTGGCGGAACTCGAGATTGCTGGTCTTCGCGTCTGGCATGGGAACCCCGGCCGGCGAGGCGCGATGGTCGCCTCTGGCGCCTCGGCCGCGGCCGATGCTACCGCGACTCGCCCGATTCTTCAAAGCCTTTGCGACCGGCGCCGGCCGATCACTCCTGCCCTGCGGACAGCGCTCGCGCCGTGTCCCCCAGCCGCCGCGCCGCGCTGTATACTACGCACCTTCGCCGGCACTTGCCCGGCACGGCATCGAAGAGCCTTATCGGAGGATCCACATGGCGAGCCCACTTGAGAATCTCGAGCCCCGCGTGCTGTGGCAGCAGTTCGACGCCATCCGCCAGACCCCGCGCCCCTCGAAGGACGAGGAGCGCATCGCGGCGTACGTCGTGGGCCAGGCGAAGAAGCTGGGCCTCCCCGTCCTGCGGGACAAGGCGGGCAACGTGATCGTCCGCGTGCCGGCGACCCCGGGTCACGAGGGCGCGCCCATCACCGTGCTCCAGGGCCACCTCGACATGGTGTGCGAGAAGAACTCCGACGTGGTGTTCGATTTCGAGCAGGACCCGATCGCGGTGCGCGTCGACGGCGACGTGGTCACGGCGACCGGCACGACCCTCGGGGCCGACAACGGCCTCGGCGTGGCGGCCGCCCTCGCCGTCGCCAGCGATCCGAGCGTGGTCCACGGCCCGCTCGAGCTGCTCTTCACCGTCGACGAGGAGACGGGGCTCACGGGCGCCGCGAACCTCGACGGCAGCCTGCTCAAGGGCCGCCGCATGATCAACCTCGACACCGAGGAGGACGGCGCGCTCTACGTCGGCTGCGCCGGCGGGGCGACCACGAGCTCCAGCATCCCGATCACGCGCGAGTCGGCCCACCTCGGGTCGGTGCCGATCAAGCTGCGCGTCCTCGGCCTCAAGGGCGGCCACTCCGGCGTCGACGTCCACGAGAACCGCGGCAACGCCCTCAAGCTCCTCGCGCGCGCCGTCGCGACGGTGCAGCGCAGCGGCCTCGGCCTCGACCTCTGCACGCTCGGCGGCGGGTCCAAGCACAACGCGATCCCGCGCGAGGCGGAGGCGGTGCTGCGCGTCGCCAAGGCCGACGTGCCGCGGCTCAAGGAGCTCATCGGCAAGGAGGAGGCCCGCTACCGCGGCCAGTACGGCGCGGTCGACCCGGAGCTGCGCCTCACGGTCGACGAGATCGACGACGATGACGCGACCCGGCGCGTGATGACGGCCGAATCGGCGGCGCGCGTCCGGCGGGCGCTCGGCGCCTGCCCGCACGGCGTGCTCGCGATGAGCCGCGACGTCCCGGGCCTGGTCGAGACCTCGAGCAACCTCGCCGTGGTCACCACCGAGGACCAGCGGGTCGTCGTGATCACCTCGTCGCGCTCGTCGGTGGCGGAGGCGCTCGCCGGGACCCTCGACCAGGTCCGCTCGGTGTTCCGGCTGGCCGGCGCCGACGTGAAGGACTCGGACGGCTACCCGGGCTGGAAGCCGAACCTCGCCTCGCCGGTGCTCGCGACGACGAAGGCCGTCTTCAAGCGCCTCTTCAACAAGGAGCCGCACATCAAGGCGATCCACGCCGGCCTCGAGTGCGGCCTCATCGGCGAGAAGGTCCCGGACATGGACATGGTCTCGATCGGTCCCCAGATCGAGAGCCCCCACTCGCCGAGCGAGCGCTGCTACATCTCGACGGTGAGCCGGTTCTACGAGCTGCTGCGCGAGACGCTCAAGGAGCTCGCGTAGCCGTAGCGGCGGCTTGCTCTCCCGCAAGCCCGACGGCATCATCTCCACATGGCGCGCGTCCGCTTCCCCGAGGGCCGGCCGGCCACCATGGCCGATCTCGCGGCGCTCCCCGAGCACGTGAAGGGCGAGATCATCGACGGCGTGCTCTACACCAGCCCGCGGCCACGCCCGCCCCACGCGAACATCGAGCTCGCCCTCGGCGGTGATCTGCGCAACCCCTTCCAGCGCGGCCGCGACGGCCCGGGTGGCTGGTGGATCCTCGTCGAGCCGGGCATCCAGCTCCCGGGCTCGCCCGAGTTTTCGCCCGACCTCGCGGGCTGGCGCCAGGCGCGCATGCCCACGCTCCCCGAGCGGGGGCCGATCGCCGTGGTGCCGGACTGGGTCTGCGAGATCCTCTCGCCTTCGACCCGCCACCTCGACCAGCGCATCAAGCGGCCGTTCTACGCCCGCATCGGCGTCGGGCACCTGTGGTACGTCGATCTCGAGGCGCACACGCTGACCGTGAGCGCGCTCGAGGGCGGCCGCTGGGTCGAGCTGTCCGTGCACGGCGAGGACGACGTGGTCCGCGCCGAGCCCTTCGCGGCCGTCGAGATCCCGCTCGCCGAGTGGTGGACCGGGACGGCGGCGCCCGAGGGCGGCGCGCCGTAGCGCCGGCTCGGTCTACAACGAGGCTCGTCCGTGACTCGCCTCAGCGGATCAGGTACTCCAGCTCCAGCTTCTTCCCCTGCCGGTCGATGCTCACGACCACCCGCTTCGAGGTCTTCAGCGTGAAGAGGATCGCCAGCACCTGATCGGGATCGCCGGTCGGCAGGCCGTTGATCG
>DASXVK010000479.1:0-13898 GCA_036504295.1 Polyangia bacterium
GAGTACTTCCAGCCGCTCGCGGGCGACACGCCGAAGAGCGGCGTGCTCGACGGCCTCGACCTCACGTGGCGCCGCGTCCCCGGCACGGCCCGCCTGATCGAGCTGCTCGGCGAGGCGCAGCGCCGCTTCGACCCGCGCCGCCCGGCCGCCACGATCCCGCTGCTGCTGCAGGCGCGGGCCGAGCTCGCGCGGCTGCCGCCGAGCCCGTGGCAAGCGCCGAAGCTGCGCGAGCTGAACGACGTCATCGCCGCCTGCGCCGGCCTCTACCTCGAGGCGACCGCGGCGGGGTACCAGGTCGCACCCGGGGGCGCGCTCGCGGTGACGGCGTTCGCCCTCAACCGCTCGTCCGCGGCCGTGACGCTCGAGGAGGTCCGGCTCCCCGGCGGGGTCGCCGCCCGGGTGGGCGCGCCGCTCGCGCAGCACGCGCCGCGCACGCTGACGCGCACCGTCACCGTCCCGGCCGCGACGCCGTACTCGAACCCGTACTGGCTGAGCGCGCCGGCGGAGCCCGGCCTGTACCCGGCCCCCGACCCGCGCCTCATCGGCGAGCCGGAGAGTCCGCCCGCGCTCACCGCCGAGTTCGTGCTGCGCGCCGGCGGCGAGCCGCTGATCGTGACGCGGCCGCTGGGCTACAAGTGGACCGACCCGGTGGCCGGCGAGCGCACCCGCGCCGTCGCGATCGGCCCGCCCTTCACCGTCACCCCCGAGGCGCCGGTGCTCATGTTCCCCGACGGCAAGCCGCGCGCGCTGGTCGTGCGGGTCAAGGCCGGGGCGGCCGGGGCGGCGGGCGCGCTCGCGCTCGAGCTCACCGGCGGCTTCACCGCCACCCCGGCGCGCGCGCCCTTCAAGCTCGCGGGCGCGGGCGACGAGGCCGAGCTGCGCTTCCGCGTGACGCCGCCCCGGGGCGCGACCACCGCGACGGTGCGCCTGGTCAGTGACGCGCTCCCCGGCCAGCCCGCTCGCGCTCTCACGCGCATCGACTACGGCCACATCCCGATCCAGACCCTCTTCCCGCCGGCCGAGGTGAAGCTCGTCCGCTTCGATCTCAAGGTGCCGAAGGATCACGCCCGCATCGGCTACATCGCCGGCGCCGGCGACGAGGTGCCGGCGGCGCTGCGCGCGGTGGGCTACGACGTCACGCTCCTCGACGACGCGGCGCTCGCCCACGGCGACCTCGGGCGCTTCGGCGCCATCGTCGTCGGCGTGCGCGCGTTCAACACCAACCCCCGGCTGCCGTTCGACCACGCGCGCCTCATGGACTACGTCGCCCAGGGCGGCACGCTCGTGGCGCAGTACAACACGAACAACCGCCTGGCGCCGCTCACGGCGCCGATCGGGCCGTACCCGTTCGACATCTCGCAGCAGCGCGTCACGGACGAGGACGCGCCGGTCACCCTCGCGGCGCCGGCCCACCCGCTGCTCACGCGCCCGAACCGCATCGGCGCGGCGGACTTCGCCGGCTGGGTGCAGGAGCGCGGCCTCTACTTCGCCGGCCGCTGGAGCAAGGAGTACGCGACGGTCCTCGCGATGCACGATCCCGGCGAGCCGCCGCGGCGCGGCAGCGTCCTCGTCGCCCGCCACGGCAAGGGCGCCTTCATCTACACCGGCCTCGCCTTCTTCCGCCAGCTCCCCGCGGGCGTCCCCGGCGCCTACCGCCTCTTCACGAACATGATCGCCTATGGCCACTGAGACAGGAGGCTTCCGGCTCCAGGCTCCAGGGGCGCCCCACGCTGCCGCGTGCGGAGAATGAATTTGAACCGCCAAGACGCCAAGGCGGCCGGCTCGAGAGCAGCTTGGCGTCTGACGAACAAGTCGGACCTGGGCCTGGCCCAGTCCTACTCCCCGTTTCCCCGTCGCCCTGTCTTCCTGGCTACCGTGTCTTGGCGTCTTGGCGGTTCAATTCCGTCGTCGCCGACGAAGCGGTCCCGCCCATGAGCGCGCCCGGCACCGACGATCGACCGCCCATCCTCGGCAGCTGGGGCCGGATCTACCTCGTCGTGCTCGGCGCGCTGGTCGTGGTGATGGCGCTCTTCGGCGCGCTCACGTGGATCTACCGGTGAGCCGGCCATGAGCCTCGTCGACTGGCTGGTGCTCGGGGCCACGCTCGCGGCCATCGTCGCCTACGGCGTGTGGAAGGGGCGCGCCGTGCGCACCGCCGACGCCTACCTGCGCGGCGGCAGCGACTTCAAGTGGTACACGATCGGCCTCTCGATCATGGCGACGCAGGCGAGCGCCATCACGTTCCTCTCGACGCCGGGCCAGGCCTACGAGGACGGGATGGGGTTCGTCCAGTTTTACTTCGGCCTGCCGATCGCGATGGTGCTGCTCTGCGCCACCATCGTCCCGGTCTACCACCGGCTCCGCGTGACCACCGCCTACGAGTACCTCGAGGGGCGCTTCGACCAGAAGACGCGGCAGCTCACGGCCTTCCTCTTCCTCGTGCAGCGCGGGCTCGGGGCGGGCCTGTCGATCTACGCGCCGGCCATCATCCTCTCGTCGGTGCTCGGCCTGCCGCTGCACCTCACGAACCTCGTCATCGGCGGCTTCGTCATCCTCTATACGGTCTCGGGCGGCAGCCGCGCCGTGAGCCAGACGCAGACGCCGCAGATGGTCGTGATGATGGGCGGGATGGCGCTCGCGTTCGTCTTCGTGCTGCACGCGCTGCCCGCGGGGGTCTCGCTCGGCGACGCCTTCCACGTCGCCGGCAGCCTCGACCGCATGAAGGTGATCGACCTCTCGGCGCGTTTCGACACGCGCTACACGCTCTGGTCGGGGCTCACCGGCGGCCTCTTCGTCGCGCTCGCGTACTTCGGCACCGACCAGTCGCAGGTGCAGCGCTACCTCTCCGGCAGCACCGTCGCCGAGAGCCGCCTCGGCCTGCTCTTCAACGGCCTGGTCAAGGTCCCGATGCAGTTCTTCATCCTGCTCGTCGGGCTGATGGTCTTCGTCTTCTACCAGTTCAACCGCCCCCCGGTCTTCTTCCACGAGGCCGAGCTCGCGCGCGTGGAGCGCACCGCGCACGCGCCCGCGCTGCGCCGCGCCGAGGCCGCGCACGCGCGCGCCTTCGCCGACAAGCAGGCGCAGGTCGAGCGGTACCTCGCGGCCCGCCGCGCCCACGACGGCGCCGCCGAGGCCGCGGCCCGCGCCGGCCTGCGCGAGGCCGAGGGCCGGGCGCGGGCGGCGCGCGCCGCGGCGAAGAGCGTCATCAAGCGCGCGCTGCCCGGGGCCGAGGTGAAGGACGCGGACTACGTCTTCATCACCTTCGTCACGCGGCACTTCCCGCGCGGCCTCGTCGGGCTGCTCGTGGCCGTCATCTTCTGCGCCGCCATGTCGGCCACGGCGAGCGCGCTCTCGGCGCTCGGCTCGACCACGGTGGTGGACTTCTACCGGCGCAGCTTCGTCCCCGCGGCCACCGACGCCCACTACCTCCGCGCGGCCAAGGTCTTCACGGTGCTGTGGGGCGCGCTCGCGGTCGGCTTCGCGGCCTTCGCCTCGCTGCTCGACAACCTCATCCAGGCCGTGAACATCCTGGGCTCCATCTTCTACGGGCCGACGCTCGGCGTCTTCCTCGTCGGCTTCTTCCTCAAGCGGGTCCGGGGCACGCCGACGTTCGTCGCGCTCATCGCGGGGCAGGCGGCCGTGCTCCTGACCTTCGCCCTGAGCTCGATCGGGTTCCTCTGGTACAACGTGATCGGCTGCGCGGCCGTGGTCGCGCTCGCCGTCGGGCTCGACGCCGTGTGGCCGCGCGCGCGCCCCGTCTGACGTTAGCCACCGTCGGCGCGTCACGGGCACCTAACGCCTGTGACCGACGACGACACGACCAGCTTCTGGGTGGCGGACGCGCCGCGGGTGCCCGCGGCGGCGGCGCTCGCCGGCCCCCTCGACCTCGACGTCGCCATCGTGGGCGGCGGGTTCACGGGGCTCGCCACCGCACATTTCCTCCGCCGCCTGGATCCGACGCTGCGCGTCGGCGTGCTCGAGGCGCGCGTCGTCGGCGCCGGCGCCTCGGGCCGCAGCGGCGGCTTCGTCATGACGCAGTTCGGCGTGAGCCTCGGCTACACCGCCCGGCTCTACGGCGCCGACGAGGCGCGGGCGGCCCACCGTTACCTCGAGCGCGCCGTCGATCTCGTCGGGGAGCTCTGCGCCACCCACGGGATCGACTGCGACTTCGAGCGGCGGGGCTTCCTGCGCGTGGCCACGACGCCCGGCCACGTCGCGCGGCTGCGGCGCGAGATCGACCTCGCCGCGCGTCTGGGCCTGACCGGGATCGAGTGGCGCGACCGCGCCGCGCTCGCGGCCGAGGTGCGCTCCCCGACCTACCTCGGCGCCTGGTGGGAGCCCCGCGGCGCGCTCGTGAACCCGCTGAAGCTCGCGCGCGGGATGCGCCGCGTGGTCGAGGGGCAGGGCGTCCGGATCTTCGAGCACACACCCGTGCTCGCCCTCGAGCGGGAGCCCGGCGCGGTGGTGCTGCGCACGCCCGGCGGCGTCGTGCGCGCCGACAAGGTCGTGCTCGCGACCAACGCCTACTCGCACCTCATCCCCGCGGTCGGGCGGCTGCAGATGCCCTTCTTCTCGCACGCGCTCGTGACGGAGCCGCTGACCGTGGCCCAGCGCCTGGCCGTGGGGTGGCGGCGGCGCCAGGGCATCGAGGACGCGCGCAACCTGGTCCACTACTACCGGCTCACGCCCGACGACCGCCTCCTCATGGGCGGCGACGAGGTGAGCGTCGGCTTCGGCGCCGACATGGCGCGCGACTTCAACCAGCGCGCCTTCGCGCGGCTCGAGCGCGCCATCGGCGTCATCTTCCCCGCGCTCGCCGGCATCGGCATCGCCGCGCGCTGGGGCGGGCCCTGCTCGGTGACGCTCGACCTCGCGCCGGCCATCGGCCACGCCGGCGATGAGCGCGTGCTCTACAGCCTGGGCTGCCTCGGCCACGGGGTGGCGCTCACGCACATCAACGGCGAGACCCTCGCCGACCTCGTCCTCGGGCGCCAGACCGAGCGCACCGAGATGTTCTTCGTCAATCGCCGCGTCGTCGCGTGGCCGACGGAGCCGCTGCGCTTCTTCCTGGCGCGCACCGTGCTCGGCCTGGCCGGTCTCGAGGACCGCTGGCACGAACGCGGCCGCCCGCGCGCCCCGGCGCCGGCGCCTGCGCCCGAGAGGAGGAGCACCATGCTCGAGAAGCTCAGCTTCGGCTTTCAGTTCCAGGAGTCCATGGGCGGGAGCTACCGCCTGATCGACCAGGGCGGGGCGGCGCGGCCGTTCGGCTTCACCGCGACCGCCGTAGCCCCGCGCCTGCTCGGCTTCCTGCAGCACGGCGTGACGCGGCTCGAGGGCACGCTCGCCATGCCCGGCTTCGCCCACGGCGTCCGGCTCGAGGGCACGCTCGAGATCGACCCGTTCCTCGGGCGCGCGCTGCGCTACGACCTCCACTTCCGCGGCGACGACGGCCGCCCCTACCGCCTGGTCGGGCAGAAGCGCCTGCGGCCGCTGCACCTCGCGAAGTCGCTGTCGCTGCTGCCCGCCACCGTCTACGACGAGGTCGGGCGCGCGATCGCGGATGTGCAGGCGACCTTCGACGTGGCCCGCGACCTGGTGCCGCTGCTGCGCACCCTGCGCGTCGTGCGCGGCGACGGCGTGCGCGCGCGCGCGCCGCGGCCGATCAGGCGCCGCGCGCCGACCAGCTCGAGGCGACCCGCAGCTTCCACGACTTGATCAGCCCGAGGTTGCGGGCGTCGACGGGCTCGATCTCCTCGAAGCGCGCCTGCTCGCCGTCGGGCAGCATCTGGAAGTAGGTGTTCGAGGCGACGACCTCGCCGGCGGCGGCGCATGCCGTCAGGCGGGCGGCCATGTTGATCGCGTCGCCGATGACGCCGATGTTCTGGGTGCAGAACGGGCGCAGCGACACGGCCTCGACGTCGCCCATGGCCATGCCGATGTGCACGCCGCCGCGCGCCTGCACGCGGTCGATCTCGCGCTGCCACTTGTTCGCGACCGAGCTGCCGATCTGCACGAGCGCGCGGGCGCAGTCGAGCGCGCGGCGCGCGTTGCTGTCGTCCGCGGCCGGGACGCCGAAGAGCGCGACGACCTCGTCGCCGACGAACTGGCACATCATGCCGCCGGCGTTCATGATGGCGTAGCGCGAGTTGGAGTAGAACGTGGTCAGGGCCGTCCGCACCACCTCGTCGTCGCGCGTGTCGCGCACGTAGCTCGAGAAGGCCGAGAGGTCGGCGAGCAGGACGACGGCGCCCTGGTACCGCCCGGGCGGCAGGATCTGGTCGGGGCGCAGGCCGTGCTCCTGGTGGAGCTGGCGCAGGCGCCAGAAGCCGAAGTGCCACAGAAGCGGCGTCTTGAGCGGGCTGTCGCGCCACTCGTCGCCGAACGCGAAGCGCCACTTGGCGTCGTCGATGGCGAAGCGCAGCTCGCGCAGGCCGTCGACGGTGATCGCGGGCATCTGGATGCCGAAGCACTCGTGGATGAGGTCGAGGAGCCGGCGCTCGTCCCACACCTCGAGCGCGAGGGCGGGCGTGATCGCCGCCCGGAGCTGCGCCTCCATGGCGGGCCACTCGGGGAGGCGGGCGCTGTCGACCACCAGCACCAGCTTGCGCGCGCCCGGCAGCCCCGGCGCCGTGGCCGCGTACTTGCGCGTGAGGTGCTGGATCATGCGGTCGGCGGGGTAGCCGTACTTCACCTCGACGATGTAGGGGCTCAGGCCCGCCGCCTCGACCACGATGTCGGCGAACGACCCCGGCAGCCCGAGGTCCACCTCCCGGCTCACCTGCACCGCGTCGGGCGGCACCTTCTCCAGCTCGACGTGCCGGAACCGGCAGATCTCGCAGCAGATCTCCTCGAGGAAGAGGCGGAGCTGGCGCAGGAACTGAGGCTGCAGGGCAGGGCGGCTCGCGATCGCGTGCATGGCGCGCGCATGATACCCGGGACCGACCGCCGGGCGCCAGCGCGCGGGCGCGCGGCCGGGGCGCTACCCCTGCTCGCCGTGCACGGCGCCGGGCGAGACGTCCCAGTCGCCCGCGTCGACGTGGCCGGTCTTGGCGTAGGAGTGCCCGGTGACCAGGCCGAGGACGAACCAGCCCAGGACGAGGGCGCCGAGGGCGAAGAGGCTGTCGCCGACGACGCGCAGCCAGCGCAGGGTCTGCATCGGGCCCTGGTGCAGGAACTCCGCCGAGCGGGCGTACCAGGTGCCGTGCTCGACCGCCGCCCAGGCCTGCAGGAGCCCGATGGGCAGCAGGCTGAGGAGCACCATCAGCGCCAGGCCGCCGTTGATGAGCCAGAAGGCGACGGCGAGCGGACGCTCGGCCCAGGCGCGGCCAGGGCGCAGCGCGCGCAGGCAGAAGAGCATCAGCCCGAGGCCGAGCATGCCGTACACGCCGAAGAGGGCGGTGTGGCCGTGCACCGAGGTCGTGTTGAGGCCCTGCATGTAGAAGAGCGCGATCGGGGGGTTGATGAAGAAGCCGAAGAGGCCGGCGCCGACGAAGTTCCAGAACGCGACCGCGACGAAGAAGTAGATCGGCCAGCGGTACGCGGTCACCCACGACAGCTGGTGCGCGCCGCCGCGGGCGAGGCGGATGTTCTCCCACGCCTCGAAGCCGATGAGCACGAGCGGCACGACCTCGAGCGCGCTGAAGACGGCGCCGAGCGCGAGCACGGCCGCGCCGGTGCCGGCGAAGTACAGGTGGTGGAAGGTGCCGATGATGCCGCCGGCCAGGAAGATGGTCGTCGAGAAGAGCACCGCGCGGGTCGCGGTGCGCACCGCCAGCAGCCGCAGGCGGGTGAAGAGGAACGCGATCACGACGGTGGCGAAGACCTCGAAGAAGCCCTCGACCCAGAGGTGGACGACCCACCAGCGCCAGTACTCGGCGGTGACGAGGTGGCTGCGGCGGCCGAAGAGGAGCCCCGCCGCCCAGAAGAGCGGGATGGCGATGCTCGCGACGAGGAAGAGCACGAGCAGGCTGCGGCTCTCCGTGCGCTCGCGCAGCGCCGGGGCCAGGCCGCGCCACATGAGCGCGAGCCAGAAGATCAGGCCGGCGAAGAGCAGGATGGCCCAGAAGCGGCCGAGGTCGATGTACTCGTAGCCCTGCGTGCCGAACCACCACGACAGGTCGAGGCGGCCGATGTGGTGCTGGGCGCTGAGCCACTCGCCCGCGAGGGAGCCGACGACGACGACGATGAGGGCGCCGAAGAGCAGGTTCACGCCCAGCCGCTGGCCGGGCGGCTCGCGGCCGCTCACCGCCGGCGCGATGTAGAGGCCGGTCGCGAGCCAGGAGGTCGCGATCCAGAAGATGCCGAGCTGCAGGTGCCACGTGCGCGCGACCCCGTAGGGCAGCACGCTGGCGAGCGGCACGCCGTAGAAGCCCGACCCCTCGACGCCGTAGTGACCGACGACGGCGCCGAGGAGCACCTGCACCACCCAGAGCGCGGCGACGACGAAGAAGTACTTCACGGTGGCGCGCTGGGACGGGGTCGGCTGCAGGCCGAGCAGCGGGTCGCGCCGCGGCGGGCTGCCGGCCGGCTCGGCACGGTCGCGGCCGCCCTGACGGCCGGCGAAGTACCAGCCCATCGCGCCGACGCCCGCGAGGAGCAGGACGAAGCTGACCACGCTCCAGACGATGGCGCCGCCGGTCGGGCGGTTGCCGACCAGCTCCTCGTGCGGCCAGTTCTGGGTGTAGGTCACGCTCTCCCCGGGCCGCTGGGTGGACGCGGCCCAGGAGGTCCACCAGAAGAAGGTCGCCATCTGGCGCGCGGCCGCGGGATCGGCGAGCGCGCCGGACTGGATGGCGTACTCGGGCCGCCCGCGCGCGAAGACGTCGGCGTAGTACGCGGCCAGCTCGTCGAACGCCGCGGCGCGCGCCGGGTCGAGGACGACGCGGCCGCGCGCCGCGTCGTAGGTGTTCGTGCGCATCGCCGCCGTGAGACGGGCGCCCAGGGCCGCCTGGGCCTCGGGGGCGAGCGCGGCGTAGCCGGCCGCGCCCTCCGCGTGGGCCCAGCGGTCGAGCACGAACATCGCCTCGCGGTGCAGCCAGTCGGCGGTCCAGTCCGGGGCGAGGTAGGCGCCGTGGCCCCACACCGAGCCCACCTCCTGGCCGCCGATGGACTGCCAGACGTTCTGGCCCGTGCGGATGGTCTCGCCGTCGAAGAGGATGCGGCCGTCGGCGGTCGCGACGGTGCGCGGGATCGGCG
The DNA here is from genome assembly GCA_036504295.1 of Polyangia bacterium. Taxonomy (GTDB): domain Bacteria; phylum Myxococcota_A; class Polyangia; order JACRCY01; family JACRCY01; genus DASXVK01. Next base: position 9,196 of record DASXVK010000479.1, read on the forward strand.
GGGCCCGGCGCACCGCGCGATACCCGACCGCGCCGAGCACCGCGAAGGAGACGATCATCACGGCCGCCAGCGCGGCCCACAGCTTGCGATAACCACCCATCACGTACCTCGCCCCCAGACGGGTCGGATGCTCAGTCGTTGACGGAGCGGTGCGCCGCCACCGTCGGCGCGGGCGGGGTCCGGTCGGAGATCGGGCACGGGCAGGGGCACGGGCACGGGCACGGCAGCTTGACGCGGGGCGGCGGGGGAGGAAGAGATGACGCATGGGTGAGATGGTGCGGTGGGAGACGCGGGGCGCGGTCGCCGTCGTGACGATCGACCGCCCCGAGGTGCGCAACGCCGTCGACGGGCCGACCGCCGCCGCGCTCACCGCGGCGTTCCGCCGCTTCGACGCCGACCCGGCGCTGGCGGTCGCGGTGCTCACGGGCGCGGGCGGCGTCTTCTGCGCCGGGGCGGACCTCAAGTCGATCGGCACCGCGCGGCAGCCGCGGGCCGCCGCCGACGGGGACGCCCCGCTCGGCCTCGCGCGGCTGCTCCTGTCGAAGCCGGTCCTCGCCGCGGTCGAGGGTCACGCCGTGGCCGGCGGCCTCGAGCTCGCGCTCTGGTGCGACCTGCGCGTGGCGGCGCGCGACGCGGTCTTCGGCGTCTTCTGCCGCCGCTGGGGCGTGCCGCTCATGGACGGCGGCACCATCCGCCTGCCGCGGCTCGTCGGCATGTCCCACGCGCTCGACCTGATCCTCACGGGCCGCCCGGTGTCCGGCGACGAGGCGCTCCGGATGGGGCTCGCGAACCGCCTCGTCGCGCCGGGCACGGCCCTGGCGGCCGCGGTGGCGCTCGCGGAGCAGATCGCCGCGTTCCCGCAGGGGTGCCTGCGCTCCGACCGCCTCGCCGCCTACGAAGGCTGGGCGCTGCCGCTCGACGCCGCGCACGCGAACGAGACCCGCCGCGGCCTCGCGGTGCTCGCGTCGGGCGAGACCGCGGCCGGCGCGGCGCGGTTCGCGGCGGGCGCGGGGCGGCACGGGGCGTTCGAGGAGCCGTAGCGCGGCCGGCTCACGTCCCGGCCGCCGCGAGCGCCGCAACACTACTTCGCACGCGCGACACAGGGGCCTCACCGGCCCGGCTCATCCTGGTGGACGGCGCACGACAGCGCGGAGGTCGCACGATGCGGTGCCTGGCACTTCTCCTGGCAGTGGCCTCACTCTCGGGCTGCACCACGATCGCCGTCGGCGTCGTCGCGTCGCGGCCCACGATCAGCCTCGCGCCGTCCACGCAGCGGCTGGCGTTCGCGGCGGCGTGAGGAAGCTCGCCGGCGGGAGCTCCGATACGGTCGCCCGCCGCACGCCGGTGACGGTCGACGAGTAGGGCGAACGTGCGCGACGGTGGGAGCCGCCCCGCGCGGGAGCGTGCGCGCGTGGCGGCGGTTCGACGCGGAGAGCGCATCTCGGCGAGCCTGCGCGTTGCGGGCGCTAGGGCGCCGGCCGGCACCCTAGCGCCGCTGCCCGCGCCCCGGCCCGCTCGGCCGTGACCGACCGCGGCCGTGCGTGCCCCCATCGCGCCCGCACGACGGCGTACGCCGCGCACGCGGCCGGGCGGTCGCCGGCGGCCTCGTGCGCCCGGCCGAGCCAGTAGCTGGCACGGGTGTGCTCGACGGGAAACTCGAGGGCGCGACAGGTCCGGGTCGCCCGGGTCAGCTGGCGCACCGCCTCCTGCGGGCGGCCGGCGAGGAGCTCCGTCACGCCGATAGCCGCCTCGGCGAGGGTGCCGGGGCGGTAGGGCGGGATGGGCGCGTAGCGGGGCAGCGCGCCGAGCGCCACGCGCGCCTCGTCCGGCGACTCGGCCGCCGCCGCGGCTGCGGCGAAACCGTGCAGCCACACGTACCCCCGCAGGTCCGGGATCACCTTCCGCGCCCACGCCCGCACCCAGGCCTCCCGGCCCGCGGCGAGGTCGTCGCGCGACAGCGCGCCGACCCGGTGGGCCAGTCCCATCAGGACCGGCGTCACGTCGGCCGCGAGCGCGAAGTCCTCGGCCCGCGGGTCGGGCTCCCAGGCGTGGCGACGGTCGAGGAAGCTCCGGGCGCGCGCGCCCGCCTCCCGCGTGCGCCCGCTCTCGTCGAGGATGAGCGCCGTGAGCCGCGCTGCGCGGCCGTGATCCGCCTGCCGGTCGCTGGTCTCGACCGCCGCCTCGTGGGCCTGCGCCCACCGCTCCGCCGCCACGAAGTCGCCGGCGAGGATCTCGATCGCGGCCGCGTCGACGGGCTGGTTGCGCCGGCGGATCGCGTCCGGGACGACCAGGTACTTCTGCTGCACCGCCTCGCGCAGCGCCGGCAGCGCCCCTTGCCCGGCGAGCGCGGCCGCGAGCCAGTGGCGCGCATAGCGTCCGGTCGCGTCGACGGTGATCATGCGCCGGGCCGTGGCCTCCACGTCGGCGCACCCGCCCTCCTGCTGCTCGAGGCGCGCCTGCTCGCGCAGGCACGTGACCGACGCGGGGACCGCCTGCAGGCACTGGGCGAGCGAGGCTCGCGCGAGGTCGAAGCGGCCCAGGTAGGCCGCGATCTGCGCCTTGTGGAGGAGCGCCATCGCGTAGCCGGGATCGAGCGCGGCCGCACGCTCGGCGGCGCGCAGCGCCGGCGCAAAGCCCTCGGCGTTGAGCGTGATCGTCGACTGCAGGAACCAGAGCTGGGCGTCGCCCGGGTGCCGGGCCAGCGCCGCCGACAGCCGGCGCTGCGCGGCGGTCCAGTCGGCCGGCTGCCGCCGGACCACGGGCTCGACGGCGTCGAGCAGCGCCTGGTCGCGCGCCGACAACCCGCGGCGCAGCTCGTCGGCGCGGCGGAAATGCTCCCGAGCGCTCGCGTCCACGTCGCCGAACACGGCGTCCACGACGAGCTGCACGTGGGCCGCGGCGAGGGCGGCGTCCAGGCTGAGGGCGCGCCGCAGCTCCTCGCGTGTGCGCAGCCAGTCGCCTTCGCGGTGGGCGCCGACGCCGGCGCGGTACGCGGCCAGCGCCGCCGCGCTCGTGACGGGCGGCGGCAGCGCGGTGACCGCGACTGTGCGCAGCGGCGGAACGCCGGCGGGCGGCGGCCGGCCGGGCCCGCCGAGGATCCGCCAGCCGGCCACGGCCGCGGCGCCGGCGAGCGTGACGGCGGCCAGCGCGAGCAGGGCGGGGCGCCGCCACCCCGCCCGGGCCGGGCCGGGCGGCGCCGGGACGAGCGCGGTCTGCGCCGGCGACGGCGGCGCCAGCCGCGCACCGGCCGCGGCGAAGGGCTCGAGCGCACGGATGACGTCGTCCATGCCCGGAAAGCGGCCGTCCGGATCCTTGGCGAGCGTGCGGTGGACCGCGCGCTCGACCGGCTCCGGCAGCTCCGGGCACCGCGGGCCGAGGCGACGCGGCTCCTCGGTGAGGATCGCGGCGAGGAGGCTCACCGCGTCGGGGCGCGGACCCCAGGGGCGCTCCCCCGCGAGCAGCTCGAACGCCACGACCCCCCACGAGAACTGGTCGGCGCGACCGTCGAGCGGCTCGGACCGGAGCTGCTCCGGGGCCATGTACAGCGGAGTGCCGACGGCGATGCCGCCCAGCGTGATGGTGTCGATGCCGCCCTGCACCGTCGCCGCGCGCGGGTCGACGGGTCCCGCGAGGCGGCGCGCGATGCCGAAGTCGAGCACCTTTGCCCGCCCGTCGTCGCGGATCATGACGTTCTCGGGCTTCACGTCGCGGTGGATGAGGCCCGCCCGGTGCGCGGCCGCGAGCGCGCTCGCGATCTCGACGAGCCAGCGCACGCGCCGCGGCCAGGGAATCGCGGTCTCGCCGATGCACTGGCGCAGGGTCCGGCCGGTGACCAGCTCCATCGCGATGAACGCGAGCCCGCCGGCCTCGCCGGCGTCGTGCACGACCACCGCGTGGGGGTGATCCAGCGCGGCCGCCGCGCGCGCCTCCCGCAGCAGCCGCGCCGTGAGCTCGGCCGCTTGCGGGTCCCCGGACGGGGTGGCGATCACCTTGAGCGCGATCCGGCGTTGCAGCCGCGGGTCGTGGGCGCGGTACACACAGCCCATGCCGCCGGCGCCCAGCAGCTCCTCGATCCGGTAGCGGTCGAGCGTGTCGCCGGAAGCGAGCGGCGGATCGAGCACGGTCGCAGTATACGATACCTGCGTGCGGTGCTGCTGTCGCGGTTCTGAGGAGGTGCGGCGGGCGGGCGGGGAGAGCCGGGCGGCTACTTCGCGGCGCCGGCTTTGATCTGGAACTCGATGCGGCGGTTCTGCTCGCGGCCCTTGGGCTTCTTGTTGTCCGCGATGGGCCGATCGGGGCCGATGCCGATGGCGGTGAGGCGGGCGGCGTCGATGCCCTTGCCGACGAAGTAGGCCTTCACGGCGTCGGCGCGGTCCTGCGAGAGCTTCATGTTCTTCTCGCGCTTGCACTCGCTCGAGGTGTGGCCCTCGATGGTGAGCGGCAGCGTCGGGTACTCCTTGAGCACCGCGACGACCTTGTCGAGCACGACGAACGACTTGGGCTGGATCTTGGCCGAGTTGACGGCGAAGAAGATGCCCTCGATCTTGCCGGTGAACTGCTTCACGGCCTGCGGCAGCGGGCAGCCGTTGTTCTCGGCCGGGCCGGGCTCGGTCGGGCACTTGTCGAGGCGGTCGACGACGCCGTCCTTGTCCTGGTCGGTGTCGGGGCAGCCGTCGTTCTCCTTCGGGCCGGCCTCCTTGGGG
>DASXVK010000480.1:0-31829 GCA_036504295.1 Polyangia bacterium
CGCTCGACGTGAGCCTGGCCCTGACCATCGTCGGCGCCGCCGGCCCCGAGACCCTCGCCGGAGCGTTCACGCTCTACGTGACCAGCGCGGATCTGGTCCGGTTCACGTTCCGCTTCAGCGGCCCGCACCCCGACGGCTTCCTGCGCGCCGAGCGGGGCGGCGAGACGCTGTACCGCCTGGGCTGCTTCGACCTCGTCGCCGCGTTCTCCCGCGCGCGGCCCGAGGTCGTCACGCTCGTCGCCGCCGGCGACCTCGACACCGGCGCGAGCGGCGTCATCGGGCTCTTCCCCTACGGCGGCCCCGCGCTCACCTTCCGCGCCGGTCCGGGGGGGATCTACCCCGAGGCGGGCCAGCTCGAGCTCCTCGGCGCGGCCGTGTGCGCCCCGTGCGCCGGCGCCGGCGTCCCCGCCGGCGGCCTCACGCCCGCCGGGGCCCGGGTACGGCTCGTCGCGACCGGCGGCGGCGCCGTCACGCTCTACGGCACCGACGCGAGCGGCGCCGCCCTCTTCGAGCTGCCGACCACCTGGGCCGCGCTCGAGTGAACGCGCCCCGCTACCCGCCGGCGAAGGCCCGGTCGAAGATCGCCCCCACGTGCCGCAGGTGGTGCCCGAGGTCGAAGCACTCGTCGATCGCGGCGGCGCCGAGGTGCGCGGTGACGTCGGGGTCGGCGGCGAGCAGGTCGCGGAAACGCCCCTCGCCGCGCAGCGCGCGCAGGGCGTTGCGCTGCACCTTCTCGTAGGCCGCCTGCCGCCCCAGGCCCTGGCGCACGAGCGCGAGCAGCAGCGCCTCGCTGAAGCAGAGGCCGCCGGAGCGCTCGAGGTTCGCGCGCATGCGCTCGGGGTAGACGACCAGGCCGTCGACGAGGTCGGCGGTGCGCTGGAGCATGAAGTCCGCGAGCGTCGTCGAGTCGGGCCCGATGACCCGCTCGACCGAGGAGTGGCTGATGTCACGCTCGTGCCAGAGCGCGACGTCTTCGAGCGCGGCGAGCGCGTTCGTGCGCAGCAGGCGCGCGAGGCCGCACAGGTTCTCGCTGAGGATGGGGTTCTTCTTGTGCGGCATCGCGGAGGAGCCCTTCTGGCCGCGGCCGAACGGCTCCTCGGCCTCGCCCACCTCCGTGCGCTGCCAGTGGCGCACCGTCAGCGCGATCTGCTCGATGCCGGTGCCGAGCACCGCGAGCGCGGTGAAGTACTCGGCGTGACGGTCGCGCGCGACCACCTGGGTGGCGACCGTCTCGGGCGAGAGGCCCAGCGCGCCGAGCGCCTGCGCCTCGACCGACGGCGGCAGGTTGCCGTAGACGCCGACCGCGCCCGCGATCTTGCCGACCGCGATCGCGGTGCGCGCCCGGACGAGCCGGTCGCGGTTGCGCCGCATCTCCGCGTGCCAGCGCGCGAAGACGAGCCCGAGCGTGATCGGCTCGGCGTGCATCCCGTGCGACCGCCCCATGCACGGGGTGTCGCGGTGCTCCCGCGCGCGGCGCTCGAGCGCGGTCAGGAGGCGGTCGACGCCGCCGAGCACGTACCCCATCGCGTCGCGCAGCAGGATGGCGAAGGCGGTGTCGAGCACGTCCGACGAGGTCAGGCCCAGGTGCAGCCACCGCGCGGCCTCGCCGGCGCTCTCCTCGACCTGGGTGAGGAAGGCGATGACGTCGTGGCGCGTGGTGCGCTCGATCTCGAGGATGCGCTCGGGATCGAGCCGGACGCGGCCGCGCACCGCGGCCGCGGTGCCGGCGGGCACGAGGCCGTCCGCCTCCATGGCCTCGCAGGCCCGCAGCTCCACCTCGAGCCAGGTCGCGAAGCGCCGGCCGTCGCTCCACAGCTCGGCCAGCTCGGGGCGGGTGTAGCGCGGGATCATCGGCCCTGCTCCGGCCGGGCGGCGGGGGCGCCCGCGGCTGGGGGGCTCGCGCAGCAGCGGAACCCGACGTAGGGGTTGGAGCCCTCCGGCGTCGAGGCGACCTGGGACGTGCACCTGGTCTGCTCGGCGCCGCCCTCGACGGAGCCGCCGCGGTACGCCGGGGGATCGATCCACTCGGCCGCGTTGCCGCTCATGTCGTAGATGCCCGCGGCGCTGCGGCACTGGGCGAAGGCGCCGCTCTCCGCGAGCTCGCGCGGCTTGCCGCCGGGGCGGGCGACGTTGCAGCGGGTCGGCTCGAACTTGCCGCCGTAGGGATAGGGCGCGTTGCCGGCGCCGAGGCACGCGCGCTCCCACTCGAGCCCGGCGCAGAGCCGCGCGCCGCGGCCTTCGCACACGCTCTTGGCCTCACGCCAGGTCACGCCGACGCGGGGGAGCGTCCGGCCGCCGGGGTACTCGTACATGTCGATGCAGAACGGCGAGGCGCCCGGGACGAGCCGCATGCCCTGCGGACACCCGTCGGCGTGGGCGGCGGCGGGCGCCGCGGCCGGCGCACCGCCGCGCGGCGCGTCGCCCCCGTCCTGGCGCCGCTCCTGCGCCTTGCGCAGCACGCGCGCCCGGCGGGCCTCGGCGTCGCGCAGGTCCTGCTGCTGGACGTAGTAGATGCTCCCGAGGGTCGCGGCGGCGATCCCGAGGCCGGCGCCGATCATCAGCAGCGCGGGCAGGCCGATGCGGCCCTGAGGGGCGGTGGTCACCGCCGTGCGGGTCTGGCGCGCGCCCGGGCCGGGGGCGCGCCGCGGGCCGGACGCCGGGTTGCCGCGCGGCGCCGCGGCGACCCAGGCGGGCTCCACCGCGCCGGACGCGTCCACGGGCGGCGCCACGAGGACGGCGGGCGCGGTCGGGCGCGGCGCAGCCGGGGCCGCGACCGGGGCCGCGACCGCAACCGCCGCCGGGGCCGCGGCCGCGACCGCCGCCGGTGGCGCCGCGGGCGCGGGCGCCGCGGCCAGCGCCGCCGCCGGGGCGAGCTCGGCGAAGGGGTTCGGCACGTTGCGCGTCGGCTCGTCGTCGCTCGACTCGGTCTCGACGATGACCGCGGGCTGTCGCCCGGTGGTGCGCGGGCGCGGCGCGGGCTCCTGCGCCGCGTCGGCCCCGGAGCTCTCGCGCGGCCGCTTGAGGATGTCGTCATCCTCGGCCTCGATCGCGTCCTCGAGGAGGTCCTCGAGGCCGAGCTGGTTCGTCACGTCGGAGCGCTCACGCTTCCGGCCGAGCCGGCTCGGCGTGGCCGGGATCGTCAACCCCGGCGACAGCTCCTGCTCGCAGCTCGGGCATTTCACGGCGTCGTCGGGCACGGTGGCCCCGCAGCGCACGCAGATCACGTGATCCCTCCGCGCCCGGTGTGCCCGAAGCCGCCCGCCCCGCGGTCGGTGGCGTCGAGCTCCGCCACGACCTCGATCGCGACACGGTGCACGGGCGCGATCACGAGCTGGCCGATCCGGTCGCCCGCGTGAATGGTCCACGGCGCGGTGCCGTGATTGATGAGCACGACCTTGACCTCGCCGCGGTAGTCGCTGTCGATGGTGCCGGGCGCGTTGAGCACCGTCACGCCCGCCTGCACGGCGAGGCCGGAGCGCGGCCGGACCTGTCCTTCGAAACCGGGGGGGATGGCGAGCGCGACGCCGGTCGGCACCAGGGCCCGCTCGCCGGGAGCCAGCGTGAGGTCGGCCTCGAGGGCGGCGGAGAGATCGAGCCCCGCCGCCCCGGCCGTGGCATACCGCGGCGCCACCGCCTCGGGGCGGAGGAGCTTGAGCCGCAGGCGCGCCGTGTCCTGCTTCACGTTCACGAGAGTGCCAGCGGCCACGCCGGGCCGCAGTCCGATCTACGACGAGGCTCGCCTGCGGCTCACCTCAGGGCCCGGCGTGACCTAAGCCAGCCGGGAGCTACTTGGTCGCCAGATTATGCACATGCTCCGGCGTCTTGCCGAGTGCTTCCTTGCGCGAGAGCCGGATCTTGCCATCGCGGCCGACCGCGATGACCTTGACGAGGATCTCCTCGCCTTCCTTGATGACGTCCTCGACCCGCTTGACGCGCTCCGGGGCCAGCTCCGAGATGTGGACCAGGCCGTCGGTGCCGGGCAGGATCTCGACGAAGGCGCCGAACTCGGCGATGCGCCGAACGATGCCCTTGTAGAACTCGCCCACCTCGGGCTCCTGCGTGAGGCCCTTGATGATCTCGATGGCCTTCCTGGCCGAGGCGTCGTCCGAGGACGCGATCGACACGGTGCCGTCGTCCTCGACGTCGATGGCGCAGCCGGTCTGCTCGGTGATGGCGCGGATCATCTTGCCCCCGGGACCGATGATGTCGCGGATGCGGTCCGGCTTGATCTGGAGCGTGAAGATGCGCGGCGCGTGCGGCGACAGCTCGTCGCGCGGCGCGGCGATGGTCTCGAGCATCTTGCCGAGGATGAAGCGGCGCCCCTCGCGGGCCTGGTGCAGCGCCTCGGTGAGGATCTCGCGCGACAGCCCCTTCACCTTGATGTCCATCTGGAGCGCCGTGACGCCCTCGCGGGTGCCGGTGACCTTGAAGTCCATGTCGCCGAGGTGGTCCTCATCGCCGAGGATGTCGCTGAGGACGGCGTAGCGGTCGCCCTCCTTGATGAGCCCCATGGCGATGCCGGCGACCGGCGCCTGGATGGGCACGCCGGCGTCCATGAGCGCGAGCGTCCCGCCGCACACCGTCGCCATCGACGACGAGCCGTTCGACTCGAGGATCTCGGAGACGATGCGGATGGTGTAGGGGAAGTCCTCGTACGGCGGCAGCACGCGGGCGAGCGACCGCTCGGCGAGCGCGCCGTGGCCGATCTCGCGGCGCGACGGACCGCGCATCATCTTGACCTCGCCCGTCGAGAAGGGCGGGAAGTTGTAGTGCAGCATGAAGCGCTTCTCCATGTCGCCGACGAGCGCCTCGATGCGCTGCACGTCCTGCGCCGTCCCGAGCGTGACGTTGACGAGGCCCTGGGTCTCGCCGCGCGTGAAGAGGCCCGACCCGTGGGTCCGCGGCAGCACGCCGACCTCACAGGTGATCTGCCGGATGTCGGTCGTCCCGCGGCCGTCGATGCGCTTGCGGGTCGACAGCACCATCTCGCGCACGTACGTCTTCTTGAGGCCGTCGAAGGCCTGGTTGATCTCCTCCTCGCGGCCCTCGTACTCGGGCAGCTTGGCGAGGACCTCGACGGTCTCCTTGTTCGCCTGGTAGAGCGCCGCGTAGCGGGCCTGCTTCTCGCGGATGTCGATGGCCGCCTTCAGCTTGTCGAGGGCGATCTCGCGCACGCGCGCGGCGAGCTGCTCGTCGCTCTTCTTGGGCTCGAAGGCCCGCTTCGGCTTGCCGACGGCGGCGCGGATCTTCTCCTGCAGGTCGAGGATCGGCTGCACCGCCTGGTGGCCGAAGAAGAGCGCGTCGACGAGCGCCTCCTCGGAGACGCGGTCGGCGCCGCCCTCGACCATGACGAGCGCGTCGCGGCTCGCGGCCAGGATGACGTTGAGGTCGCTCTTCTCCTGCTCGGCGAAGGTCGGGAACGCGATGAAGCGGCCGTCGACGCGGGCCACGCGCACGCCGGCGTAGGGGCCGTCCCACGGGATGTCCGAGAGGAGCAGCGCGCTGGAGGCGCCGGTCATCGCGAGCACGTCGGACGGGTTCTCGCGGTCGTACGACAGCACGAGCGCGATCACCTGCGTGTCGTAGCGCCAGCCCTTCTTGAAGAGCGGGCGGCTGGGGCGGTCGATGAGGCGCGAGGTCAGCGTCTCGACCTCGGTCAGGCGCCCCTCGCGCTTGAAGTAGCCGCCGGGGATCTTGCCCGCGGAGGCGGTCTTCTCGATGTAGTCGACGGTGAGGGGCAGGAAGTCGGTGCTCCGCTCCTGCGCCGACGCCACCGCCGTCACGAGCACCATCGTGTCGCCGTAGCGCACGACGACCGCGCCGCCGGCCTGCTTGGCCATGCGCCCGGTCTCGATGGAGAATTCTTTACCGCCGATGTCGATACTCTCTTTGACGATCATTCCGGTCTCCTTGCGCCCCGGACCCTCGGCGGTCGTGCTCGGTCCCAAAGACCTGCGCCCGCACGGATCGCCGCATCTCGCGGCGTCCCTGCGGGCGCACGACTTCAGAACCAAACGGGCCGCAAAGGCCAGGGCCGTGGTGAGCCATGCTCACGCCGAAAAGTCCAGGCGAACGAACGCTGACCACCAACATGATGGCCGCCCTCCTCGCCTCACCTTCGGTCTTGGTATGACGAAGTTACTTGCGGATGCCCAGTGTCGAGATCACGCCCCGGTACCGCTCAAGGTTCTTGGTCTTGAGATAGTCCAGGAGGCGGCGCCGCTGACCGACCAGCTTCAGCAGGCCGCGACGCGAGTGGTGGTCCTTCGAGTGGCTCTTGAAGTGCTCGGTGAGGTACGTGATGCGCTCCGTCAACAGCGCGATCTGTACCTCCGGCGATCCCGTGTCTCCCTCGTGCTGGCGGAACTTGGAGATCACCTCCTGTTTGCGGGGGGATGCGAGGGGCATAATAGACTCCAGCTTCCTAAACGGTTCTCTGCCTTGTTGTTCGGGGCACTATATGGCACCAAACAGGGCAGCGTGTCAACTCGGATCCGGTGGAATTCTCGCGTCGATGGGGTCCGCGATCAACTCGCCGCCGCGCCGGTGTTGAACACCCGCAGCAGCTTCACCCGCGCCTCCGGTCCGTCCGGCGGCTCGGCGACGGCGACGAGGTCGCCGCGCGCGCTCAGGATGACGAGCGGCCCCGGCGCGCCGCCCTCGATGAGACCGAGCTGCGCGGCCCGCAGGGGCTGGCCGCACCGCACGGCTCGCTCCGTGGCCGCGGGGACGACGACGCGCGCGAGCCCGGCGAGGGCCTCGGCCGGTGAGAGGACCCGCAGCGTCCCCGCCTGGTGCGCGTCCCGCAGCGCGGCGAGCGCCACGGCGTCGGCGAGCGTGAAGCGCCCGGTGCGCGTCCGGCGCAGCGCCGTCAGGTGCGCCCCGACGCCGAGCGCCGCGCCGAGGTCCGCGGCCAGCGAGCGCACGTAGGTGCCCTTGGAGCACGCGACCCGGAAGCGCACCCGCGGCAGCGCGAGCCCGAGCACCTCGATCTGCCGGATCTCGACGTCGCGCTCGGGCGCCTCGACCTCCTCGCCGGCGCGGGCCCGGGCGTACAGCCGCTGCCCGTCCTGCTTGATGGCCGAGTAGGCCGGCGGCCGCTGCCGGATGGGCCCCAGGAAGCGGTCGAGCGCGGCCCGCACCTGCGCCTCGGTGACGCCGCTCGCGTCACAGCGCGCCGTGACCTGGCCCATCGCGTCATAGGTGTCGGTCGCGACGCCCAGCTCGACCTCCGCCTCGTACTCCTTGTCTGCGCCGAGGAAGAAGCCGGCGATCTTCGTCCCCTCCCCCACGCACACCGCCAGCACGCCGGTCGCCATGGGGTCGAGCGTGCCGCCGTGCCCCACGCGCCGCATGCCGAGCGCGCGCCGCACCTCCTGCACCACGCCGAAGGAGCTCGGCCCGGCGGGCTTGTCGACGACGATGACGCCGTGGAGGTCGCTCATGGCGGCGCAGTGTAGGGGAGCCGGGTGCCGGGCGCAACGTCACGGGACGCGAGGACGCGAGGCTCGGAAGCCGGACGCGCGGAGCCGGGCGCCCGCGTGATACCGTAGTGATCCCGTGCCGGATCCTGGAATGAGCGCTCGCGGCTTGGCCGTTGGAGCGTGTGCCTGTGCGCTCGCGGGCCTCCGCGCAGCTGCGAATTTCCCCCGTGGTGCGGTTCGCCGCCACCCGCGCACTCCTGGGTGCGGGCCGCCTCGCCTGGGAGCGGTCGCATCCTGGCTCGCTTCGCCGGGCTGGAGGCCCGCGCCGAGGTGGACGTCCGATCCCGATGAGTCGGAGGGCTCTGCTGATGATCCGGCACCGCTTCCCTGCTATCGCCGTCGCGGTCGTCCTGACCCTGGGCTCTCGGGCTGCATGTGCCGGGATCCCTGGCGGGCCTATCCGGAGAAGGTGCCGCCGGACCGCTCGTGCTCGACGGGCGCGGTGCACGGCCACGACGTCTACGTCTGGGACTGCCTGCGGGGCCAGCACGTCGTGGTCGCGCAGTACTCGGCCGAGATGACCTGCCGCTCTGCCGTCCGTCAGACCGCGCCTTGCGGCGGCATGACGCCCCTCGAGACGGAGCTCAAGCTGACGCCGGCGATGTGCACCGGGCCGCGCTCCGGCCGGGAGTGGCGCTGACCTACCCGCCCCAGATCTCTCCCACCGTCCCGCCCACCGTCACCTGCCGCCCATCCTGCACGTTCAGGGTGACCTGGAACTTCGCGGGCGTGACGTCGAGCAGCGTCTGCAGGCTGACGTCGAGCTTGGCATGGATCCACAGGCGCACCGACGCCCCGGGCGCGACCTTGCCGTCGAAGTCGCGGGTCTCCGTCTCGAGCGGGTTCTGGGGTGGCTCGAAGCGCGGGGCGAGCCGCAGGTCCGCGGGCATCACGCCGTACGCGAGGCGGCCGCCCGAGGAGTCGAAGAGCTCGACCGCCGCGAGGGTCAGCCCGCTCACGGCCGCGGGCGCCTCGACCTCGAGCACCACGACCACGCGCCCGCGCTGCTTCTTCGGCTCGACGCTGCTCACGCGCCGCTCGCCGCCGTAGGTGCATACGAGCGCCCGCAGCCGCGCCGCCGGCAGCTCCTCGACCAGCGCCAGCTCGAGGCCCTCCCGCGCCGGCGCGGCGCGCGGGCCGCACGCAGCGGCGCCGAGCGCGAGGGCGAGCGTGAGCAGGCTGAGCCGGCGGATCATCCCGGTAAATGTACCATGCCTCGACGGAGAGCTACCCCCGCCAGATCGACCTCCGCCCGCGGGGCGAAACCACTCGCGCGCGGTTGCGGCCGCCTCCACCCGGCGCTAGGTTCTGAAGGCGATGCCCGAGCTCAGCCGGTTCTTCGGGATCATCATCCGCATGTTCTTCAACGACCATCAGCCGGCGCACTTCCATGCGCTGTACGGCGACCACGAGGCCCTGATCGTCATCGAGACGCTCGCCGTCTATCGGGGAGCGCTGCCTCGGCGCGCCCTCGCGCTCGTCCTCGAATGGGCCGCGCTCCACCGCGATGAGCTGCGCGAGGCGTGGACACTCGCGCAAGGCGGGCAGCTCCCCCCGGCGATCGAGCCGCTCGACTGAGAGGCGACGATGCTCCGTATCCGCGACGTGACCCCGCTCGATGATCTCCGGCTCCGGCTGACCCTCACCGACGGATCCGTCATCGAGCGTGACGTCGGCGGGCTGCTCCGCGGCCCCATCTTCGAGCCGTTGCGGCGCGACCCCGCGCGGTTCCGCGACCTCCACGTCGAGGGCGGCACGGTCGTGTGGAGCAACGGGGCCGACCTCTGCCCCGACGTGCTGATCTGGGGCGGCCCCCCGCCTGCCGACGAACAGGGCGCGGGTGCGCCGGCGCCGACCCCTCCTGGCGCCAGCGCCCGCCCCTGAGCCGCGGGCCCTCCGGGCTACCCCCGCCAGATCGACCGCCGGCCGGCGAGGCCCGCCGCGATCAGCGCCTCGAGCGCGCCGCGCACCCGCTCGGCGAGGGCCGCGGTGTCATCCCCGGGCTCCGCGGGGATCGGCGCGCCCACGTGGAACGTGAACTTCACCGGCCGCGGCACGAGCGGGCCGGCGACGATGGGCAGGTCGTACCGGGCGTCCCCGCCGGCGAGGCGGCGGCCGAGGACGCGCTCTCGCCCCAGCACCACGAACGCGTCGTCGGGGCCGATGGCCGCGACGGGGATGATCGGGGCGCCGGCGCGCAGGAAGATCGGCTGACCGTGCTGGCTGCGCACTGGCCGGTGATCGCGCCGCGCCTGATCGGTCACTTCGTCGTCGTGACAAACCGTCGGACTCGCGTTCGCCCGCTCCCAGCTGGCTGACCCCATGAGGCCGGGACCCAGCTCGGCCGGCGAGCGCGCCACGAGCCCGCGCCGACACGGCGCGTTGCGCCGCCGCGGCGACATCGGTACGATCGATGCTGCATGCGCGATCCACCCCGCCGCCGCGCCACCTACGACGACCTGCTCCGGCTCCCCGAGCACGTCGTCGGTGAGATCATCGACGGCGAGCTCATCGTGTCGCCGCGGCCGGCGCCGCGGCACGCTCAGGCGGCGTCGGTGCTGGGGGGCGATCTCGGGCCGCCGTTCCACCGCGGCCGCGGCGGTCCGGGCGGCTGGTGGATCCTCGACGAACCGGAGCTGCACTTCGGTGACCAGGTCCTCGTCCCCGACCTCGCCGGCTGGCGCCGCGCACGCCTGCCAGCGCTGCCCGAGACCGCATACTTCGAGGTCGCGCCCGACTGGGTCTGCGAGGTGATCTCGCCCTCCACGACGACCGTCGACCGCGCGCGCAAGCTCCCGATCTACGCCCACGAGCGGGTGGGGCACATCTGGCTCGTCGATCCGCTCGCCCGCAGCCTCGAAGTGTTCCGCTGGACCGAGGCCGGCTGGCTGCTCGCCGCCGTGCACCACGACGACGAGCAGGTGCGCGCCGAGCCGTTCGCGGCGGTGGAGCTGGAGATCGGCGGCTGGTGGACGGGGCTTGCCGAGACGAAGAGCGAAGGATAGACCGGCGCGCCAGAGCACGCAGCGCATCGTCAACTGCCGTGGAATCGGGAAAGAGCTCGGCGACGTCGGGCTCCAGCACGACGATGTTCGAGCCGGCCGCGAATCGTTGCGCATACTTGCCGCGCACGCCGCCGCTGAAATCGAACCCGGGGCGCACGTCGTGCGGCTCGCGCCACAGCGATGTCACCTCGGATTCGCTCGCGGAGCGAATTCAGGCTGACATCGCGCGCGATGCGCCACTACATTCGCTGCCGCAGCGAAAAACGCGAGGCATCGGTCCGGGCGGGAGCGCGCGGAGGCGCCTACTCGCCCTCGTCGTCGTCCTCGTCGTCCTCGTCGTCCTCGTCGCCGTGGTCGCCCGCTGCGGCGTCCGGCGCCGGCGGCGCCCCCCCCGCCCCCGCCGGCGGCGCCCCCTCCCCCGCCCGCAGCCGGCGCTCCTCCTCGATCTCGCGGAAGGCCTGCTCGACCCGGACCTCGCGCTCGGCCTCGGTGTCGAGCTCGAAGCGCAGCTCGGGCAGGCGCTTCGCCCGCATGCGCTTCGCCACCTCGCCGCGCAGGTACTTCGTCGCGGAGCGCAGGCCCGCGAGCGTCTCCTTGACGTGCTCGCCCCTGATGGAGACGTAGATCCACGCCACCCCCAGATCATCGGCGACCCGCACGAACGTGACGACGATCACGTCGTCGGTGTTGGCGACGCGCGGATCGCGGATGCCGCCGGTCATCAGGATCTCGGTGACCGTCTCCTGCACGATGCCGGCGATGCGCTGCGGCCGGATGCCCGCGACCGTCATTCTTTTGGCTCCCAGTGGCTCCACTCGTCGCCCGAGCTGAGGCCCTCGTCCCCGTACACGATGAAGTCCTTCTCGTCGTCGGTGATCTTGGCCACGGCCAGGCTCTCGATGAAGCTCAGCACGCGGCTCACGACCGACTCGACGAAGCCGCGCTCGTTCGCGACGATGGCGAACCCGATCTGCGAGCTCTGCCACGCGTCGTTGTCGCCTACCTCGGCGATCGCGACGTTGAACTTGTTGCGCGTACGATCCTTGATGCGCCGGAGCACCATTCGCTTCTCCTTCAGCGAGTGGCTCTCCGGCACCATCAAGGTGACGCGGCAGACGCCGACGACCATGGCAGGGCGGCTACGTCAGGACGGGGGCGAACTGCTCCATCTCGAAGGCCTCGATGACGTCGCCGTCCTTGATGTCGTTGAAGCCCTCGAACGAGACGCCGCACTCGTAGCCCTTCTCGACCTCGCGCACGTCGTCCTTGAAGCGCTTGAGGGCGGCGAGCTTGCCGGTGAAGACCGGGACCGAGTCCCGCACCAGGCGCACCGAGCTCTGGCGGGTGACCTTGCCCTCGGTGACGAAGCAGCCCGCGATGGTGCCGACCTTGCTGATGCTGAAGGTCTGGCGCACCTCGAGCCGGCCGACGATCTTCTCGCGCAGCACTGGCGCGAGCATGCCGGCCATGGCCTTCTTCACCTCGTCGAGCGCCTCGTAGATGATGTCGTAGAGGCGGATGTCGACGTGCTCCTGCTCGGCGAGCTGCGTCGCCTTGCCGGCCGGGCGCACGTGGAAGCCGATGATGATGGCCCCGCCCGCCTTCGCGAGGTTCACGTCCGTCTCGGTGATGCCGCCGACGCCGGCGCTGATCACGTTGACCTTGACCTGCTCGCCGCTGAGGTTGGAGAGGGCGTCGCGGACCGCCTCGACCGAGCCCTGGACGTCCGCCTTGAGGACGATCTTGAGCTCCTTGACCGAGCCGGCCTGGATCTGCTCGAGGATGTTCTCGAGGCTGACGCCGCGGGCGCCGGAGGCGCCGAGCTCCTTCTTGCGCCGCGAGTCGTAGCGGTGCTGCACCAGGGCCTTGGCCGACTTCTCGTCGCTGACCGCGTTGAGGTAGTCGCCCGCCTCGGGCACGCCGTCGAGACCCAGCAGCTCGACCGGCATGGACGGCCCGGCCTCGGACACCGCGCGGCCCTTGTCGTCGAGCATGGCGCGGACCTTGCCCAGGTGCTCGCCGGTGACCACCTGGTCGCCGACCCGGAGCGTGCCCTCCTGGACGAGCACCGTCGCCATCGGGCCGCGGTTGCGGTCGAGGCGCGCCTCGATGATGAGGCCCTTGGCGAGCTTCTTCGGGTTCGCCTTGAAGTCCAGCACCTCGGCCTGCAGCGCGATCATCTCGAGCAGGGCGTCGACGCCCACCTTGGTGCGCGCGGAGACGTCCACGTAGATGGTCTCGCCGCCCCACGACTCGGGCACGAGCCCGTGGTCCGAGAGCTGCTGCCGGATGCGCTCGGGCTGCGCGTTCGGCTTGTCGATCTTGTTGACGGCGACGATGATCGGGACGCCGGCGTCCTTCGCGTGATTGATGGCCTCGACGGTCTGCGGCATCATGCCGTCGTCGGCCGCGACCACGAGGACCACGATGTCGGTCGCCTGGGCGCCGCGGGCGCGCATGGCCGTGAAGGCCTCGTGACCGGGCGTGTCGAGGAAGACGACGTCGCCGCGCTCGACGTGGACCTTGTACGCGCCGATGTGCTGGGTGATGCCGCCGGCCTCGCCGGCCGCGACGTCGGTGTGGCGAATCGCGTCGAGCAGCGAGGTCTTGCCGTGGTCGACGTGGCCCATGACCGTGATGACGGGGGCGCGGGACTCGAGGTCCTCGTCGCGGTCCTCGGTCTCGGCCAGGACGGCCTCCTCCTTGAACGCGCGGCTCTCGACCTCGTACCCGAACTCGCCCGCGAGCAGCGCGGCGGTGTCGGCGTCGACGTTCTGGTTGATGTTGACGCCGGTCATCCCCATGCCCCAGAGCTTCTTGAGGACCTCGGTCGCCTTGATACCCATCTGCCGGGCGAGCTCGGTGACGGCCACCGTCTCGTCCATCTTGATGATGCGCTTGTGCTGCGCCGGCGTCGTGATCTCGGTCTTCTTGGCCTTCTTGCCGGCGGCCATGCGCTTCTTCTGGGCGGGCTTGAGCGCCTGCGGCTTGCGGGCGAACTGACCGCCCGCGCGCTGCTGCAGGTCGCGCTGCGTCACGAGCTCGCGCGTGCGGCCCGGCGTGCTCCACGTGGAGGCGCCGCGATCCTCGATCTGGATGCGTGGCAGCGGCAGCTCGATGACGCGCGGGCCGTTGGGCCCGGAGGGCGTGAGGTACGGCGAGGCCGCCATGGGCGGCGCCTCCACCGGCTTGGGCGGCAGCGGGATCTGCGGCTGCTCGCGCACCGGGATCTCCAGGATGATGGGCTGGGGCAGCGGCGGCGGCGGCGGCGGCGCGGGCCTCTCCTCCACGACGGGCGGCGGCGGCGCGGGCGCGGGCGCGGGCTCCGGCTCGGGCTCCGGCTCGGCGGCGACCGGCGGCTCGGCCACGGCCGGCTCCGGGGCGGGCGGCGGCGCCGGCTCGGCGTGCTCGATCGGCTCCTCGGCCGGCTCACGCGGCTCGAAGTCCTCGGCCTCGGCGACCGGCTCGCTGACGACCGGCTCCTCCTCGTAGGGCTCGGGCTCCTCGGCGCGCTGCGCGCGCGCCGCGAGCGGCTCGGGCTCCTCCGCGGGGACGATCGCGGGGCGGGCGGGACGCGGCGCCGGCGGCGCGTTCTTGGAACGGCGCCGGATGACCGTGGGCCCGATCCGCTCCTCGATGAGGCTCTCCTGGCGCTCCTTGTCGAGCGCCCGGCGCACCCGGACCACGTCCTCCGGGTCGAGCACCGACATATGGTTGTTCACCTCGATGCCGAGGGCGCGGATCTTCTGCAACAGCTCCTTGTTGCCCACCCCCGCATCCCGGGCGATCTCGTACACCCGCTGCCGAGCTACCGGGGGCGGCGTGGCCGGCGTACCGGCCGGGCCGGTCGCCTTCGAGGTGTCCATCACTCGGTCGCCGCTGATCGTCATGCTCGTGTCCCTGTTCCTAAATTCCGTGCGGCCGTCTCGAGCGCCGCGATACGTCGGGCGAGTGGCCCGGGAGTGCGCCCGGACCGCGCCCAGCGGGCGGTGAGCCGCACGGTCGTGTCAGCGACCGCGGCCCGCACCTCGCCGAGTAGCGCCGCGGGCTCCACCACCACCGCGGCCCGAAAGGCGCGCGCGAGGCCGCCCTGCCGTGCCGCCTGGGTGATGCACCCCGGACGTGGATGCACCCACGCACCCCGGCCGGCCAGCGTGGCCGTGGGGTCCGGCCGCGGCGTGCCGTCGACGCCGCGCACCAACCTGAGGAGGTGGGCGGGCGCCGCGGTCTCGCGGCAACCGATGCAGGTGCGCTCTGACATTCCGTCTCTCGCTGCTCCGCCTACGTCCCCGCCCCCGACTCGCGCGGCGTGAGACCCGCGCCGGGCGCCGGGGCCGGCGGCGTGGGCACGGGCGGCTGCGCCGGCTCGAGGCCGGGCACCGACTCGACGTACGCCGCCGCCGCCTTCTGCAGCGCGCGGCCCGTGTCCTCGTCGAGTCCCACCGCCTCACAGAGCCGCGCGAGGTTCGCCTCGAGGCCGATCTCCTGGACCCGGCGGAACCCCGCCGACTCCAGCTTCCCAGCCAGCGCCTCGTCGACGCCGGCGAGGCCCAGCAGGCGCTCGTGATCGTTCTTCTTGAGCTCGCCCGCGACGCGCGCCGCCTCGGCGGCCTCGCGCCGCTTCTCCTCTTCCACGGCCAGGGCCGCGCTCGCGACCACGCGGGTCGCGACCTCGGTGCCGCCCATCCCCGGCACCGACGCCAGCTCCTCGACCTTGGCCCGGGCCACGTCCTGCGCGGAGCGCCAGCCCAGCTTGAAGAGCGTGTTGCCCAGCTCCTCGTCGACGCCCTCGATGAGCGACAGCGACCGGCGCGCCTTGATCTCGAGCTCCTTGACCTTCGACTCGCTGTGGATGTCGATGCGCCAGCCGGTGAGCTGGGAGGCGAGCCGGACGTTCTGCCCCTTCTTGCCGATGGCGAGCGAGAGCTTGTCGTCGGGAACGATGAGCTCCATGGTATGGCTCTCGGCGTCGATCAAGACCCGAGAGACCTCCGCCGGGGCGATGGCGTTACACACGAAGCGCGCCGGATCCTCGGCGTAGGGCACGATGTCGATCTTCTCGCCCCGGAGCTCCTGCACGACGGCCTGGACGCGGGAGCCCTTCATGCCGACGCACGCGCCGACCGGGTCCACGTCGCGATCGCGGGAGCTGACCGCGATCTTGGCCCGGGCGCCCGGCTCGCGGGCCGACGCCTCGATGCGGACGATCTTCTCGTAGATCTCCGGGACCTCCATCTCGAAGAGCTTCTCGAGGAGGCCGTTGTGCGTGCGCGACAGGATGATCTGCGGCCCGCGGGCGTTCTTCTCGATGTCGACGACGTAGGCGACGATGCGGTCGCCGGCGCGGTACGACTCGCGCGGCACCTGCTCGCGGACGGGCAGGATGGCCTCGGCGCGGCCGAGGTCGACGATGATGTTGCCGCGCTCGAACCGGCGGACGATGCCGGTGATCAGCTCGCCCTTGCGGTCCTTGTACTCGTTGAAGACGTTCTCGCGCTCCGCCTCGCGGACGCGCTGGATGATGACCTGCTTGGCGGTCTGGGCGGCGATGCGGCCGAACCCCTTGTACGCGTCGCGCAGGCCGAGGATGTCGCCGAACTTCTGCTCCTGGTCCTCGGCCTTCTCGGTGTCCTCGGGGCGGTAGAAGATCTGGAACAGGAGCTCATCGCCCACCGCGGCCTCGAGGCCGTGGGTGGTGGCCTGCTCGAGGGAGATCTCGCGACCGGGGGTCACGATCTCCTCGACGACGTTCACGATCATGTAGAGATCGACGCCGCCCGTCTCGGGGTTGTACTGCGCCTCGAGCTCGCGGTTCTGGCCGAACGCGCGCTTCGCGGCGGTCAGGATGGCTTGCTCCAGGGTCTGGATGAGCACCTTGCGGTCGATGCCCTTGTCCTTCCCGACCTGCTCGATAACCATGTTGAGGTTCGGCTGCATTCGTGACCCCTCAGACGTCGTATTCCAGTGTGGCTTTCGCGACGGCGGAGAGCGGGAACCGGAACTCCCGTCCGTCTGCCTCGATGGTCACCACGCCGTCGGCCGCGCCGCGCAGCGTGCAAACGAAATTTCTACGGCCCTCGACCGGCTCGCGCAATTTGATGCGGGCACGCCGGCCGGCGAAGCGGCGATAATCGGTCTCGCGCCGCACCGGCCGCGCCAGGCCGGGCGACGACACCTCGAGCGCGAAGGCCTGCGGGATCGGGTCGGCCACGTCGAGCGCCGCGGAGATGCTGCGGCTGGCCCGCTCGCAGTCGGTGTGGCTGACCCCGCCGTCCTCGCCGCCGCTAAGGATCTCAGGGAGATCGATGAAGGCGCGCAGCACGAAGCCGTGCCCCTCGCGTCGAAACTCGAGGTCGACGAGATCGTACCCTGCCGCCTTAACGGCTTCTTCGACTATCGGTATGAGCTGTTCCCGTGTGGGGCCCATGTCACCTGGCCCTGAAATACAAAAAGTGGGCGCGAGGCCCACTTTCCGTAGACTTCTACGAAAAATGTCTGAGGGAGTCCCTAACACGAACTCCGGCCGGATGCAAGCGAAAACAAAGGTTAGAGGTACCCTCTCCGGTCCGGAGGGTCCGGTGGATCACCCGAGGCGGGCGCGGCGGCCTGCGCCGCCCGTTCTATCGATACGCGACCGCAGACAGAACGGGCAGCCGATGCAACTAGCACAACCCCCGCTCGAGACTTATAGCATGGCGAGTCCAAAAGGGGAGTAAAAAGAAGAGTCATGAGCACCGTGCGTGCAGCCGTCGTGCAGCTTCAGTCCCGGGTGGACGTGGGGGCCAACCTCGCGGCGTGCGCCGCGGCCGTGGCCGAGGCGGCCGGCCGCGGCGCCCTGCTCTGCGCCCTGCCGGAGAACTTCGCCTTCATGGGGCCGGAGCGCGGCAAGCTCCAGATCGCCGAGACCGTCGATGCGGCGAGCCCCGGGCCGGTGCTCGGCGCCATGATCGAGGTCGCCCGGCGCCATCACCTTTATATACTGCTCGGCGGGTTCCCCGAGCGCGGCCCCACCCCGGACCGCTGCTACAACGCCTCGGTCCTCCTCGGCCCCGACGGCGCGATCCTCGGGCACTACCGCAAGATGCACCTCTTCGACGTGGCCATCCCGGGGCGGGCGGTGTACCGGGAGTCGGAGGTCTTCGCCGGCGGCGCCGGCCCGGTCACGGTCGAGACGCCGCTCGGTGCCATCGGCCTCTCGGTGTGCTACGACCTGCGCTTCCCGGAGCTGTACCGCGCCGAGGCGGAGCAAGGCGCCCGCATCCTGACAGTGCCGGCGGCCTTCACGGCGCACACGGGCAAGGATCACTGGCACGTGCTCCTGCGCGCCCGCGCCGTCGAGAACCTCTGCTATGTGCTGGCCCCCGACCAGTACGGCGTCCACGACGAGAAGCGCGTCACTTACGGCCACAGCCTCATCGTCGACCCGTGGGGCGCGGTGATCGCCGAGGTGGGCGACCGCACCGGGGTGGCCGTCGCCGATCTCGATCTCGGCTACCTCGAGCAGGTGCGGCGCGAGCTGCCGTGCCTGACCCACCGGCGGCTGTGACCCGGGTCGCTTACGGCCGCGCGACCGGGTAGACTGCGAGACAGGGCCGAGGCGGTGGCAGCGTGACGAAGCATGACGGGCTGATGATCCTGCTCGGCGGGGCGCTCGCGGCGGTGGCCGTGGGCCTCCTCGGCGGCCGGGTGGGCCTGCGCGGCGGCGGCCCCGCCCGGACGCCGAACGGCGACGCGACGGCGGTGGATCAGGCCGGCGTCGTCGCCGGCGGGCGCGGGCCCGCGGGGGCTGCCGGCGGCGAGGCGGGCTCCGCGGCGGACCTCGGCCGCACCGTCGCGCGGCTCCAGGAGCGCATCGCCGCCGTGGAGCAGAACCGCACCAAGCTCCAGGCCGAGCTCGCGCGGGTGCAGGACCTGCTCGCGCGCTCGGCGGACGGCGGCCGGGCGCGGCGGAGCGACTTCGACCTCACCCCCGACGACTGGGCCACCCTCGCCCGTGACGGGACGGTCAAGTACCGCCTGCCGTGCGAGCGCGAACGGAACTGGGTGCCGGGGGCCGAGGACCTCCCGGAGATGGGCCTCACCCCCGAGGAGGCGCCGCTGCTGACCGACGCCTACCGCCGCTCCTACCAGCGGAGCTGGGCCGACGTGAAGGCGCTCTGCACCGAGGCGCTCGGCAGCGCCGAGGTGGCGGAGAAGCTCGGCCGGAACACCTGCACCCACCTCATCCTCGACCTCGCCCGGCGCAGCGATGCGGGCGCCGTCGACGAGGCCATGCGCCAGGTCGGCGAGATCCGCGCCGGGCAGCGCGCCGCCCCGGCCGTCGAGGACCAGAGCGCGGCCATGCGCCTGATGCTGGTGCTGACCGGCGAGCTGAAGCGCTTCGAGGACGACCTCGGGCGCGATCTCGGGCCGGAGGCCGCCCACCAGCTCGCCTACTCGAGCCACCTCTGCTCGAACCAGAGCGTCTTCGGCGGGCCCGGGCCGCGCCGCGCGCAGCCCTCCTCGGGGCCCGGGCCCGACCAGTAGGCCAAACGCAACTGCCGCGGCGCGGCAGCGCTCTCAGTAACAGTCGACCATGAGCGCCGCACGCGGCTGGGATTCAAGGACATCATCGCGCGGGCAGCGCGCGGTGGGGGGAGGCTCGCCTCGGCTTTGCCGGGGCGAGGGGGGACGGGAACGTCCCCCTGGTGAGCCAACGACCGCCGCCGTGGGCGTGGCCGAGCCGCGGCCCCACCCCGCGGTCCTGAACGCCACGCTGAGCCAGCGCATCGACCTCGCCCCCGGGCTGGCGATCATGCGCGTCGCGCCGCGCGGCTGGACGCTGGGCGGCTTCGCGCCCGGGCAGTACGCGGTGCTCGGGCTCCCGGCCGCGGCCCCGCGCGTCGCGGGCAGCCGCCCCGAGCCGGCGCCGGCCGATCCCGGCCGCCTGCTCCGGCGCGCCTACTCGATCGCCTCCTCGTCGCGCGTCGGCGAGTACGTCGAGCTGTACCTGAACCTGGTCCCGGGGGGCGTGCTCACGCCGCGGCTCTTCGCGCTCGCCGCCGGCGACGGGCTCTGGCTCTCGCCGCGCATCGTCGGCACGTTCACGCTCGACCGCGTGCCACCCGATCGGAACCTCGCGCTGTTCGCGACCGGGACCGGCCTCGCGCCCTACATGAGCATGCTCCGGACGCTGCTGCCGGACCTCGGCGACCGCCGCCTGGCCGTGATCCACGGCGCGCGGCACGCGAGCGACCTCGCCTACCGCGACGAGCTCGAGGCCGTCGCCCGGCTCGCCGACCGGGTGACGTACGTGCCGATCCTGAGCCGCCCGCAGGAGGACGCCCTGCCCTGGCGCGGTCTCGTCGGGCACGTGCAGGACGTGTGGCGCAGCGGCCTCCTCGGCGAGCGCTGGGGCGCGGCCCCGACGCCCGCCGACACGCACGTCCTGCTGTGCGGGAACCCGGCGATGCTCGACGACAAGCGCGACCAGCTGACGCCCGTCGGCTTCGTCGAGCACACGAACCGCCAGCCGGGCCAGATCCACCTCGAGCGGTACTGGTGATTGATCCATCGTGCCGGCGAGAGTCGTCGTGCCCGTGCCCGTGCCCCTGCCCGCGCGGATCGGGCACGGGCACGGGCAGGGGCACGGGCAGGGGCACGGGCAGGGGCACGGGCACGAGCGTCCTGCTACACTGCGGCGTCCTAGCCAGGAGCCGCCGTGACGCTCGAGACCACCATGACCCCTTCGGTTCAGTCGCCCCCCGCCGCGGCCGCCGCGCCCGCGCTCAACGCCGTCGTCCTGCAGCGCGTCGAGATCGCGCCGGGCCTGCTCATCCTGCGCGTGACCACGCGCGGAGCGGCGCTGCCGACCTTCAAGCCGGGCCAGTACACCGTCCTCGCCCTGCCCGGCTCCGCCGCGCGCGCGCCGCTGAGCGAGCCCGAGGATCCGGCCGCCGCGCCCGACAAGATGATCAAGCGCGCCTACTCGGTGGCGTCCTCGTCGCTCGAGGGTGAGTACGTCGAGTTCTACGTCACGCTCGTGCGCTCGGGCGCGCTGACGCCGCGCCTCTTCGCGCTCGCGCCGGGCGCGTCGCTCTATCTCTCGCCCAAGTACACCGGCATGTTCACCCTCGACCAGGTGCCCGAGGGCGCGAACCTCGTCTTCGTCGCCACCGGCACCGGCCTCGCGCCGTACATGAGCATGCTGCGCACCCGGCTCGCGACGATGCACGACCGCCGCGTCGCCGTGATCCACGGCGCGCGCAACAGCTGGGACCTCGGCTACCGCGCCGAGCTCCTCACGATGCAGCGCCTCTGTAGCTGGTTCACGTACATCCCGGTGATCAGCGAGCCGGCGCAGGAGCCGGTGACCTGGAGTGGCCAGGCCGGCCTCATCCAGGACCTGTGGCGCAGCGGCGTCCTCGAGCAGGCCTGGGGCGCCCCCCCGACGCCCGCCGACACCCACGTCTTCCTGTGCGGGAACCCGCTGATGGTCGACAACATGCTCGAGCTCCTCGGCGCTGGAGGATTCCGCCAGCACTCGAACAAGCAGCCCGGCGAGGTCCACCTCGAGCACTACTGGTAGCCCCGGCTCCGCCAGACTTTCCGTTGCGGCCGGTTTGACACGCCCCGCGCCGCACCCTACTTGAAATCAGGTTTTGCTTAGGGAGGAGTAGCCCATGCCCACTCAGGAGAAGCCCGCCCGGAAGCCCAACGCCGCGTTCATGCGGCCAGTGCAGCCCAGCGCCAAGCTGGCCAAGGTGATCGGGGCGGAGCCGCTCCCGCGCTCCCAGGTCACCAAGAAGGTCTGGGACTACATCAAGCAGCGCGGGCTGCAGGATCCCAACAAGAAGAGCATGATCAACGCCGACGAGCTGCTCTTGCCGGTCTTCGACGGCAAGCGTCAGGTCTCGATGTTCGATCTCACCAAGCTCATCAACGCCAACCTCACGAAGACGCCCTGAAGCAGCGGCGGTCTCATCGCCCCAGCACCACGCGGGGTCTGTGGTAGCGCGGGGGGCCTCCTTGGAGTAGCATCTCGCGCTCGAACGACCATGCGCGTCCTCCTCGGCCTCCTCTTCTTCATCAGCGGGCTCGTCGGTCTCATCTTCGAGAGCCTCTGGACCCGGCAGCTCGTCCTCACGTTCGGGTCGACGACCTTCGCGCTCTCGACGGTGCTGTGCGCCTACATGGGCGGGCTCGCCCTGGGCAGCTACATCGCGGGCAAGCGCATCGACCGCATCTCGCGGCCCGAGCAGGCCATCATGGTCTACGGGCTGCTCGAGGGCGCGGTGGGGATCTACGGCCTCCTCTTCCCGGTGCTCCTCGAGATGCTGGCGCCGGTGAACCGCGGCCTCTGGTCGTCGCTGCACCTGTCGTTCTTCAGCTTCAGCCTCATCCGCTTCGTCCTCGTCTTCGCGCTCCTGTTGATCCCCACCACGTGCATGGGGGCGACGCTGCCGGTCCTGGCGCGCTACTTCGCCCAGGTCGGCCCGCGGCTCGGCCGCTACGTCGGCACGCTCTACGCCGTCAACACCTTCGGCGGGGTCGCCGGCACGCTCATCGGCGGCTTCCTGCTCATGCCGAGCGCCGGCATCAGCGCGACCAACAGCGTCGCCTGCGTCCTCGACATCGTGCTGTGCGTGGCCGCGGTCGCGCTCGGCTGGCGCGGCCTGCGGCTGGCCGACGAGCGGGGCGCCAGCGCCGAGCCCGCGGGGGCCGACGAGCCGGCCGCGGCGGCGCCGGCGGAGAAGCCCGGGGTGCTGCCGCCCGCCCCCGAGGCGCCGCCCACCCTCGCCCAGGGCCGCGCGGTGATGGTCGCCATCTTCATCACCGGCATCCTCGCGATGGTCTACCAGATCGCCTGGACGCGCGCGCTCTCGCTGGTCCTCGGCTCGTCGGTGTACGCCTTCGCCCTCATCCTGACCGGGTTCCTCATCGGCCTCGCCGGCGGCAGCGCGCTGTACGCGCGCCGCACGGCGCACAAGCCCGGGCAGCTCGCCAACCTCGCCGTCGCGAACCTGTGCATCGCCGCGGCCGCCATCGCGGGCCTCTACTACACGCCGGCGCTGCCCATGTTCTTCTTCATGGCGCTCAAGAAGTGGCAGCTCGCGCCGTGGTCGGCCTTCCTGCTCAACTTCATCCTCGCCTCGGCGCTGGTGCTGCCGCCCACCTTCTTCATGGGCATGCTCTTCCCGGCGAGCCTGCGGGTGTGGGCCGAGGCCCGCGGCCCCAGCGCGACCGTCGGCCGCGCGGTCGGCTCCGTCTACGCCGTCAACACGTTCGGCAACATCGCCGGCTCCTTCCTCGGCGGCTTCATCCTGATCCCGTTCCTCGGCCTGCAGCGCTCCGTCGCGCTCATGGCGGCGGCGAACCTCTGCACCGGCGCGTACCTCGCGCTGCACCTCGGCCGGCGCCGCGCCCTGTGGACCCTCGCCACCGCCGTGGTCCTCGGCGGCGTGCTCGTCGGCACGTACCAGCCGTGGAACCGCGGGCTCATGACCTCCGGCGTCTTCCGCATCTCGCGCTTCGCCGAGTGGGACGCCGACGTGCGCGCGTTCAAGGAGTCGATGCGCGACACGGTCGAGTGGACCCGCACCGGCGAGCCGGACGAGTGGGACCAGGCCGCCCGCGCCCGCCTCACCCTCGACGACGTCGTCGACACCTCCGTCGATCCGCTCGACCTGCAGCGGATGCGCTTCTACAAGGAGGGCATCGTCACGACGGTCTCGACCGGCGAGATGATCTGCGACGGCGTCGGCGACCTCGCCTGCTGGCTGCGCTTCTCGCTCAAGGTCAACGGCAAGGCCGACGCGTCGCTGTCGGTGCGCTACCCCAAGGCCCCCGGCCAGCGCTGCCGCGACCTCGCGGAGGCGGTGCGCCGCGGCGAGCTGAGCGGCCCCTTCGAGATCTCGCCCGCCGGCGACGCCGAGACGCAGATCCTCTCGGGCCTGCTGCCGGTCCTGATGCACCCCGGCACCCCGAAGCGCGCGCTGGTCGTCGGCTGGGGCAGCGGCATGACCGTGGGCGCGACGATGCAGTCGACCCTCGAGCACATCGAGGCGGTGGAGCTCGAGCGCGCGGTCATCGACGGCGCGTCGGTGTTCCGGCCCTACAACCACGACGCCGACCGTGACCGCCGCGTGAAGGTCGTCGACAACGACGGTCGCAACTACCTCGAGATGACGGGCGAGCAGTACGACATCATCATCTCCGAGCCGTCGAACCCGTGGATCACCGGCGCCTCGAACCTCTTCACGCGCGAGTTCTTCCGCACCGTGCGGTCGCGCCTCGCGCCCGGCGGCCGCTACCTGCAGTGGCTGCAGATCTACGAGATCTCGCCCGACAACGTGAAGTCCATCCTCGGCACGATCCACCGCACCTTCCCCGAGGTGGTCGTGTTCCAGCCGCAGCACAGCCGCGCCGACCTGCTCATCGTCGCCGGCGACGGGGTCGCGCTCGACTGGCGCAACCTCGAGCGCCGCTTCGCCGACCCGGCCACGCGCGCCGAGCTCCGGCGGCTCGACATCCGCGGCACCGAGGACGTCATCGCGCGCGTGCTCCTGCCCACCCCGGCCGTGCACGCCTGGACCCGCGGCTACGTCGAGAACACCGACGACAACGCGCACGTCGAGTACCGCGCGCCCAAGGACCTCATCAACTACCGCAAGTACTCGTTCGAGACGATCGGACGCGATCTGGCGAGCCGCCGCGGCGCGGTGCTGAACGCCACCCGCAACGTGCCCGAGGGCGCCGCGCTCAAGCTCGCCCACGCCTACCTGCGCGTGAGCCGGGCCGACGACGCCACCGAGCTGGCCGCGGACCAGAAGGGCGCGGACTGGGACGAGGTGCGCGCCATCGCCGCGCTCTTGCGGGACGACCGGCCGGCGTTCGACGTGGCGCCGCTCATGCCCGGGGACCCGCGCCTCTGGGCGCTCAAGACCGCGCTCGCGGGCAAGAGTGACGAGATCCCGCAGAACCTCGTCGCGGCCCGCGCCCAGCTCAACGTCGCCCGCGACACCGCCCTCGGGCTCGCGGTGAACGGCGAGCTCAAGCGGCAGGCCGACGACGTGCCGGTCGCGACCGCCTACTGGTCGGCGGCGCTGCGCAGCGACCCGACCCCGGCGGTGCGTCGGGCGGTGCTGCTGCAGCTCGGCAAGCTGTACCAGTCCGTGGGGCGGTACGACCGCGCCTACGACGCGCTCAAGGCGGCCGTGGCGATCCCCGCCGCGCCTGCGAGCGCGCCCGCCAGCGGCCCGGCCGGCGCCCTCGCGGGCACCGGCGCCCCGACCCCCTGACTTATCCACAGGGTTATCCACAGCCCGCTCCCCGCGGTTCGCGGCGCGCTGTCCCATCCTGGGACACGCCCGCCGCCCGCGACTGGGGCGCGCGTCGACGCGCCTCAGCAAGCGACCGAGAGCACACGCCATCCGGCACTGTGGAGAAATGCCGCGGTGCCGGCGCTCACATGTAGGAGATCCGGGAGCTTGGCCCGGCGGGGGCTGTGGACAAGCTGTGTGGAACGGTGGAAAACCGGCCCGGCGCGACGGTGGCGGGGCCCGCGGCGGGCCGGCGCGAACGCCGGTTTCGACGCACCGGGTTGTCCTTGACTCGACCAGGGCTGCCACCGATAATCAGGGACCATTCAACCGACCGGGTAGGAGCGAGTCCATGTTCCGGCTGAAGGTCGCTTTGGCAGCATCCGTCGTGCTCCTGATCACGACGTTGGCCGCGTACTTCACCGCCACGGAGCGCATCGGGCGCGCGAGCGACGAGTCCACCAAGGCGGGCCTGCAACGCGCGGCCAGCATGTACGCCTACGTGTCTCGCGCCGAGGCGTACGACTTCACGCGTCTGGCGGAGGCGCTGCTCGCGCGGACGAACCAGGGCGCCATCGCGGACGCGTTCGACCCGGCCATCGCCGACGATCCCACGGCCGCGAAGGAGGAGCGCGACCGCCGGTTCCGCGAGCGCAACAAGCGCACGTTCATTGCCCTGCAGGTCCGGAACGCCGAGCTCTCCGCCGAGTCGCGCAAGGCCGACCTGCTCGTCGTCACCGACGCCGTCGGCAAGGTCATCGCCCGCGACGTCAACGAGAACGAGATGGTCGGCGATGACCTGAAGGGCCGGTTCGCCACGGTCGGGCGCGCCCTGCAGGGCCAGGCGGTGAAGGACGTCTGGAGCTGGAACGGCAGCATGATGCGGGTCGCGGTCGCGCCCGTGAAGCTGCAGAACAAGGTCGTCGGCGCGTTCGCCGTCGGCTTCGTGGTGACCGCCGCCGACGCGCAACAGAAGAAGCGCGAGGTGCTCGGCGTCGATCTCGCCTACATGCTGGACGGCAAGATTCACGCCGCGAGCTTCACCGGTCCGGACGGCAAGGGCGACCCGAGCAAGGCGCAGGCCCTCTCGAGCCAGGTCTTCGAAGGCGCCACCAAGTGGGGCCAGCAGGCCATCGACGGGCAGAAGGCGACCGAGGTCTTCGCCGTGGTGCTCGGCAGCGAGCGGTACCTCGCGATAGCCGCCCCGATGGCCGGCAACTCCGACACGAAGAAGGCCGGCGTCGTGATCGTCTCCTCGCTCGCGCAGCCGGCGGGCATGGGCGGCGTCATCATCGCCCTCGGCCTGGTCGGCATCCTCATCGTCATGATCAGCGTCATGCTCACGGCGCGACAGCTCATCCGCCCGGCCGAGGAGATCGAGAAGGGGGTGAGCGAGGTCATCAACGGCAACCTCGAGTACACGTTCCCGCAGGTCAGCCGCGACTTCGAGGGCCTCGCGAACGCGCTCAACGTCATGCTGTGCCGCCTCACCGGCCGCCCGGAGCCGAACGAGGAGGGCGATGACGAGGACACGCCGCAGGGCGCCGAGGGGCGCTGGCGCGGGGACCCGCTCTTCGTCGAGGAGCTGGGCGCGGCCGAGGTGGAGAAGGTGCACGAGGCGCAGGCCGCGGGCACCGTGTCCGCCGCCGACGCGGAGCTCGCGAAGCTGGTCGAGGAGCCGGAGCTCGTCTACCTGCAGCGCACCTTCCACGAGTTCGTCGCCGCGAAGCAGGCGCAAGGCCAGGCGGTCGAGACCATGACCCTCGACGGTTTCGTCGGCAAGCTGCGCCAGAACGAGGCGAGCCTCAAGGACAAGTACCACTGCAAGGCGGTCCGCTTCCGCGTGGTCGTCAAGGGCGCTCAGGTCACGCTGAAGCCGGTTCCGATCTACTAGCCCGCCCCGCGCTGCAGCGGCAGTGATGGTCACGCGAGCCACGCCGGGCGCCCCACCGGCGCCGCCGCTGTATTTCGGACGACCGGCCGACCTCGGCTGGCCCGGCGTCGACAAGATGCTCGTGCTGTGGCCGGCTGACGCCGGCTGCTACTGCATGGCTCAAGCGGGGTGGCCTGCCGCCGACGGCGCCCCCGCGGACGGGGCGATCGCGGCGCCCGATGCGGAGCCGGCCGCGAGCGATCACGATGACTACGAGCTCGAGCAGCTCCCGTGGGTCGAGCGCGCGGTCACGTGGCTGAGCCGATACGGGTCACCGACCGTGTGGCACGAGGGTGAGTTCCGCCGCATCGTCGACAGCCCGTGGTGGCGTCGACCGCTCGAGCTGATTCTGCCTCTGCCTCCTCCCACCCGCCTTGAGCACCTGCGCTGCGCCCAGGCACTGGCGCTGGCGATGGAGGAGAAGGTGGGTCCCGTGGAGGTCACCTTCGGTGATCGCCGCGTGCGGGCCCATGCGTCGCTGGACCATCCCCTCTTGTGGGTGGGGTGGAGTGCGGGCGTGTCGCTGGACGAACACGACTTCCTCGACTTCGTCGCCCAAGGCCCGATGGGGCATACCGAGCTGACCTGGCAGCGTCTCGCGCCGTGGCGCCTCCCGGGGCTGTGGCGCTCGCCGCCGCCGTCTCCCTAGCAGCCAGCCCCCGCCTGGCCCAGCTGACGATCACGGGCGGATCACTTACCATCACCCCATGGATCTCTTCAGCCACCGTGCCGGCAAGGAGCGCATCGGCCAGCCCCTGGCGGAGCGCATGCGGCCGCGCGAGCTGGGCGAGTTCGTCGGCCAGCACCACATCCTCGGCCAGGGCAAGATGCTGCAGCGCGCGATCCAGCGCGACGAGCTGCCCTCGTTGATCCTCTGGGGGCCGCCGGGCTCCGGCAAGACGACGCTCGCGCGCATCGTCGCCCGCACCACCGGGGCGCGGTTCGTCGCGCTCTCGGCCGTCAGCTCGGGCATCAAGGAGATCCGCGAGATCGCGGCCGAGGCGGGCACGCGGCGCGACACGTACCGCGAGAAGACGCTCCTCTTCATCGACGAGATCCACCGCTTCAACAAGGCCCAGCAGGACGCGCTGCTGCCGCACGTGGAGGGGGGCACGCTCACGCTCATCGGCGCGACCACCGAGAACCCGTCGTTCGAGGTCAACTCGGCGCTCCTCTCCCGCTGCAAGGTGGTGCGGCTCGAGGCGCTCGCCGAGGCCGACCTGCGCCAGGTGGTCGACCGCGCCCTCGACGACAAGCTCCGCGGCCTGGGCGGCGAGCCCATCGCGTGCGCGGAGCCGGTGCGCGACATGATCGCCCGCGAGGCGCAGGGCGACGCCCGCCGCGCGCTCAACACCCTCGAGCTCGCCGCCCAGCTCGCGACCCCCGACGCCGAGGGCGGGCGGCTCATCGACAAGGCGGTCGTCGAGGAGGCGCTGCAGCGCAAGACCCTGCTCTACGACCAGGCCGGCGAGGAGCACTACAACGTCATCTCGGCGTTCATCAAGAGCCTGCGCGGCTCGGACCCCGACGCGGCGGTGTACTGGATGGCACGGATGCTCGAGTCCGGCGAGGACCCGCTCTTCATCCTGCGCCGCATGGTGATCTTCGCCGCCGAGGACGTCGGCAACGCGGACCCGCAGGCGCTCCAGGTCACCGTCGCCGCGCTCGACGCGTTCCGCTTCATCGGCCTGCCCGAGGGCGTGCTGCCGATGAGCGAGGCGGCCATCTACCTCGCGACCGCGGTCAAGTCCAACACGTCGATCGTGACCTACACGAAGGCGCGCAAGGACGTGCTCGACCGCGGCGCCCTGCCCGTGCCGCTGCACATCCGCAACGCGCCGACGCGGCTCATGAAGGACATGGGCTACGGCGCCGGCTACAAGTACCCGCACGACTTCGAGGGCCACTACGTGCCGGAGGAGTACCTGCCCGACGAGCTGCGCGGCCGCCGCTACTACCAGCCCTCGCAGAACGGCCGCGAGCGCGCGATCGGCGAGCGCCTCGGGGAGCAGCGCGCGGCGATCGCGGAGCGGCGCGAGGGGAGGAAGAAGCCGGACGGGGAGTGAGGCGGCCGGCCTCAGACAGAAGGAGCGGCCGCCCATGTCGCGCAATTCCGTCGTGAAGCGATGATCGCGAAGGGGATGGCTGGGCATGTGGCAAAGGACCGTCGTCCTGCGACGGTTTCGCGGGCCATGGGTGGCAGCCGGGGCAGGTGGAGTCGTGAGCGGGATGCGGGGGCGCTTGCGCGTGACCCGACATTGTGGGTAGATTGTTGGTCATGAAGAAGCGCACCGGGTCCACCAAGGTGAAGGAGCTCACCATCCGCGTCTCGGCCGAGGAACGGCGCGCGATCGAGGGCGCCGCCGGCGCCGATCACCTCCCCGCGTCCACGTGGGCGAGGCAGGTCGTCCTGCGCCAGGTCGAAGCGGCCCGTCTCGAGCGGGAGCGCCGCGAGGAGCGGACCCGGCTGGGTCACGACCTCGCGGCCATGCTCCGGGCCCTGCCCGACGACCGCGCCCACGCCGACGAGGTGGAGAGGTCTCGCCGCGAGGACTGGAAACGGTGACCGGCACGCTCCTCGACACGTCATTCTTCATCGCGGTCGAGCGTCAGGATCTGCAGGCGCTGGAGCGCCTCTGCGTGCTGCTCGAGGCGGATGACGACGCTACGGCGATCGCGGCGGTGACGCTGGTGGAGCTCCTGGCGAGCCCGACCCTGTCCGCGCGACGCCGCGCCTTTTACGAGAAGCTGCGCGTCCGTTTCCGGGTCCTGCCGGTGACCGAGGCGGCCGCGCTCGCGGGCATCGCCGCCGCCCAGCGGGTCGGGGGCGCGAAGGCTCCCGACGTGATGATCGCCGGCGTCGCCCTCGAGCACGGGCTCCGGGTGCTGACGGCCGACGCAGATTTCGCCCGCCTGCTGGGAGACG
This sequence comes from Polyangia bacterium, assembly GCA_036504295.1. Taxonomy (GTDB): domain Bacteria; phylum Myxococcota_A; class Polyangia; order JACRCY01; family JACRCY01; genus DASXVK01. The sequence continues at coordinate 29,649 of DASXVK010000480.1, forward strand.
CGGCGGAAGTGCTCCGCGCGTCGTAGGTCGGGCCGCTGCCAGCGACCCAGCGCGCCCCCCGCCGCTTCTGCCAGCGCGCGGCGCTGGCCGAGCGCCGGGAGGCGAAGAAGAAGCCCGACGAGGAGTGCGGGCGGTCGAGCCGGGATCGCGAGTGCGTCAGCACGCCCGAAGCAGCAGCACGGCTCCGCCGATGGCAAGGCCGATGGCCAGCGCGATGCCGCACCCGATGACCACGTCCTTTGCCTTTGCCGGACCTGGCGCTCCGGCGCGGACTGCCAGGCGCGGCCTTCCAGGGGTCGGTCTCTCGGCGTCCAGCTCCTGCAGCTCAATCACGATCGGATCATCGTCGAGCAACCACAGGTGCAGGCGCGTATCGGCGGGTATGTTGGCGAATACGCCAGCCAGCCGTTCCTGGTCTGCCGCACCGAGGCGGGTTGACGCCATCTTGCTGAGCTTGTCCGCCTTCGCCCTCTCCCATGCATCGTGAAAGGTCAATGGCGGTGGCGATCGGTGCACGCTCACAGGGCTCGTCGAGCGCGCCCGCGTCGAGCTCGAAGAAGCCAATCCCGGCGCTCAACTCTCTCGCCTCCCCCCGAGCGTCGGACCCCGCAGCCGCGCGAGCTCGGCCTCCGCGCGCGCCGGGGAGACGTCGCGCGCAGTGACCATCGCCTGCGCGACTGCCGCCACCTCGTCGGCTGCGGCGCCGGCGGCGAGGGCGACGGAGCGGGCGTGCAGGGTCATGTGGCCGCGCTGGATGCCGTCGGTGGCGAGGGCGCGCAGGGCGGCGAGGTTGCTCGCGAGGCCCGCGGCCGCCGCGACCATCGCGAGCTCGACCGCCGAGCCGACGCCGAGGAGCTTGAGCGCGAGGCGCGCGCCGGGGTGCGCGCGCAGCGTCCCGCCGACGGTACCCAGGGCGAGCGGCAGCTCGATGGCGCCGGTGAGGTCGGCGTCCGGCGCGTCGCCGGCGGCGCGCCAGGTCGCGAGCGGGCCGTACTGGCCGCTCCGCGCGGCGAAGGCGTGCGCGCCGGCCTCGACGCCGCGCCAGTCGTTGCCGGTCGCGATGATGACCGGGTCCACGCCGTTCATGATGCCCTTGTTGTGGGTCGCCGCGCGGTAGGGGTCGACCTCGGCGAAGCGCGACGCGAGGACGATGCCGTCGCGCACCGCGGCGCCCTGCCCCGCCGGCGCGAGCGCGCCGAGCGGCACGCGGGCCCGCACGCGGACGGTGCGCCGGTCGGCGAGGTTCGAGAGGATGCGCAGGTGGGCCCGGCCGCCGGCGAGCTCGGCCAGCCGCGGCGCCACCGCCTCGGCCATGGTGTTGACCATGTTCGCGCCCATGGCGTCGCGGCAGTCCACGTGCAGGTGCACGACCAGCAGCTCCGCGACCGGGCGCACGGCCAGGCCGCGGCAGCCGCCGCCGCGCCCGACGAGGTCCGGCTGCGTGGCGTCGGCGTCGCGCTGGATCTCGCCGGCGTGCGCCTCGATCGCGGCCGTGGCAGCGGCCGGATCGGCCACCTCGACGAGCTGCACCTGCGCGATCATGATCGGGTCGTCGGCCTCGGCGACGAAGCCGCCGCCCTCGCGCACCATGCGCGCGGCGTTCGAGGCGGCGGCGACGACCGAGGGCTCCTCGACGCACATGGGCACGAGGTAGTCCCGGCCGTTGACCTGGAAGTTGAGCGCGATGCCCAGGGGCAGCGCGTAGGTGCCGACCACGTTCTCGATCACGTGGTCGGCGGTGGCCGCGTCGATGCCGCCGTCGAGCGCGGCGACCTCGCCGGGCGCGAGGGCCGCGAGGCGGGCGACGACGGCGCGCCGCTCGGCGAGGGGGAGCTGGTAGAAGCCGGGGATGCGTGAGCTCAGCGACATGGTGCGCTCCGTGGTCGACATGATCGCGCTCCGCGCTCAAGGCGCGAGCATGACGCCGCTCGGGTCGAGGTCGAGGGCCAGCGAGCGCAGCGGGCTGGCCGCTCGCAGCGCGTCCGCCGCCTCGGGCGGCACGAGCGCCACGGCCAGGTCCCCGCCGCCGGCCCCGGAGGGCTTGGCGGCGCCGCCGAGCGCCTCGGCGGCGTCGGCCAGGGCGCGGCACGCGGGCGACACGATAGCCACGCCCGCCGCCTCGCCGAGCTCCTCGAGGACGCGGGCCTGCAGCCGCATCGAGTCGAGCGGCTCGGCCTCAAA
>DASXVK010000481.1:0-5193 GCA_036504295.1 Polyangia bacterium
CGCGGGCAGCGCGAGGCCGAAGTCGACGACCCGCGCCCGGCCGTCGGGGCCCATGAGCACGTTCGAGGGCTTGAAGTCGCGGTGCACGAGGCCGGCCGCGTGGGCGGCGGCGAGCGCGGTGCCGGCCTGCAGGAACGGCACGAGCACCTCGCGCCACGAGCGGCGGCGCTCCTGCAGCCACTGCGCCAGGCTGCCGCCCTCGACCAGCTCCATGGCGATGAAGACCTCGCCCTGGTGCGTGCCGACGTCGTAGATCGAGACCACGTGCGGGTGGGACAGGCGCGCGAGCGCCTGGGCCTCGCGCACGAGCCGCAGCCGCACCGGGCCGAGGTCGCCGAGCTTCTCGGCCCCGGGGTGCAGGAACTTGAGCGCCACCTTGCGGTCGAGCTCCGAGTCGTACGCGGAGTAGACCATGCTCATCCCGCCGGCGCCGAGGTGGTCGACGATGATGTAGCGCCCGATGCTGGTGCCGCGCGCCATCGGCGGCGGCGCCGGGCCGAACGACTCGACCGCGGCGGCGAGCGGGGCGGGGCGCGGCGGCGCGGCGGGCGCCGCGGCGCCGCCCAGGTCGGGGGCGGGCGCGGCGGCCTGGTTGGGGGCGGTGGGATCCAGGTCGGGCGCGAGATCGGCGAGGCTCATCCCGGTCGCGGCGATGCCCATCCCGGGCGGCGGGAAGCCGACCGGCGGCGGTGGCGCGGGCGGCTGGTCCCGCTGCTCCGCCGCGCTCGCCGGCGACCACACGTCCCCGGCGACGACGAGCAGCGAGCGGCACCGTGCGCAGTCGTCGAGGTGCCGCCGCACCTCGGCCGCGGCCGCGGCCGAGATCCGCCCCGCCACGTACTCCCGCGCCGCGCTATCGGAGAGACACCCCATCCGCGGGGCGACACATACCACGGAGCGAACCGCCGGGACAATGAGGCTTGAGGGGTGTCAGCCACGTTGACGTTGACGTGGACGTCGACGTGGTCGTGGACTTTGACGGCGACGTGGACCTGAACGTGGGCGACCTACTTTGACGGGCACACCGAGCAGGGCGTCAACGTGGGCCGACCACGTCCACGTCCACGTCGCCGTCAAAGTCCACGTCAACGCCTACGCCTACGTGCTCTGCCTACCGCTTCTTCGGCCGCCAGAGCAGCCGCATCGCGCCCATCAGCAGGCGGTAGGGCTTCTCGCCGTAGGGGTACCACCAGAGCTCGCGCTTGGGCGCGAACCGATCGACGTTCACGTGGCGCGTCTGGCACAGGGCGCGCAGGCCGTCGTCGGAGTGGGTCATGCCCAGGCCGCTCTGCTTGACGCCGGCCCACGGCGTCTCGGGCATCCCGTAGGTGGCGAGGACATCGTTCACCATCACCGTGCCGGCCTCCATCCTTTCGGCGATGCGGCGGCCCTTGTCCCGGTCCTTGGTGAAGACGTAGCCGAGCAGGCCGAGGTGCGAGTCGTTCGCGAGCCGGATCGCCTCCTCCTCGTCCTCGACGCGCATGATCGGCATCACCGGCCCGAAGATCTCCTTGCGCATGACGTCCATGTCCTGCCGCACGCCGGTGAGCACGGTCGGCTCGAAGAACATGCCGCCGCCGTCCTTGGCCTTGCCGCCCGTCACCGCCTCGGCCCCGGCTGCGACCGCCGACGCGACGCGGTCCGCGACGATCGCGACCTGCTGGCCCCAGGTCATGGCGCCGACGTCCGTGTCGGGGCGCGCCGGATCCCCCTGGCGCAGCGTCTTCGTCTTCTCGACCACCCGGCGCACGAGCTCGTCGTAGACGTCCTTGTGCGCGTAGACCCGCTCGACCGACGCGCACACCTGCCCCGAGTTGCCGAAGGCGCCCCACAGCAGCGCGTTCGCCGTGCGCTCGAGGTCGGCGTCGGGGCACACGATCGCGGCGGCCTTGCCGCCCAGCTCCAGGGTGCACGGGATCAGCCGCTCGCCGCACGCCGCGGCCACCTTGCGGCCAGTGGCGACCGAGCCGGTGAAGATGATCTGATCCACCCCCGCGTCGATCAGCGCGGCGCCGGTCGGGCCGCGGCCGGTGACCACCTGGAAGAGGTCCTTCGGCAGCCCGCAGCCGTCGTAGATCTCCTTCGTCTTGACCGCGATCAGCGGCGTCACCTCGGACGGCTTGAGCACGACGCCGTTGCCGGCGATGAGCGCCATGATGGTCTCGCCGATCGGGATCGAGAACGGGAAATTCCACGGCGCGATCACGCCGACCACGCCCCGCGGCGTGTAGTGCAGGTAGCTCTTCTTCGTCTTGATCAAGTGGAGGCTGATCGACCGCGGCGCGAGGATCTTCCCCGCGCGCTTCGCGAAGTAGTCGGCGAGGTCGACGGCGACGATGAGCTCCATCATGAGCGCCTCGGACCGGGTCTTGCCGCCCTCGCGCACGATGGCGTCGATGATCTCGTCGGCGCGGGTGAGGATCGCGTCCCGCAGCGCCAGCACGCGCTGACCCCGCTCCTCGGGCGCGAGCCGCCCCCAGGCCTGCTGCGCCGCCCGCGCGCGGGCGACGGCCGCGCGCACGTCCATGTCGCTCGTGACCGGGACCTCGCCGAGCCGCTCGCCGGTCGCCGGGTTGATGCTGACGATCGTCCGGTCGGCCATCGCCGGCGAGGACGTGATCTCCTGCAACTCCGCGCCCATACCCACCTCCCACTTCGCAACGATATGTATGCCGAAGTGTGCGTAACGCGTCAACCGACGGTCGCGCCCACGTCGCGCCCACGTCCATCGCGCTTGCTGGCGGTCTGCGAGCGTGCGACATTCAACATGATGGGCGCCCGACCGTACTTTCTCTGGGACGTCCCCGCCGACGAGAACGTGCTGCGCGCGCGCTTGCGCGAGGCGGACCCGGACGCGCGGGCGCAGTGGCAGGCGTGCGTCATGCGCGAGGCCCGGTTTGTCGATGTCTGGCACTACCTGACGCTCGCGGACATCCTTGCCAACTGGACGAGCATCCGCCGCCACCTCGGTCGGCGGCGCGGTTTCTGGGAGTTTTTGCTCGACGGGTGGCGCCAGGATGGACTCCTCGGCGCCTAGTCGGCTCACGCCGCTGCAGCGCGAGCTGCTCGAGGCGTTCTTCGCCCGCGACCAGGGCTTCTTCTTGACCGGCGGAGCCGCGCTGGCCGGCTTCTACCTCGGCCACCGCGAGACGGACGACCTCGACCTCTTCGGTCCACCCGACCTCGAGCTCGACCGGGCTGTCCGGGCGCTCGCCGGGGCGGCCGCGGCGTGCGGGGCTGGGCTGCGTAGCCTCCAGCACTACCCCGAGTTCCGCCGCTTCATCGCCGAGCGCGGCGACGAGCGGTGCGTCGTTGACCTCGCGATCGATCGCGCCCCGGCGGTGGTCGCCGACAAGATCGTGTTCGGGGCCGTACGGGTCGATTCACTGCGCGAGATCGCCGCCAACAAGGTGTGCACGTTGATCGGTCGGGCGGAGATCAAGGACCTCGTCGACCTGCAAGCGCTGCTCGCCGCCGGCGTCGAGCTGGGCCAGGCGCTCGACGACGCGGCCCGCAAGGACGCGGGCGTCGACCCGGCGACGCTCGCCTGGATCCTCGACCAGGTGACGATCACTGCGGCCGCGCGCCTGCCCGGCGGCACCGACCCGGGAGTGCTCGACGCGTTCCGGCGCGACCTCGTACGCAGGCTGCGTGCCCTCGCCTTCGCTTCGGTCCGATAGGTCGCCCCGGCCCTGCTCATCACGGCTTGACGCGCAGCCCCGACCGTGCTGCGGCCCGGGGCGCCGAGGCTGCTAAGGGTTTGTTTTCGCTTCCAACCAGCCGCCGCGTGTGGTATACAGAGTCGCTGTTTGCGCCCGATTTCCTGAATACATCTGCGAGGTTCAGCAAATGGAACTGCGCACCGAGATCAAGCGCCGCCTTCGTGAGTCCCGCAACTGGCTCGACGTGATCGACCAACTCGAGCACGAGGCGGAGCAGGGACCGACTGATGCGGAGAAGTCCCAACGCTTCTTCGAGCTCGCCGAGACCTGCGACGAGGTGCTGCTGCAGAAGAATCGCGCGATGCAGTACTACCAGCGCGCGCTGAAGCTGAACCGCGCGAACGCGCAGGCGCTCGGGCGCCTCCGCGACATTTACGAGGAGATGGGCAACCTCGACATGGTCGCCAAGCTCCTCGAGCTCGAGATGAAGGTGTCGACGGACGCGGGCCAGCGCGCGCACCTCCAGGGGTTGCTCGGGCGCGCCCGGCTGGACCTGCGGCAGCGCGAGCAGGCCATGCCGCACCTCGTCGCCGCCGCGAACGCGCGGCCGGACGATCAGGGGATCGCCGAGGCCCTCGCCGTCGCCCTCGCCGACGCGGGCAACTGGCTGCAGGAGGCCGAGCGGCTGCAGGCCGAGGCGGAGACCGCCGACACGACGACCGCGGCGCGGCTGCTGCTGCGCGTCGCCCGCATCCTCGCCCTCGAGGTGCCCGACGATCCGGCCTATGAGGAGACGCTCAAGCGGGTGCTCGCGAACGACCCGCAGAACGTGGAGGCCAACTTCCTCCTCGAGCAGCACCTCGCCCTGAAGCAGCGCATGGACGAGATCGCGGACCTGCACGAGAAGCGCGCCTTCGCCGTGGCCGACGAGCACGAGCGGGCCGCCCTCTACCGCACCTTCGCCTCGCTGTGGGCGCTGCGCTGGAACGACGAGGAGCGCATGGCGGGCTTCTACCGCAAGGCGCTCGAGAGCTACTACAGCGAGGGCGTCGAGGACTTCCCCGGCCACCTCGCCGCGTTCAACATCGTGCGTCAGATCCTCGCCGTCCGCGAGGAGTGGGACGAGGCGGTCGAGCTGTGCTCGATGGCGCTCGCGGTGCCCAACCTGCCGCCCGAGGACGGCGCCGTGATCGCGACGGCTGGCGGCCTGATCGCGTGGCGCGAGCTGCACGACGAGAACAAGGCCCGCGCCTTCTTCCGCCGCGTCGCGGCGGTCGCGCCCGAGTCGCTCGAGGTGCAGGCGTTCGAGAAGGAGCACGGCGCGGTCGGCGGCAAGCCCGCCCCGGCGCCCGCGCCCGAGCCCGCGCCCGAGCCCGAGCCCGTCACGCCCCCGCCCGTGAAGCTCGCCGAAGCGCCGAAGCCGGCGCCCGCGCCCGAGCCCGCGCCCGCCCCGGCCGCGCCGTCGGCCCCGGTCGCCGCCGCGCCGTCGGCCCCGATCGCCGCCCCAGATTCCGACATCGCGCGGGAAGCG
>DASXVK010000482.1:0-35389 GCA_036504295.1 Polyangia bacterium
GCGCTTGTGCGCCAGGTCGATGGCGGTCGCCACCTCGGTCGGCGTGCCGACCACGACGCCGCCCGGGACGGCCGCCGCGACCACCATGGGCGCGACCTCGATGAGCGGGACGCCCTGGTAGCTGCCCGTCGCCCGCCCGCGCAGCGGGCCGGCCTCGCGCATGCGGAGGAACACGGCCCCGCCCCGTGCCGCCAGGTTCGTCGAGTACGCCACCGCGCCCTCGACCTGCGTGAGGTCGACCCCGAGCTCGCGCGTGAGGTACCCGCCCAGCTCGCGCCGCATCGCCGCGTCCGAGGCCAGCAGCGCGAGCGGCAGGGCGAGCGCGCCGCGCCGCACGATGAGGACCGCGGCCGCGTGCTGCGGGACGTGCTCGGTGAGGGGCTCCTGCGGCGCCAGACGCGGCGCGGCGGGCGCGGCGGGAGCCGGCGCGGGCGGCGCGGCCAGGGCGGCCGGCGTCGCGGCGGCAGGCGTGGGACAGCCGCCGCAGCCCGCGGCGACGGCCAGGGTCACGAGCAGAGATCCGACGAGGACGCTGCGCATCGAGGGCTCCTCCGGGTTCCTTGGGAAACCCAGCGGCGGGAAGCTAACACAAGGCCGCGGGCCGCGACAGGCAACAACGAGGCTCGCCCCTGGCTCGCCTCAGGCGCGTGCGCCGGCGCCGTCCGTCCCCGGTCCGCGACCGCTCGCCCCCGGCGCGCGACCGTTCACCGGGATCGGGCCCGCGCGGCCGGCCGCGCGGTGGCATGACTGCTCCTGGGCGGCCCCGACGCCGCCAGGAGCCGCCATGCCCCAGCACGAGCCGCTCGTCCTCCTGCTCAGCCCCCGCTACCGGCGCAACCCCTGCTCGAGCATCATGCGCCACGCGCTCGCGCCCTCGCTCGCGTTGCCGCTGCTCGCCGCCGCGACGCCGGCCGGCTGGCGCGTCCGCCTGCACGACGAGAACCTCACGGCCGGCCCCGCGCCGCGGCGCCCCGTCCCGACCGTGGTCGGCATCACGGTCAACACCGCGTTCGCCGCCCGCGCCTACGCGCTCGCCGACGCCTACCGCGCCGCCGGCGCCCGCGTCGTCCTCGGCGGGCTGCACGTGACGGCGCTCCCGGACGAGGCGCGGCCGCACGCCGACGTGGTCGTCGCCGGCGAGGGCGTCGCCGTCTGGCCCGCGGTGCTGCAGGAGCTGCGCGACGGTACCCTCGCGCCGGGGACCGTCGTCCACGGCAGCTACCGCGCGCCGCACTACGCGGCGAGCCCGCGGCCCCGCCGCGACGTGCTGCCGCGCGGCGCCTTCCTCACCCAGGCCGCCGTCATCGCGACCCGCGGCTGCCCCCAGCGCTGCGGCTACTGCGCCCTCGCTACCCGCGGCGTCGACGCGCCCTACCAGAAGCGCCCGGTGGCCGACGTCCTCGCCGAGATCGACGCGACCGGCGAGCGCTTCGTCGTCTTCACCGACAACAACCTCATGGCCGACCCCGCCTACGGCCTCGCGCTCTGCGCCGCCCTCGCCCACCGGCGTCTCCTCTGGACCGCGGCGCTCACCATCGACGCCGCGCGCCACCCGCGCCTCGTGGCCGCGATGGCCCGCTCCGGCTGCCAGGGCGTCTTCATCGGCCTCGAGACGCTGCGCGACGAGAGCCTCGCCGCGCCGGCCGATGGTGCCCTACGCGCTGCCGCTGCTCGCCGGCTGGTCGTCGGTCGTCGTCTCGATCCCGCTCTTCGCCGCCGCGGGCTGGGGTCTCGCGCGCCACCTCGAGCTCGAGCGGCGCCTCGAGGTCCACGACGTGCGCGAGGTGGCGCTGCGCGCCGCCCTCGACGACGCGCGCCTGCTCGCGCTGCGGGCCCGCCTCGATCCCCACTTCCTGTTCAACGGCCTCAACCTCATCACCGAGCTCTGCCGCGAGGACCCCGCCGAGGCCGAGCGCTGCGTGCTGCGCCTCTCGACGCTGCTGCGCGCCGCCCTCGAGCAGGGCGAGCGCGGCCTGGTCCCGCTCGGCCGCGAGCTCGACCTCTGCGCCGACTACCTCGAGCTCTGCCGCGTACGCTTCGGCGCGCGCCTCGCCGTCGCGATCGCCCGTGATCCCGCGGCCGACGCGGTCAAGGTGCCCTCCCTGGCGGTGCAGGTCCTGTGCGAGAACGCGGTCCGCCACGGCGTCGAGCGGCGCCCGGCCGGCGGCACGGTCCGCATCGCGACCACCGCGGACGCGACGTCGGTCACGGTCCGCGTGACCAGCCCAGGCCCGTGCGGCCCCCCGCGCCCCGGCGCCGCCGGCCTCGACCTCACCCGCCGCCGCCTCGCCCTCACCTACGCTGGCCGCGCCGTGCTCGCGGTCGCGACGGCGCCGTCGGGCGATGAGACCGTCGCGGCGCTCACGTTGCCACGGAGCGCCTCATGACCGAGCCGCTGCGCGTCGCCGCGCCCGAGCCGCTGCGCGGCGGAAACGGGACCGAGCCGCTGCGCGTCGTGGTGGTCGACGACGAGGACCGCGCCCGCCGCCGCCTGGCGCGCCTGCTCGCGGAGGCGGGCGGCACGGCGCTCGTCGCCGAGGCCGCGAGCGGCGTCGCCGCCGTCACCGCCATCACGCGCCACGCGCCCGACCTCGTCTTCCTCGACGTGCAGATGCCCGACCTCGACGGCTTCGGCGTCCTCGCCCAGCTTCGGCGTCCTCGCCCAGCTTCCCCGCCCGCCGCGCTACGTCGTCTTCGTCACCGCCTACGACCGCTACGCCCTCGACGCCTTCGCGGTGGGCGCGCTCGACTACCTGTTGAAGCCCTTCGGCGTGGCCGAGGTGGCCCGGGCCGTCGCGCGCGCCCGCGAGCGCACCGCCGCCGACGCGTTCCAGACCGGCTACGAGCGCCTCGTCGCCGCCCTCGCCCGCCCGCGCTACCTCGAGCGCCTGCCGGTCGAGCACCTGCACGACATCGTCCTCGTGCCCGTCGCGGAGGTGACGCACTTCGAGGCCGACGACGAGCTCGTCGCCGTCCACGCCGGCGCCGCGACCTACACCACCGACCTCACCCTCGCCCAGCTCGAGGAGCGCCTCGACCCCGACCACTTCTTCCGCGCCCACCGCCGCGCCATCATCAACCTCGACCGCCTGCTCCGCCTCCAACGCCTCGAAGGCGGCCGCCTCCTCGCCCTCCTCGGCGACAACATCCGCGTCGAAGTCTCCCGCCAGGCGTCCCGCCGCCTGTTGAGGGACACGCAGCCCCCCCATAGGCGCTCGGAATAGCTGGCGTTTTGGGGCTATGTGCGTATTTTGCTCTGACGCGGCGCGGCATAGACCGCGGCCTGCTCGAGTGCGCACGTCCCATCGGGCCGCTCCACGCGCCGCCGATAGGGCCGCACCGACGCCTCGAACTCAGGGCCGCCGCCGGCCTCATCGCGCGGCAGCGCGATGTAGGCACGGATGAAGTCGACGTACACTGCGGCGCGCTCTTCCGGCGAGGCGCCCAGTTCCACGTACCACGCGCTCGGTGTCCAGGCGGCGGGCGGCACGCCCGACCGCCCCGGCTCCCCGGCGTGGATCGCGCCGGTCGACCAGCGATACGCGAACGGGTTGTGCTCGATTCCGGCGCGCCACCCGTTGAGGTCCACGTAGGCCGTCGCCGACGCCACCTGCTCCGCCGTGAGGAGTGGCCGGCACCAGTACCGCTCCTCGAAGAGCTTGCCCGAGGAGTCGCGCCGCCGATTGCGCCATTGCGCATACGCTTGCGCAAATCGCTGCACGAACGCGGCGAGCGCGCCGGCGCTGGCGGGCGTCACGATCAGGTGGACATGGTTGGCCATGAGCGTCAGCGCGTGCAGCCGGCAGTCGCAACGCTCGAGCGCTGCGACGACGAACGAGATGAAGCGCGCGTAGTCGCCTGGATACGAGAAGAGCCGGCGCCGATTATTGCCGCGCAAGGTCACATGGTGGGGGAAATGCGGGACGACCTGGGACTCGCGCGGGCGGCGTGGCATGCACGATGTATCGTCCCGCGTGGAACCGGGTTGCGGGCGCGGCGAAGCAAAAAACGCACTAGGGACCACCGGGCCAATGATTGCGGGCACTTAACTGGGGGCTGCGTGTCCCCTAACCTTTGACGACGCCTAGGGGGCGGAGGCGCGCCACCTTCTTCGCGATGTTGAGGGCGTCGACGACGTTGACGACGCGGTCGACGTCCTTGTAGGCGACGGGCGCCTCCTCGGCGAGCTCGGCCATGGAGGCGCAGCGCACGACGATGCCGCGCGCGCTCAGGTCGGAGCGCACGTCCTTGCCGTCCGTCGCGCGGCGGGCGGCGCCGCGGCTCATCGCCCGCCCGGCGCCGTGGCAGGTGCTGCCGAAGCTGAGCCGCATCGCCTCGTCGGTGCCGCGCAGCACGTACGAGGCCGTGCCCATGCTGCCCGGGATGATCACCGGCTGGCCCACGGCGCGGTACTGCGGCGGCGTCTCGGGGCTCGACGGCCCGAACGCGCGCGTCGCCCCCTTGCGGTGCACGCACAGGCGCTCGCCGCCGTGGTCCTCGAGCTTCGCGAGGTTGTGCGCGACGTCGTAGACGAGCCGCAACCGCCCGGCCACGCCGAGCGCGCGCGTGAAGACGCGGCGCCCGTGCTCGGCGATGAGCTGCCGGTTCGCCCAGGCGAAGTTCCCGGCGGCGCACATCGCGCGGAAGTACCGCTGCCCCTCCGGCGACTCGAGCGGCGCGCACGCGAGCTCGCGGTCGGGCAGCCGGATCTCGTAGCGCGCCATCACGGCGTCCATCGTCCGGACGTAGTCGGTGCACACCTGGTGGCCGAGGCCGCGCGAGCCCGTGTGGATGAGCAGCGTGAGCTGCCCCGGCGCGAGCCCGTAGGTCCGGGCCGCCTCGTCGTCGAAGACCTCGTCCACCACGCCGATCTCGACGAAGTGGTTGCCCGAGCCGAGCGTGCCGAGCTGCGTGCGACCGCGATCCTTCGCGCGCGGCGAGACCGCCGCAGCGTCGGCGCCGTCGAGCCGCCCGGTGGCCTCGATGGCCTGCAGGTCCGCCGCCGCGGCCAGCCCCCGCTCGACGAGGGCGTGGCAGCCGTCCGTGAGCACCCCGTCGAGCGCCTCGTCGTCGAGCGACAGGTGCCCGCCGCGCCCGGTCCCCGAGGGGACGCTGCGCGCGAGGTCGTGCGTGAGCGCCTCGAGGCGGTCCCGCACCTCGCCCTGCTGCACGTCGGCCGCCAGCAGCCGCACGCCGCAGTTGATGTCGTAGCCCACGCCGCCCGGCGAGATGACGCCGCCGCGCGCCCGCGTGGCCGCGACCCCGCCGACCGGGAAGCCGTAGCCCTCGTGCACGTCCGGCATCGCGTAGACGCAGTGGCGCACGCCGGGCAGCGTCGCGACGTTGAGGAGCTGGTCCAGCGACCGGTCGCGCCGGATCGCCTCGACGAGCGTGGCGTCGGCGTAGACCCGCGCCGGCACGGCCCGGTCGTGCCCCTCGCGCACGATCTCGTAGGTGAACGGCCCCTGCTGCTGCAGTTTGTGGTTCGGCATGTCGACCTCAGATGTCGAGGATGACGCGCGCGACGAAGCCCCCACCCGCCGCCGGCGCCACCATCGCGCCGTGGTAGGTCGCCGCCTTGACGGGTGAGGCGGCGCGGAGCCGCACGCCGCGGCCGCGGGCGCGCACCTCCGTAGCGGTGAGCCGGTCGAACTCGAAGCGCGTGAGCACGCGCCCCTCGGCGTCGGCGCGGTACACGATCTCGTTCAGGAACTCGACGAGCAGCGCGGCCGGATCCGCGGCCTGGAGCGTGACGAGCATGGCCGCCTCGTCCGGCGACCCCGGGGCCCCGCGCAGGATCTCGCTCCCGAGCGCCCGCGCCGCCTCGGCGAACAGCTCCTCCCGACTGGGCGCCTCGATGCGCAGCTCGAGCTCGCCCACGTGCTCGAGGAACTCGTGTGATGCCGCGGACATGGTCACTCTTCCTGGGATGCGCCCGCGCGCCCCGGCGCCGCGCCGCGCCCCGGTAGGTGCGACCCCGGGGGTGGTCAACCCGCCCCGCGCGATCGTTAGAAACCGCGAAAACCCGGACATCCCTGTCAGGGTTTGGACGCGTTGAATTCTCGACACTTGCGCGACCGTCCACGCGGTATCGCCAGCTTACCCGAAGCGCGCCGCCCGGGCGCGATCTGGCGCGGCGCTTGCTCTATCCGCCCACAACGAATCAACAGGAGCCGCCGATGACCAAGACCCTCGCCGCCGCCGTCGCCTTCGCGCTTCTCACCCTCGGGCTCGGCCATGCCGCCGCGCAGGTGCCCCCGGTGCAGGTCTTCGACGCCGAGGAGGTGGACGAGGCCGCGCCGCCCGCCCCGCCCGCCCCGCGCGTGCTGCCGCGCGCCCCCGCGCCGCGCCTCCAGCCGCCCACGGTCATCGTCGTGCAGTGCGAGCAGCCGCCGTGCCCGGCGACCGTCGCGCCCGCCCCGGCGCCGGTGCCGGCGCCCCTGCCGCTGCGGCTGCCGCGCGCGTACCTCGACCAGAACTTCCGCAAGCAGTACAAGCTCGGCCTCGGGCTCGAGATCATGGGCCCGGCCTACACCATCGGCCTCGCCGGCCACTGGAACCTGACGAGCACCTTCGGCGTCAGCGCCACCTTCGGCTTCGTCGGGCCGCAGGTCCTCACGCTGCAGGCGCGCCTCATGCCGCTCGACGGCAAGTGGACCCCCTATGTCGCCGGCGGCGTCAGCTTCCTGCTCAACCCCGGCTGGGACGGCCACAGCTACTCGAGCTGCATGGCCCCGTCGTACGGCGACTACACCAGCGGCTACAGCTGCAACGCCACGTCCTCGAAGACTGGCGACGACTTCATCTTCAAGGGCACCAACGTGGTCCCGAGCTTCGAGGTCGGCGTCATGGTGCTCACGAGCCGCGGCTTCTCGGCCCAGCTCGGCTTCACGTTCTACGTCAACGGGAACTACCGGGAGGACCTCGGCGTCCTGACGGTGCCGTGGCCCAAGGTCGGCCTGGCCTGGTACTTCTAGCCCCCGCCGCACATCCCCCCAGCCGGCGCGCCCCAGGGTGCGCCGGCTTTCGTTTGTCTGCCTGGAGGGTGTGGTGGGCGCTAGCGCATGACCGGCGGGTCGAGGATCGAGCGGCGCAGGACCCAGGAGCGGGCGGCGCCCCCGTCCGTGACCATGTACGCCCCGTAGCTGCGGCAGCTCTTGCACGGCACCACCGCCAGCCACGAGCGCCCGGGGGTCGAGGGCGGGTTCAGCCGCATCGCCGCGCCGCAGGAGGGACAGGACAGGAGAGCAAGGATATTGGAGCTCTGCACGTTGGCACCGCCTTCCCGCTAGGATGCGGGCTGGTGCGGCGCGGCTTCATCTTTGCAGCGTGGGGAGAACGCGGACGGGCGGGCGGGGCTACTGGCCGGGGCGGGCCAGGTGCATGAGCATGTCGGTCGCGGCCTTCTGCTGATCGCCGCCGAGCTTGCTCCCGCCCTGGGTCGCGCGGGTCAGCCACTTCTTCGCGTCGTCCTTGCGGCCGACCTGCGAGCAGGCCATGCCGAGGTTGTAGATCGCGTCATAGAGGTCGGGGTCCGCCTTGACCGCCGCCTCGAACTCGTCGATGGCCTTGTCCGTCTGCTTCATCTTCATGTACGTCTGGCCGAGCGCGTTACGGACCTGGCCGTCGCCCTCGTTGGCGCTCTTGGCGTTGAGGAACACCTTGAGCGCCTCCTGGTCGTAGTCCCACTCGAGGTACAGGTAGCCGAGCTTCAGGTACGCGAGCACGAAGCGCGGGTTGATGCCGATGGCCTCGCGGTAGTGCTTGTCCGCCTCCTTCGGCTTCTGCTGCGACTCGTACACCGTGCCGAGGCGGAAGTGGGCCTTGTAGGCGCGCGGGTCGATCCCGATCGCCGCCTGGTACTCCTTCGCGGCCTCGTCGAGCTTGCCGTTCTCCTGCAGCGCGTTGCCGAGATCGTAGCGGTACGCGAGGATCTTCGGCTTGATGCGGCAGGCCTCGCGGAACGACATCGCGGCCTCGTCCCACTTCTTCATCTCCTGGTAGGTCTTCCCCAGGTTGTAGTGGGCCTTGTCGTTCGACGGGTCGGCGGTGGTCGCGGCCTTGAACTCGCGGATGGCGGTGTCGAACGCCTTCGCGCGGAAGAGCTCGACGCCCTTGTTCATGTACTCGATCGACTTCATCCGCCCGGGGTCGCAGGTCAGATCACACGCCGGCAGCGAGAGAGCAAGGAGCAAGCCGACGAGCCACGTGTGCCGCATGGTTCCCTCCATCGGTACAACCGGCCGATAGTACTCCAAGGGATTAGGCGAGTCGAGGAAAGCGAAGCGCAGGCGAATGAGGGCCCGGCCGAACCATCACTACTGGGCGCCGGAGGCCTTCAGCACGAACGGGTACGAGACGATGACGATGCCGCCGCCCTGGGGCTTCGGGAACTCCCAGCGCTGCACCGCGCGGGCGATGCACTGCTCGACCTTGGCGTTGCCCATCGTCGACGACTGCACCGCCGAGGACGAGACCGAGCCCATCGGGGTGATCGTGAACTGGATCGTCACGCGGCCGTAGAGGTCAGGCTTGCGGAGCAGCTCTTGCTCGTAGCAGAACTTGACCTCCTTGATGTGGGAGCGGATGACGCGGCGGATGATCTCCTTGTCGAGCGAGCCGCGGACCTGCGCCTGGCCGGGGATGACGTCGGGGGTGCCGGCGCGGCGCGTGCCGATGCCGCCCATGCCGCGGCCGTAGCCGGAGCCGTAGCCGCCGCCGCCGCCCTTGCCGATGGTGCCGAGGTTGCCGAGGCCGATGGTGCCCTCGCCCGTGCCACCGCCGCCGCGGCCGGTGCCGACGAGCCCGAGGCCGCCGACGCCGTACGCCTCGCCGATCTGGTTGCCGATGAGGCCGCCGAGGGCGTTGACCGCGTCGTTGCCGAGGGCCGAGTCACGGCCGAAGATCGAGGCGATGTGGCTGCCCTGGGCCGCCTTGAAGATACCGAGCACGCCGGCCTTCTTCGCCGCGTCCTCGGCCAGCATCTTCGCCATGTGCGGGTCGGGGTTGTCCTTGGGCCCCTTGAGGCCGTACAGGCCCTCCTTCTGCTTCGACTTCTTGGAGCCCATCTTGCCTTCGTCGCCCTTGTGGCGCTTGCCCTTGCCGCCGCCGTCGTCCTGGCCCTTCTTCTTCATCCACTCCGGGATCTGCTCGTCCTTCTCTTCCGGCGGCTTGATGAGCGACTTGATGTACTTGTTCTCGGAGTTGAAGAGGTCGAGCGAGAGCGCCTTCGCGTCCGGCGGGATCGAGGACAGCATGAGGAGGACGAGGCCGACGACCGCGGCGGTGCCGCCCACGTGCCACGCCTCGTCCGTCGCGAGCTTGAGGACCTTGCGCCACAGCGGCACCGTGGCGACGCCGAGGCACGCGAGGCCGGCGACGGCCGCGCCCTCGAGGCCGATCTTGGCGCCGAGCGCGCCGAGGAGGCCGGCGATGCCGAGCGACATCGAGTACGCGACGGCGATGGTCTGCCACCACGGCCGCGCGTGCGAGCGCGGCGGCGGGACCGAGTTGATGAGGAACGAGTGCTGCCCGAGCTCGATCTTGCAGCGCGCGCCCTGCGGGATGGACCACGCATACGCGCCCGGGACGGTCGGCGACTGGTGCGCCTGCGCCTGGATCTGCTGCAGCGGGACCGTGCGGCCGTCGACGGTGATGTCGCCGGTCATCTGGTGCGTGAAGAGCAGCTCGTAGTCGCTACCGGTCGAGTGGACCAGGGGGAAGACCGGGGCCGGGACGAGCTCGCCCGGGACCGTGTAACCCACGTCATTGGCGGTGCCGATGGTGAAGTGGCCGGCGCGCCGCTCCTGCGCCAGACGCAGCAGGCCCCAGAAGATGAGGATCGCGAAGGCGATCCACAGGCCGATCCAGATCGGGTCGGCGCCCTTGCTGCTGAAGTCGCGCAGGGCCTCGAAGTCGGCGAGGTTCTTGCCGTTCGCCGTCGCCCACTCCTCACCGGCCTCCTTCAGGTGGCCGATCTTGATGAGGTAGAACATGAGCAGGCCGAACGCGCCCGCGAAGGCGGCGCCGGCGCCGGCGAGCAGCCCCCAGGTCATCGGCGTGATGATGCCGGCCTTCGGGTTCGCGAACGCGCCCACGGCGTGGACGTTGTTGTCGAACATCGCCGTGACCTCGATGGCGCGGGAGCCATCGCGGACCTCGATCTCCTCCTGGTCCGGCGGCGGGCCCATGGGCGCCGCCATGCGGGGCGCGGCCGCGGGCGCGCCGAAGGGCGGCGGCACGGCGGGCGCGCCGAAGGGCGGCGGCACGGCGGCGGCGGCGAAGGGCGGCGGCGCCGCGGCGAAGGGCGGCGGCGCGTAGGGCGGCGGCACCGGGACGGCCGGCGGCATGGGCGCGGGCGGCGGCGGCGGCGCGGCCGGCATCCCCATGCCCGGCGTCCCCATCATGGGCGGGGCAGCGACCGGGGCCGTGACCCCCGCGGCCACGGCGGCGGGCGCGGTCGCGCCGACGGTCACCTTGATCCGCGTGTCGCCGATGGTGACCTCGTCGCCGCTCTGGAGCCGGCACTTGTTCACCTTCTGGCCGTTCACGATGGTGCCGCGGCTGGAGCCGAGATCGATGATGTGGATCTCGTTCGGCCCCGTGATCTCGATGACCGCGTGCATCCGCGAGACGCTCTCGTCGTCGATGCGCAGGTGCGACGACGCGAGCTTGCCGACCTTGATGATGTCCTGGGTCAGCGTCTCGCTGCGGACGAGCTGGTTGCCCTTGTAGATCTGGAAGGTGAGGGGAACCTTGACTCCGGTGTCCATGACGGCTCCTTCGTTCCGGGCCGGACTGCGCCCGTCTCCCTGTCGCCGCGGGGGGTAAAGCCGCGGTGCGCTCGCCGCCCGAAACCGGCCGTCAAGCCGGAGGGGCGGCGGGCTAGATGTCTTCCGCGGACTTCAGCATCTCGGGGATGAAGTCCTTGCGGATGGTGATGAGGCTGCCGTAGCGCGCCTTGTCGCGCGACTCGACGAACATGTCGTCGGGCCGGACCAGGTCGCCTTCGACGAGGTCGTCGTCGAAGTCGTACTTGGTCTGCTTCTTGTAGATCATGTCACCGCCGCCCTTGGCCTGGGCGTACACCGTGGCGACGTCCGCGAAGATCACCAGCGCTGCGAGGCATGCGATCAACCTGGCCATCGAAGCACCCTCCTAACTCACCGCGGCGCCTGGCGTACTACGGTAGACACGCCGTAGTTGACACTCAGGCCGCGACCGGGTTCCCAACTAATTTACTCCGCCCGAAAAAAAAGTGTCAACGGGACCGGGGTCCCGGCTACTTCGCCGGCTTGGCGTCCTTCGCGGCCGGCGCCTTCGCGTCCTTGGCCGCGGCGGGCTTGGCGGCGTCCTGCTTCTTCTGCCGCTCCTCGTCCTCCTTGGCCTTGCGGTCCTGCTCCTCCTGCTGCTTCTGCAGGCGCTCGGCATCGCGCTGGAGGGCGGCGGCTTCCTTGTTCGCGGCGATGATGTCGTCGATGTTCTTGATGCGCCGCTTGGCCTCGGTGACCTTGTCGGCGGCGCCGCCGCGGGCGAGGAAGTCGCTGAAGAACGCCTTCGCCTTGAGCAGGGTCGGCTCCTGGCTGTCCTTGTAGTCCTGGTAGAGGAGGCCGAGGTTGAAGGGCACGGCCGGGTTCTTCGGGTCGACCGCGGCGATCTTCTTGTACAGCGCCTCGGCCTCGTCCATCTTCTTCTCGCCGCGGAGCGCGACCGCGAGGCCGACCATGGCCTCGACGTCGTTCTGGCGCCGCGCGAGCACCTTCTGGAAGGCCCGCATGGCGGAGGGGTAGTCGCGGTACGAGAGCGTGATGGCGCCGATGTTCATGTGCGCCTCGAGCAGCGCGTCATCGAGCTCGACCGCCTTGCGGAAGTCCTCGAGCGCGCGGGTCACGTTCTTCTTCTTCAGCCAGATGAGGCCCGAGATGTTGTAGATGGGCGCATGGGTCTTCGACACGTCCTTCGCCTGCTTGCAGACGAGGGCCGCGAGGTCGAGCTTGGAGCGGTCGTCGCGCGCGATCTCGTAGTAGATGAGCGCGAGCGTCGTGTAGGCGGTCATGTTCGCCGAGTCGATGGCGAGGGCGTTGCGCAGGTGGACGATGCCCTCGTTGAAGGCCGTGCTGCCGGCCCCCTTGCGGCCCTTCTCGTAGAGCACGACGGCGAAGGCGTTGCGCGCCTCGGCGTTCTTCGGGTCGGCCGCGATGGCCTTGCGGAAGAGGTCCTCGGCCTTCTCGAGCTCGCCCTTCTGGTAGGCGATGCGGCCGAGCCCGACCAGGGCCGGGGCGTAGTCGCGCTGGATGACCGCGCGCGCCTTGCGGTTGGCCTCGTCGTAGGCGTCGGTCGCCTCGGCGATCATGCCGCAGTGCTCGTAGGCGGCGCCGGCGTTCGCGTAGCAGTCGGGCGCGATCTTCGGGTGGTCGCTGCCGACGTCCTTGAAGGCCTCGGCGGCGCCCTTGCAGTGGCCCTTGGTCCAGCCGCCGTCCTTCTTGGCCTCGGCGGCGTACTTCGCGTACTTCTTCGCGGCCGAGGCGAAGCTCTCGCGGTCGGCCTTGGAGATCTGACGCTTCGGCGCTTCCCGCGCCGGCGGTTCGGTGGCGGAGGGCAGCGGCCCCTGCGGGGCCGGCTGCTGGGGGCTGCCGCACCCGGCGAGCGCCGCGGCGACGGCAATGGCGATGAGGTTCCGCATTGTCGCCTCCTACTCCTTCACTTCCAGGACCGCCCGGGGCTCGTCGAGCTTGGGCTCGACCTTGCCCGGCTGGGCCCGGATCTCGACGGCCATCGGGTAATCACGCGGCTTGAGCTGGTAGAGCTCCTGCTCGCACATGGCCGACCACTCGTTGTACCAGAACAGCTCCGTGGACTTCGCGAGGCACTTGGTGAAGCCCTCGGTCGCCTTGCGGTCGAGCGGCTCGGCCTGGTCGCTCATCTGGTCGCAGTACGTGTCGACGAACTGCTGGACGAAGTCGTCGTAGGACTCACCGGTGAGGCCCGGGACCTTCGGCGCCTTCGGGATCTCGACCGTGTAGAGCTGGTCGGCGAAGTTCTGGTAGAGCTGGCCGATGCGGGCGAGGGCGGCGATGGCCCAGTGCGCCTGCTTCAGCGTGATGACGCTCTGGAGCTGCGCGCTCGTCGCCTCGAGGAACTTCGACTTGTCCTCGATCCACTTCTTGAACTTCTTGATCGACTCGTCGTTCTTCTTCTTCTTCTTCTCGTCGGCGCTGAACTCGAGGCCCGTCGGCACCTGGATGAGCAGGAACTTCTCGTAGCTGGCCTCGGTCTGCATGAACTTCGCCTGCGCGACGGCGTAGGTCATCTCCGCCTCGCGGATCGCCTTGTCGGTCGGGTCCTTGCCCGGGACACGGGCCTTGCCGCCGGCGAAGAGCCGCAGGGCGGTCGCGAAGTGCTCCTGCGCCGCCTTCGCCATGGCCGGCTTGCGCGGGTGGACGGTGATCTTCGACTTCGTGTCCGGGCCGCACTGCGTGCGCAGCGCCGCGCCCTTCTTCGCCTTCTTGCCCTTCTTGTGCTTCTGCAGCGACGCCTTGCCGCCGGCGAGCACGCGCTTGACCTCGATGCAGGCGCCGTTGACGCCGGCGACGGGGCAGCTGTTGCGCCACTGGACCTCGCCGATCTTGACGTGCGCGAGGATCTCGCGGTCGGTGCCGCCCTGGCCGCCCCACTTCTTGAGGTAGGCCTGGTAGTGCGCGACGAGGCGGTCCCAGTTCTTCTGGCTCTCGTAGATGTTGCCGATGGAGAACTCGACCGCGGCCGCGTCCTCCTTCTTGGCGTGCTTGCCGCCCTGGCCGTAGTACTTGACGAAGTTGTGCGAGTCCTCGATGGCCCGCGTGTCCTGGCCGAGGCCGCGGCGGAAGAACACCGCGGTGGACAGGGCCTGGGGCGCCTCCTTCTCGGCGCCGAACTTCGCGGCGAACCGCTCGAAGTACTCGGCGGCGTCCTGGAAGTAGGTCAGCTCCATGTAGCTCTGGCCGAGCTGGAAGAGCGCCTTCTGCGCGAGCGGGTCGGGCTTCGCGGCCTTCTTCGTGCGCACGCGCTCGTCCGACCACTCGATGAGCGCCTTGCGCGCGCGCATCGCGTTGCCGACGAGCTTGACGCGCTCGAAGTTGATGGCGGCGTTGTAGAGGACCTTCGGGTAGCGCTCGTCGTCCGGGTGGGCGTTGGCGAGCTCGATGTAGCCGAGGGCGGCCTCCTTGTACTGCTTGCGCGCCTCGAGCTCCTCGACCTTCTTCCACTCGATGCCGAGCTTGATCTTCTCGAGGACCGCCTTGAACTCGGCGTCCTTGGTCAGCTCCGGCATCACCAGGAACTTGTGCACCCAGTCGGCGATCTCGCTGAACTTCTTCTGGTGCTCGAGCGAGTTGAGCAGCAGGTTGGCCGCGACCACGGCGAGCGGGTCGGTCTTCTGCTCGGTGACCAGCTGCGCGAAGCAGGGGGCCGACTTGTCGAACTGGTTGGCCTCGTAGTAGATGCGGCACTTCTGGTAGTGGATGCGGATGCGCTCGGGCGCCTGCGGCACGTACTGGAGGTAGGTGTCGAAGGCCGCGAGGATCTTCTGCTGCTTCGGCGGGATCGGGATCGGCTTGAGCGACTCCTCCTCCTCGACCGCCTTGCCCTTCTTCGCCGCCTTCTTATGGGGCTCCTTCTTCGCGGTGGCCTTCTTCTCCTCGCCCGCGTCGACCTCCTCGGACACCTTGAGCGCCCGCATCCAGCAGAAGACCGCGGCGAAGGCCGCCTCGTTGCGCATCATCTTCATGCCGTCGCGGGTCTTGACCTTGATCTTGCCCTGCAGGTCGAACTGGACCGCCTTGGTGAAGGTCTCGGCCGCCTCCTGCCACTGCTTCGCGTCACCCGAGTTCTGGGCGAGGATGAAGAGCAGGTCCCCGAGGTAGTAGGTCATCATCGCGACCTCCTTCGCCTTCGGGAAGCGGTGGATGTACTCCTTGTAGAGGTACTGGGCCAGGGCGTAGGTCTCGTGGTTCTGCGTCTTCTGCGCTTCCTTGTGCCAGACGGTGGCGAGCTCGTACAGCGTCTGCTGCGTGTCCTGCTCGCACTCCTCCATCTTGTCGGGCTTGAGGATCTTCTTGTCCTTCGCGTGCTCGTAGAGCGCCGCGAGGCGCTGCAGCTCCTGCACCTGGTCGCGCTTGCCGCCGGCGGAGATGGTGTTGCGCACGATGTTGTACTGCCACTTGCACAGCGACTGCGACGTGGGGAAGTTGCGCATCAGCTGGTGGTAGGTCTGGTTGGAGAGCTTGTACTTGCCCTGCTCCCAGTACACCTCGGCGAGGCGCTCGTGCATGCGCGGCGCCATGGTGCCGCCGTAGCGCTTGAAGTAGTTCCACGCGCGCTCGGCGCCGAGCTCGAGCGGCTCGATGCGCGAGTACGGCAGGACCATGTTGATCTTGGCGTCACGCTCGAGCGTGCCGCCGAGCTTGTCCTTCTTGCCGCGCGCCGCGAGCTCGATGACCTGCTCGAACGTCTCGAGCGAGCGCTTGTACTGGGCCATGTTGTACCAGCACCACGCCTTGAGGTACATCGCGTAGCCGTAGACGCGGCTGTCGGGGAACTGGGTGACGCGGTCGAAGATCTTGCGAGCCGCGTCCATGTCGCCCTGCTGGAAGTAGTAGACGCCGAAGGACATGTAGGCGTCGGGGATGAACTTCGACTGGGGGTGATCCTTGATCAGGCGCTGGAAGAAGACGCGCGCCTGCTCCTCGCGCTTGACCTGCTGGAGCATGTAGGCGAGGTAGAAGAGGACCTCGTCCATCTTCTTGTACTTCTTGAACTTGGGGTTGTTCGCGACCTCGAGGTAGGTCTTGACGGCCTCGAGCAGCCACTGCCTCTCCTGCTGCTCCCAGGCCGCCTTCTGGCCGCGGAACGAGTCCTTCTGGCTCGGCGTGCGGGCGGCGGCGATCTTCTCGTCCATCGTGCCGGCCATGTACGCGTAGTAGCGCTGCTTCTCGGCGTAGAGCTCGGCCACGCGAAACAGCAGGCCCGGCTTCTCGAGGTCGCCGTCGGTACCCCTCGCGTCGTCCTCGGTGATCCGGATCAGCCGCTGCAGCTTGCCGATCAACACGTCGTTGATCTTGGCCATCTTCGTCTGCACGCCGCGCACGTA
Source organism: Polyangia bacterium (assembly GCA_036504295.1). GTDB lineage: Bacteria > Myxococcota_A > Polyangia > JACRCY01 > JACRCY01 > DASXVK01. The sequence continues at coordinate 16,127 of DASXVK010000482.1, forward strand.
CTCGTTCGTGTCGATGCGCGGCTGCTCGACCTGGGCCTTGGCCTTGCCCGGGGTCTGCGGCTTCGTGCGCGCGGTCTGCACGGCGGACACCTCGGCCTCACCGTGCTTGTTCTTCTGCGCCCAGGCCGGCGCCGCGGCGCCGGCGAGGAGCGCGGCCGCGAGGGCCGCGCGTCCTACAATCGTGTTCACGAACGACATTGCTCGTTCCTTCCCTGCCGCGTCGTTTGAAGACGATCGACCGGCCGCGCGCTAGCGCGTCCCGCAGCGGTTGAGGATGCGGAACCGGTAGTACCCCAGCTCGTCCTTCCAGTACTCGCCGGTGAACGGGTAGAAGAGGTGCTCGTCGTCGACCTGCGTGTCCTGGATGACGCGCACGGTGTTCTTCTTCGCCTCGTCCTGCTCGCGCTTGACCGCCTCCTCGAGCTCGCCCTTGCGGCCGTAGTCGATCTGGATCGAGATCTTCTCGGCCTGACGGATGAGGGCGCCGATCTCCTTCGAGATGCGCTCGATGCGCTCGCGGGCCAGCTTGCCCGCCTCGTTCTGCGCCAGCGACCGGCGCAGCGTGAGGTCCTCGAGGATCTTGCCGGCGACGGCGGTGGACTTCCACGCCGGCTCGGCCTTCTCGACCTGCTTCAGCTCGCGGTCGAGCTCCTCGACGTACGCGATGTGCTTGCGCAGGGTGCGGTCCTGGAGCTGGCCGCGGGCGAGGCGCTCGAGGCGGTCGGCGAGACCGGCCTTGCCCTCGCGGATCTTGATCATGTACTCGAAGAACTCGGCCTGGTCGGTGTGCTTCGCGAGCAGCTCGTCGAGGTCGCGCTTGAGCGGCTCGTAGAGGTCCTTGAACTCCTTGATCGTGTCCTCGGCGCGCTCGTACAGGCAGTTGTAGAAGTAGATGACGGACTTGAGGACCAGCGACTCGGGGAAGAACTCGTTCTCGAAGAACGGCGCGTTGAGCGTGTGGATGTTGCCGAGCGCCTTCGAGTGGCCGATGGCGCCGAGGCGGAACTGGGCCCAGCTCGACTCGAAGAGCGCGGGCAGCCAGTCGGGCGACGACTGCGGCACGCGGTCGTAGTACTTGACCGCCTTGGAGAACTCCTTGGCCGCCTTCTGCGGCTCGCGGCCCTGGATGAAGTCGGCGACCGAGTAGAAGACGCGGCCCATGGCGAGGGCGGCGAGCTCGACGAACTCGCGGGTGCCGGCGTCGGGCCGCTGGTCGTGCTTCTTCAGGATGGCGCCGAACGACTTGACGGCGGCGTCCCACGCCTTGCGCTTCTCCTCGCCGGCCGCCTGGCCGCCGCCCGCGCGGACGTAGGTGACGCCGGCGAAGAACTGGCCGCGGGCGAAGAACTCGCTGTCGTCGGGCACGGCCTCGAAGAGCTCGACGGCCTGCTGGAACTGGCCCTGCGTGTAGAACCAGCGCCCGAGGAGGTAGTACAGCTCCCACTTGACCGACTCGAGGGCCGGCTGGTCCAGCTCGGTGCGCTGGTACTTGCCGATCTTCTCGAGGATGCCGGCGGTCTCCGGCAGCTTGCGGGAGAGCGAGGCCAGCCACTTCAGCGTCGCGTTGTAGTACTGGTGCGACGCGCCCTTGTCGGTGATGCGCCCGAAGTAGACGAGCGCCGCCGAGTAGTAGCCGAGGTTGTAGAGGGTCTTGCCCATCCAGAACTCGGCGCGCTGCTTGTTCTGCTCGCTGTCGCCGCTCTCGCCCTCGATGACCTTGTGCAGCTCGATCGAGGCGTTGTAGTAGTCCTCACCCTCGTAGAGCTTGAGCGCGCGCTCGAAGACCTTCGACGGCGGCCCGGTCGACTTGGTGACCTCCTCGGGCGCGAACTCCATCGACGGGTTGCCGCCCTCGGCCTTGCCCCCGCCCTTCTTCTTCTTCTGGGCGAACGCGTCGTTCGTGAAGGCCAGGACCAGGGCGAAGATGCAGAGCACTCGCAGCGTGTGGTTCATCCGGCTATCCCTTCATCGACGGAAGCCGTCGAGCTGGCTCGCCCGCGGGGGCGAGGGACGGGTTCGGCTAGGCAGTAGGCATGGCTCTCGGTACAGCCTGGAACCATCATTCCTCCGACGGCGCCCCATGTTATTGATCTCGGCCGGGGAGGTCAAGCGTTTACGATCCCTTGCGCCCTCCCCGGAGGCCCTTCCCCTGGGACGAAGGTCCCGCTATCCTCCATACCCCATGCTCCCCGACCGTGTACCGGCCATCAAGGTGCTGCTCCTGCCCAAGGACACCAACGCCCTGGGCACCATCTTCGGCGGCGTGATCCTGGCCCACATCGACCTCGCCTCGGCCGTGGAGGCGCGCAAGGTCGCGCGCCTGCGCTGGGTCACCAAGGCCATGCGCGAGGTCGAGTTCCACCAGCCGGTGTTCGTGGGCGACGTGGTCAACTTCTTCACCGAGACGGTCCGCGTCGGCCGCACCTCGGTGACCGTGCGGGTCACCGTGGAGGCCGAGCGCTGGGGCGCCGGCAGCGGCGAGCACGTCCTCGTGACCCAGGCCGAGGTCGTGCTGGTCGCGGTCGACGAGACCGGCCGGCCGCGGGCGATCCAGCCGGAGTGAGCGCGTGGTCCGTGCGCCACCCGCGCGCGGTATCGAGTATCAGACGGCCGCAGGGCGCCCTGTTGCGCTTGACTTGCGCGGCGCGAGGTGATGTAAGATGATGCCGCTTCCGGAGGCCTGTCGGAGGACCTAATGCGACTCTCGTCTCTCGTGCTCACGCTGTGCGGCCTGTTCTTCATCGTGGCGCTCCCGGCCTGCGAGGATCAACACGTCGGCCGGATGTGCTTCATCCAGCGCAGCACCGGTGAAGGCACCAACGTCGTCGTGAACCCCCAGGCGCTCGAGTGCCCGAGCCGCCTCTGCCTGCACTACCCGAAGGACCCGGGCGCGACCGCCGAGGCCGCGCTCGACCTGTGCACGACCGAGTGCGCGAGCGACGACGAGTGCAGCGGCGAGACGACGAACGCCCCCGGCTCCTGCAAGACCGGGTTCAAGTGCGCGTGGCCGGTGCAGGTCGGCCCGCTGTGCTGCAAGCGCATGTGCGTCTGCCGCGACCTGCTCAACGTGCCCGACGGCGGCACCATCGCGACGCCGAGCGTCTGCGAGCCCACCGCCGAGAACCGGGCGTACTGCCCCAACCTGTAGCCCCGATCGGCTCGGGGTGCCATCCCCCTCGGCCACCCACCGCAGTCTCGTTCTCCCGGATCGTCGCAGGCTCCAGACTCCAGGCCCCAGGGGCGCCGCACGCACACCGTCGGCCCCTCGGGGTGAAGGCTCCTCACGTTCCTTTCTTTTTGAACCGCCAAGACGCCAAGACGCAGGAGGGCTCCTGCGCCTTGGCGTCTTGGCGGTTCAATTTCTTTCTTGGTCGGACCGGCAGTGCCGATCAGGTCTCGAACGCGTTCTGGATCAGCTCGATCGCCGGCGCCGCCCCCGGCGCGAGCAGGATCGAGACGACGTCGAAGCGCGCCGGCGCGCGGGTCGCGCCGTGGGCGACGAGCCAGGTCTCGGCCGCCCGCGCTACCCGGCGCTGCTTGGTGGGGCCGATCGTCTCGAAGGGCTCGCCGAGGTCGGCGCGGGTGCGCGCGCGCACCTCGACGAAGACGATCGTGTCGCCGTCCTGGGCGACGAGATCGAGCTCGCCGCCGCGGGTGCGGTAGTTGCGCGTGAGGATGCGGTAGCCGTGCGCGAGGAGGTGATCGGCGGCGAGGCGCTCGGCGTGGACGCCGAGGCCGCGCCGATCGGGGACGGGCCGCCCGCCCTGGGGAGGCCGCGCCCCCGGCGGGGTCATTACGGCTGCGCCGGGCCCTGGGGCTGGGGCCTCGGGGCGTGCGCCTTCGCGGGCGGCGCCTGCCGCTCGCTCTTGATGCGGGCGGCCTTGCCCTGCAGGTCGCGCAGGTAGAACAGGCGGCCGCGGCGCACGCGGCCGCGCGACACGAGCTCGATCTTGTCGACGCGCGGCGAGAGGCTCGGGAAGACGCGCTCGACGCCGACGCCGTAGGAGACCTTGCGCACGGTGAAGCTGGCGCGCCCGCCGCCGCGGCGCCGGGCGATGCAGACGCCCTCGAACACCTGGATGCGCTCCTTCTCACCCTCGCGGATGAGCACGTGCACCTTGACGGTGTCGCCGACGCGGAACGGGGGATCGGTCCGCCGGGGCAGCGCGTCCTCGGTCTCCTTGATGATAGGCATGACGTCGCTCATGTGATGCTCTCCTTCAGTTCGCCTTCGGGGCGGCGGGGCTGGCCCAGCCCGTCCCCACTCGTGCTCGTTCTACGCGTCGGGGTGAAGCGGCTCGCGCCCTTCGCCAAAGAGCCGGTCGAGCATGATCGCGACCGCAGCTCGGACCGACAGGTGATTGTAATCGCTCGCACCGCGGATGGGCCGGAGCACGTGGTCCGCGCCGGCGAGGAACTCCTCCGTGAGGCCCCAGCCGGTCCCGAAGGCGAGGAGCAGCGGCCGCCCCGTCTCCTTCAGCTCGCGGCGCAAGCCCGCCTCCGTGAGGGTGCCGCGCTCGCGCGCGGCGGTGACGCAGAACAACGGCTCTACGCCCGTCTCCTCCGTGATGGCGGCTCGCGCCTCGGCGAGGTCTGCCACGATGCGTACGGTCTCGAGTGCCTCCTTGCGCCGTTCGTTGTAGGTGGCGCCGAACCCGTGCTTCCAGTGCTCCACGATCCTGCGACCGAGCTCTCGCTGGGCCTCGATGGGCGTCGCGAGGAAGAACCCGGCGAGGCCGAACGTCCGGCTCGCGCGGGCGATGTCGTGAATGTCCAGGTTGGTGATGGCCGTCGCCACCACGCGCTGGTGCTTGTCGTATACCGGATAATGTAGCAGGAGAACATAGGCGCGCGAGGCCAGTGCTGTCAATCCCCCGGGATCCGCGGCGCCGGGGCTCACGGCTCGTCACCCTCGATCAGCTTGCGATCTTCCGGGCTCAGGGTCAGGCGCGCGAAGAGGTCGGGGCGCTGCGCGCGGGTGCGGACGAGCGACTCGCGGCGGCGCCAGCGGCGGATCCGCTCGTGGTTGCCGCCCACGAGCACGGCCGGCACCGCCACGCCGCGGAACTCGGGCGGGCGCGTGAACTGGGGGTACTCGAGCAGCCCGTCGCTGAACGACTCCTCGGCCGCGGACTCCTCCTTGCCGAGGACGCCGGGGACGAGGCGCGTGACGGCCTCGATCAGGGCCATGGCCGCGACCTCGCCGCCCGAGAGCACGAAGTCGCCGAGCGAGATCTCCTCGTCGACGTGGGCGCGGACGCGGTCATCGACGCCCTCGTAGCGGCCGCACACCAGGAGCAGCCGGGGCCGCCGCGCGAGCTCGCGGACCTTCGCCTGCGTGAGCGGGGCGCCCTGCGGCGCGAGCAGGATCCGGTGCGCGGGGCCGCGCGCGGCGACGGCCGCCTCGATGGCGGCGACGAGCGGCTCGGGCTTCATCACCATGCCGACGCCGCCGCCGTAGGGCGTGTCGTCGGTCTGGCGGTACTTGCCCGGGGCGTAGTCGCGCGGGCTGGTGAAGCTCACCCGCACGGTGCCGGCCTCGCAGGCGCGCCCGAGCAGGCTCCCGGCGAGGAAGGCCCCGAACATCTCGGGGAAGAGCGTGACGACCTCGAGCTCCATCGCTGGTTCAGCCGCGCTGGCGCAGCGGCTCCTCCGGCAGACCCTCGGGGGGATCCACCACGATCCGGTGGGCCGCGAGATCCACGCTGAGCACGAAATTCGGCACGTAGGGCAGCAGCCGCTCGACGCGGTCGTCGTGGATGACGAGCGTGTCGTGTGGCCCGGCCTCGAGCACGTCGGCGACGCGGCCGAGCTCCCGGCCGTCCTGGGTCACGACGACGCAGCCGACGAGGTCGGTGAGGTACACCTCGTCCGCGGCGAGCGGCGGCAGGTCGGCGCGCTTGACCAGGATCTGGCGCCCGCGCAGCGCGTCCGCGGCGTCGCGGCCGTCGACGCCCACGAGGCAGAGGAGGAGGCCCTCGTTGACGTCGCGCACGGCCTCGACCTCGTAGGCGACCGGCGCGGCCGCGCCGTCGAGCGTGCCGCGCGCGTCCCGCGGGCTGGCGACGAGGTACACCCGCTCCGCCTCGTCGAGCGCCGTCGAGTCGGCGTTGTAGAGGCCGACGCGCAGCTCACCGCGGACGCCGTGCGGGCGCGCGACGAAGCCGACGACGAGGTACTCGGAGTGGTCCCACATGAGTCGATGTCCGTACGGCAGGAGGCGACGCTCGCCGGGAGCGCCGCGGCTACTCGAGGATCTCCAGGATCGCGCGCCGGTGGAGCTTCGTGGAGGCCGCGCTGAGGATGGTGCGCAGGGCGCGCGCCGTGCGCCCCTGCTTGCCGATCACCTTGCCCAGGTCGTCCTTCGCCACCCTGAGCTCGATGACGGCGGTCTGCTCCCCTTCGACTTCACGGACCTCGACGGCAGCCGGGTCGTCGACCAGCGTCCGCGCCACGTAGGCGATCAACTCCTTCATCTGCAGCTCCCGCTCGTGCGTCACGCCGGGCGGCGTGACGCCCACGGCGCGGCCTAGGCGGCCGGCGTGGCGGCGGCGGCGGCCTTGCGCGACCGCTGGATGAGCTCGCCCACCGTCTGCGACGGGACCGCGCCCACCTTGAGCCAGTGCTCGAGGCGCGCCTCGTCGAAGGTGACCTTCGCCGGGTTCTGGCGCGGGTCGTAGGTGCCGATCTGCTCGATGTGCCGGCCGTCGCGAGGGCTCTTCGCGTCGGCGACCACGACCCGGTAGAACGGAGCCTTCTTCGCCCCGGCCCGGGACAACCGCATCTTCACTGCCATAGGAAACTTCCTCCTGAAACGGTGCGGGCCACATATGAAGCAAGCGCCTGGCCCCGTGAGGCAAGGGAAGATAGGCGAGGAGGTATTCGCTGTCAATAGAGTCGTGCCGGGGCGGGCGCGGCCGGTTCTGCGCCTCCGCTTTGACCTTGCCTCCCCCATCTGATACAACCGCGCGACGAAACGGCGCCTGCCATGAAGCTGCTCGAGCTCGATAACGTCTCGAAGTCATACGGCCTGCTGCAAGCCCTGAAGTCGCTGACCCTCTCCTGCGAGACGGGCAGCATCGGGTTGCTCGGGCCCAACGGGGCCGGCAAGTCGACCCTGCTCAAGTGCATGCTGGGGCTGCTGCCGTTCGACGGCCGCTCCCAGGTGCTCGGCTACGACTCGCGGGATCAGGCGCTCGACCTGCGGGCGCGCGTGGGCTACATGCCCGAGCGCGACTGCTACATCCCCGGCATGAACGCCGTCGAGATGTGCGCCTACGCGGGCGAGCTGTGCGGGCTGCCGCGGGCCGCGTCGATGCAGCGCTCGCACGCCGTGCTGCACTACGTCGGGCTCGAGGACAAGCGCTACCTGCGCGTCGAGACCTACTCGACGGGCATGAAGCAGCGGGTCAAGCTGGCCCAGGCGCTCGTGCACGACCCCGAGCTGCTCCTCCTGGACGAGCCGACCAACGGTCTCGACCCGCAGGGGCGCGAGGAGATGCTGGCCCTCATCAAGGACCTGCCCGCGAAGCGCGGCTGCTCGATCCTGCTCTCGTCGCACCTGCTGCCCGACGTCGAGTACATCTGCGACCGGGCCATCCTGCTGCACCAGGGCGAGATGCTCTACGCCGGCACCATCGACGAGCTGAAGGGCGGCGACGAGGAGGTGTTCGAGGTGCGGGTCAAGGAGGGCGAGGACCGCCTCTCGGCCGCCCTCGGCGAGCGCGGCTGTCGCGTCACCCGCGACGGCGGCGCGCTGCACGTCAGGCTCGCGGGCGGCGCCGATCCGGACCTCATCTTCCAGACCGCGGAGGCGAGCTCGGTGCAGATCCGGCACCTCACCCCCATGCGGCTCACCCTGGAGTCCGCGTTCGTGAAGACCATCGAGGCGCAGAAGACGGCGCGCACGGAGGCGTCCTCGTGAGCCCCGAGACGGTGACGGCGCCCGCCGACGGCCACGCGCCGGCGATCCACGACCTCGGCTACAAGCGCTACGACGGCCCGCGCACGCCACACGGCCGCCGCTGGACGACGGTCATGCGCATCGCGCTGCGGCTGTCGCTCAAGTGGTGGCTGTGGGTGACGCTCGTCTTCGCCGTCGCCCAGGTCGCGATCTTCGGCGTGGTCATGTACTTCCTCAACCGCGCGGCGGGCCTGCAAGGGGCCGAGCTCGGGGCCGCGGCCGGCTTCAAGCCCGACTTCCTCGTCCTCAAGCTGCTCACCGAGTGGTACGGCGTCATCCCGCTCTGCTTCGTCGTGGGCCTCTTCGCCGGCGGCTCCGCGGTGGCCGATGACGCCCGCTCCGGCGCCTTCCAGTTCTACTTCGCGCGGCCGGTGTCGAAGGGCCACTACCTGGCCGGCAAGCTCCTGGCGGTGTGCCTCCTCACCGGCATCACCTCGCTCGCGCCGGCGCTGATCCTGTGCCTCGCGCGGGTAGCGATGTCGGCGCCCTCGGAGTGGGCCGGCGCGAGCCTGCTGCTCGCGCGCGGGCTCGCGGTGGGCGCGCTCGTCGCCCTGGTGCTCGGCATCCCGGTCGTCGCGCTGTCGTCGTTGTCGACCTCGCGCGGCGTGGTGCAGGGCGGCTGGGCCGCGGTCTTCATGCTCTCGTGGATCATCGGCCGCATCGTCGCGGCCGTCACCGCCTCGCCGTGGCCGGCGCTCATCTCGATCCCGGCGAACCTTCAGGTGCTCGGCAGCTTCATCTTCGGCCAGTCGCCGGCGGGCGCGATCCCCTGGTGGGCGAGCGCCCTCGTCCTCGGCGTGCTGCTCGCGGGCAGCGCGGCGCTCCTGCGCTGGCGCCTGCGCAACGTCGAAGCCATCGTGGTGTCCTGATGACCGCGACGACGCGTGGGCACGGCCTGCTCGAGACGAGCCACCTGTCGAAGTGGTACGGCCAGGTGGTCGGCGTCAACGACCTCTCCCTCTCCGTCGGTCCCGGCGTGACCGGGCTGCTCGGCCCGAACGGCGCCGGCAAGTCGACGCTCATCAAGGCGCTCGTCGGGCAGCTCCGGCCCAGCATGGGCGAGGCCCGCATCCTCGGGCAGCGCGTGTGGGGCAACCGCGCCGTGCTGCGGCAGGTCGGCTACTGCCCCGAGCACGAGAGCCTCTACGACGACCTCACCGCGCTCGAGTTCACCACCGCGCTCACGCGGCTGCACGGCTTCGACCAGGCCGAGGCGACCAGGCGGGCGAAGGAGACGCTCACCCGGCTCGGGCTCGAGGACGCCATGCACCGGCGCCTCGGCGAGTACTCGAAGGGCATGCGCCAGCGCGCGAAGCTCGCGCAGGCGATGGCCCACGACCCCGCGGTGCTGCTGCTCGACGAGCCGCTCACCGGCTGCGACCCGCTCGCCCGTCACCAGGTGATCGGCTTCATCAAGGAGCTCGGCGACGCGGGCAAGGTGGTCCTGGTCTCGTCGCACGTGCTGCACGAGGTCGAGGCCATGACCTCGGAGATCCTGCTCATCTTCAAGGGGCAGATCCTCGCCGAGGGCAACGTCTACCGCATCCGCGAGATGATCGACCAGCACCCGCACCTGGTGCGGATCGACTGCGACAAGCCGCGCGCCCTGGCCCAGGCCCTCATCGGCGAGGAGCACGTGCTCCGCGTCGGCGTCGAGGACGGGGCCGTGGTGCTCGAGACGCGCGAGCCGGATCGGTGCTACCCGGCGATCCCGCGCATCGCGCGCGGCGCCGGCATCAAGATCCGCAGCCTCACCTCGCCCGACAACAACCTGCAGGCGGTCTTCCACTACCTCACCGAGCAGCACCAGAACTGGCAGGCCCGCCGCTGGCCGCGGGCGCCCGCGCCGGGCGCGGCCGGCGTCGTCCCGCCCGGGGCCATGCCGCCCGGGGCCATGCCGCCCGGGCCGCCGCGCGCGGCCGCGGCCCGTCCCATGCCGCCGAGGCGCTCATGAGCGAGCCGGCCACCACCATCTCCGCTGCGCCGCCCCTCACGCAGGTGGTCGGCGTCTACGCCGGCATGGCGCTCACGCGCCTGCGCCGCGGCAAGGTCATCTACTTCACGCTGAGCCTCCTCGCGCTGCCCGTGGTGGTCGCGATCATCGCGGTCATCGCGCGGTCGTGGGGCGCGTCCCTGTTCCGGCAGGTGCTCACGGTCTACACCGACTTCCTGCTGCTCTTCGTGCCGGCGATCCACGCCGCGCCCGCCCTCGGCGAGGAGATCGACGCCCGCACCTTCACCTACGTCTTCGCGCGGCCCGCGCCGCGCTGGGCCATGCCGCTCGGCAAGTACCTGGCCACGGCCCTCGTGCTGGTCGTCGGCTGCACCCTCTCGGTCGCGCTCACCTACCTCGTCTGCATGCTGCGCGACCCGAGCGAGCTCGGCGCGGAGCTCGGCCTCCTCGGCCGCGCCGCGACCGCGACCTGCCTCGGCGCGATCGCGTTCGGCGCGCTCGCGACCGCCATCGGCGCCCTCTTCCCGCGCCGGCCGGTGGTGGCCGCGCTCGTCTACCTGCTCCTGATCGAGGGCCTCTTCGGCCACATCCCGGGCTTCCTCAAGGCCATCGCGCTCTCGTTCCACCTGCGCGTGGTCGCCGGGCTGAACCAGGCGGGCGGCAGCAGCTGGGAGCCGAACCCCGGGGCGCTGGTGTCGCTGCTGGTCCTGGTCATCGCGAGCGTCGTCTTCCTCTACCTCGGCAGCGTCATCGTCTCCTCGAGCGAGTACCGCACCGACAAGTAGCGCCGCCCGCCGCGCTGCCTGCTACCATCGCGCGCATGAGCGACTTCTTGCACCGGGAGGTCCCGGCCCTGGGCCGGACCGTACACCGGCTCGGCCTCAGCGGCGCGGGCGATCTCGACGAGGGCGGGGTCGCGGCGGCCTTCGACCGCGGCGTCGAGTACGTCTTCTGGACGCCCCGCTACCGCGCGCTCACGAAGGCGCTGAAGCCGCGCCTCGCCCGCGACCGCGAGCGCTTCGTCGTCGCGACCGGGCCGCTGCTGGGCTACTTCGGCGGCTCCGTGCGCCGCGCCGCCGAGAAGCTGCTGACCGAGCTCGGCACCGACTACCTCGACGTCTTCCAGCTCTTCTGGCTGGGGAAGATGAGCGCCTGGACCAGCGCCACCGTGGGCGAGCTGACGCGGCTCAAGGAGGAGGGCAAGGTCCGCGCGATCGGCGTCTCGATCCACGATCGGCCGCGCGCCGGCCGGCTCGCGGCGGACTCGCCGCTCGATCTCCTGATGATCCGCTACAACGCCGCCCACCCCGGCGCGGAGCGGGACATCTTCCCGCACCTCACGGCGCGGCGGCCCGCGGTCGTCGCCTACACCGCGACCTCGTGGCGCAAGCTCCTCAAGTCGCCGCGCGGCTGGCAGGGTCGCGTGCCTACCGCCGGCGACTGCTACCGCTTCTGCCTCACGAGCCCGCACGTGGACGTCGTACTGTGCGCCCCGGCAACGCGCGCGCAGCTCGACGAGGACCTGCGCGCCGTCGAGCAGGGCCCGCTCGCGGGCGAGGAGCTGGCGTTCATGCGCGAGTTCGGGGCCAAGGTCCACGGCTGACGTCGGGCGTCCATCTCGGCTGAAGTGGATGGCCACGACCAGTTCGGACGCACATGGTCGGCCATCCCGAGTCGAACTGGCGCCGTTCGGCCAGTTCGCGCGGGATGGATCGACGTGGGGGGCTACGGCCCGGCGGCCGCGCGATACCGCCCGTACTCCTCCTCGAAGTTCGGCGTGAAGACCCCCGTGCCGAGCGCCGCGGTGATCGCGTCGGCGGCCCAGAAGCGCAGCTCGTCGATCTCCTCCACCTGGCGCGTGAACGGCCCCTCGGTGACGCAGGTGTAGGTGTGCACGAGCTCGCTCTCGATCGCGTTGCGCATGAGGTAGCGGTACAGGAACCGCGGGCTCACGTCGGCGGCGCGGACGCCGATCTCCTCGAGCAGCTCGCGCGCGAGGGCGGCCTCGATGGCCTCGCCGAAGCTGACGTGGCCGCCGACCGAGGTGTCCCACTTGCCGGGCTGCACGTCCTTGTCGCGGCAGCGGAGCTGCAGCAGCCAGCGCCCGGCGCGGTCCGTGACGATGCAGTGCACGACAGGGTGGATGAGCCGCGGATCGCCGTGGACCTCGCGCCGCAGCGCGGCGCCGATGACACGGCCGGTCTCGTCGACGACGGGGAAGCGCTCGTCGGACATGCGGGGGATCGTACCGGGGGCGGCGGCGGGGCGCCAGGTGGCGCCTGCTTGACACCCGCGCGCCGGCGCGCAGACTTCCATCCGTGCCGCCCGTCGCCGCCGAGTCGCCGTACGAGGCCGAGATCCGCGCCCTGCGCGCGCGCCTCGGCCGCCGCGTCGTCGTCCTCACGCACCACTACCAGCGGCCCGAGATCGTCGCGCTCGGGGACCTGCGGGGGGACTCGTTCGAGCTGTCGCGGCTCGCCGCGGCCGACGAGGCGAGCGAGGCCATCGTCTTCTGCGGCGTGCACTTCATGGCCGAGAGCGCGGCCATCCTCGCGCGCGCGGCGCAGCGCGTCTACCACCCGAACCTCGCCGCCGGGTGCCCGATGGCCGACATGGCGCAGGTCGGGGACCTCGAGCGGGCCTGGCGCGAGCTGGGCGAGGTGCTCGGCGAGGACCCGGCTCGCCACGTCATGCCGCTCGCCTACATGAACACGACCGCCGCGGTGAAGGCCTTCGTCGGTGAGCACGGCGGCGCGGTGTGCACCTCGTCGAACGCCGACCGCGCCATGCGCTGGGCCCTCGGCGAGCGGCGCGCGGTGCTCTTCGTCCCCGACGAGCACCTCGGCCGCAACACCGCCTGCGCGCTCGGCATCCCGGCCGACGAGCAGGTGCTGTGGGACTACGCGAAGCCCCGCGGCGGCCTCGGGCCGAGCGCGATCCAGGGGGCGCGGGCGATCCTCTGGCGCGGGCACTGCCACGTCCACACGTGGTTCGAGCCCGCGCACATCACGGCGGCTCGCGCGCGTCTGCGCGGCTGCCGCGTCTACGTCCACCCGGAGTGCCGGCGCGAGGTGGTCCTCGCGGCCGACGGCGCCGGCTCGACGGCGTACCTGGTGAAGCAGTGCGCGGCGGCGGCGCCGGGCGCCGAGCTCGTCATCGGGACGGAGATCAACCTGGTCACGCGCATGCAGCAGGAGCACCCGGACCGCACCATCGTGCCGCTCGCGCGCTCGCTGTGCCCCAACATGTACCGCATCGGCCTGCGGCACCTGCGCGACGTGCTGCAGCGGCTCGACGCCGGCGACGCCGCCGTCGAGGACAACCGCATCGAGATCGCCGACGAGGTGCGCCGCGGCGCCCGGGCCGCGCTCGAGCGCATGCTCGCGATGCCGTAGCGCGGGCGCGCCCGGCGCGGCTCACGGCCGGCGGGTCTGCTCCTCCAGCAGCGCCTCGAGGCGGGCGACGGCCGCGTCGGGGAAGCGGCCGCGGCCGGGCGTGGCGAGCCGGCACGGGCCCTTCACCGCGTTGAGCGCGAGGAGCGGCAGCACGCCGTCCGCGCGCAGCGGCTCCTCGACGAAGCTGCAGGTGGCGCGCAGCGCCGCCTCGGCCACCGAGGCGACGGCGGGGCGATCCGCGGGTGCGCACACGTAGCGCGCGCCGTCCCAGCCGACCACCGCCGCGACGCAGCCCTCGTAGATCTCGCCGCCGTCCGCCGCGGTGAGCAGCGTGAGCACGCCGGGCGTGCGCACGCCGTCGTACGGGCTCGGGGACGCGGGCTTGGGGAAGCGCCCGCGGCGCGCGGCGAAGGGCGACACGCACGCGCGCACGGGCATCCCGTCGACGAGCCGCGACGCGGGCCGCGGCTCGGCGCGCAGCGCGGCGCCGTCGACGGTGACGGCGTGGACGCCGGGCGCGGCCTGCCGCGCGAACGCGGCGAAGGCGGCGAGCGCGGCCTCGCCCTCGGGGGCGAGCCGGGCGACGTGGCCGTCGTAGAAGACGACGCCGGCGGCGGTCACGCGCAGGGTGGTGTACCTCACCCGAGCGCTCCCAGCTTCACGCGCACCTCGTCGAGCTCGTGGGCGGCGTCCGAGTCGAAGACGATGCCGCCGCCGACGCCGTACACCCAGCCCCCGGGCGCGCGCGCGGCGGTGCGGATGAGCAGGCTCACGACGGCGCGGTCGTCCTGGCACAGGCCCAGGGCGCCGCAGTACGGCCCGCGCGGCGAGCCCTCGAGGCGGCGGATCATCGCCATCGCCGCCGCCTTCGGCGCGCCGGTGACGGACCCGCCCGGGTGCAGCGCCGCGAGCGCGTCGACGGCGGTGATCCCGGGCAAGAGCGTGCCCTCGACGTCGCTCACGGTCTGCACGGCGTAGGCCAGCTCGATGAGGCGCCGCTCGTCCCGCACGGTGACGGTGCGCGGCACGCAGATGGGCGTGAGATCGTTGCGCACCAGGTCGGTGATCATGGCCAGCTCGGCCCAGTCCTTGTCGCTGTCCGTGAGCGCGCCGGTGGCGCCGCGCGGCGCGGTGCCCTTCATGGGCTCGCAGCGGATCCGCGCCCCCGCGACGGCGAAGAGGAGCTCGGGCGAGGCGGACACCAGCTCGGCGCCGCCAGGTAGCCGCACCCACGCGGCGAAGCGGGGCACGCCGCGCGCGCACATGGCCGCGAGCAGGGCCGCGCCGCTGAGCGGCGCGAGCCGCGCCCGGACGGTGAAGCACACCTGGTAGACGTCCCCGGCGGCGATCGCCTCCCGGATGGCGCCGACCGCCTCCCCGTGGCCGGCGGCGTCGAGCGCGGGGGCGAGCGCGGCTGGCGGTGCGTCCAGCGCGAGCGCCGGGAGGGCGCGCCGGTCGCCGTCGAGCCGCAGCGCCTCCGCCCCCCGCGCCTCGTAGGGCGCAAAGAGGAGCGCCGGCGGCCCCGCCGCGGGGCGCAGGTCGGTCAGGAGCGTCCAGCCCCCGCCGCCGAACCCCGGCCCCAGGAGGGCGAAGGACGGCAGCGCGCTCAGCTCGGAGGCCTTCACCGCGCGGCCTGGAAGAACGAGGCCAGCATCTCGGCCCCGCGCGGGGTGGCGAACGAGTCGGGGTGGAACTGCAGGCCCGCGACCGGGAGCTCCTGGTGCTCGACACACATCGGGATGCCGTCGGCCGTCGTGGCGACGACGGCGAGCGGCGGCGCGACGTCGACGAGGGCGAGCGAGTGATACCGCATGACCTGCTGCGGGCCGCGGAAGGCGGGGAAGAAGCGCGACGCCGCGAAGGTCACGGTCGTGCGCTTGCCGTGGGCGGGCGGCGTGCGCACGAGGCGCGCGCCGAACGCGAGGCCGATGGCCTGGTGCCCGAGGCAGACGCCGAGCGTGGGCAGGCGGCGGCGGGCGGCCGCGTGCACCAGGTCGAGCAGGCCGGCGCGCACCGGGTCCGTGGGCCCGGGCCCGAGGACGAGCGCGTCGGCGCCGTCGAGGACCTCCGGCCCCGCCCCGCGCCCCGCGACCACCGCCACCTCGCCCCGCGCGAACGGCAGCCGGTCGATGACGTTCCAGGAGAACGAGTCCTCGTTCTCGATGAACACGACGCGCACGCGCCTCATGGAAGCGCACGACCGCCCGCCGCGCAAGGGGACACGCAGCCCCCCAGTAAGCGGCTGACATTCAATGGCTTTTCGGGGCAACCGCGCATTTCGGTCGGGGTCCCTTCGGAGACACGACGAAATGCGCGGTGTGGTCTAAAAGGCTTTGAGCTGCGGGGGCTTAACGGGGGGCTGCGTGTCCCCGGATCTCGGCGGCGAGGTCGTAGTCGGCGGCTTGCGTGACGCGCGCGCGGACGAAGGCGCCGGTCGCGGGGGCCGGGGCGTCGGGCGGCAGGGCGAGGAAGACGCTGCCGTCGATCTCGGGCGCCTGGCCGGCGTGGCGGCCGCGGAGCAAGAACGGGCTCTCGTCGCTGGGGCCCTCGACGAGGACCTCGAGCTCGCGGCCGACGAGCGCGTCGCGGTGGCGGCGGGCGATCCCGCGCTGGAGCTTCATGAGGGCCGCGTGGCGGCGGGCCGCGACCCGGGCGAGCACGCGGCCGGGCTCGGTCGCCGCCGCGGTGCCCTCCTCGCGGGAGAACTTGAAGATGCCGACGTGCTCGAGGGCGGCCTGCGCGACGAAGTCGCGGAGCGCCTCGTAGGCCGCGTCGGTCTCGCCGGGGTGGCCGACGAGGAGCGTGGTGCGCAGCACGATGCCGGGCACGGCGGCGCGCAGCTTCTCGACGAGCGCGACCACCTGGCGCCGGCCGTAGCCGCGCCGCATCGCCTTGAGCACGCCGTCGTCGACGTGCTGGAACGGCACGTCGAGGTACTTGCACACGGTCGGCTCCTCGGCGATGGCGGCGACGAGATCGTCCTCGATCTCGGTGGGGTAGGCGTAGTGCAGCCGCAGCCAGCGCAGGCCGGGCACCCGGGCCAGGCGGCGCACGAGCGGGCCGAGCCGCGGCCGGCCGGTCAGGTCGCTCCCGTAATCGGTGAGGTCCTGCGCGACGACGCTGATCTCGCGGACGCCGGCGGCGACCAGGGCCCGCACCTCCGCCTCGAGGGACTCCGGCGTGCGGCTGCGCTGCTTCCCGCGCAAGGTCGGGATGATGCAGAACGCGCACTGCCGGTCGCAGCCCTCCGAGATCTTCACATAGGACATGTAGCGCGGCAGCGACTGGCGCCGCGGCGTGAGGTGGTCGTAGAGGTAGTCCGGCGTCGTCGAGACGACCGACCGGGGCAGCGCGCCGCGGAGCGCCTCGGCGATGCGCGGGAAGTCGGCGGCGCCGAGGAAGTGGTCGACCTCGGGCAGCTCCTGGGCGAGCTCGCCGGAGTAGCGCTGGGCCAGACAGCCGGTCACGACCAGCCGGCGGCAGCGGCCCTCGCGCTTGTAGCGCGCCACGTCGAGGATCGTGTCGACGCTCTCCTTCTTCGCGTCGCCGATGAAGCCACAGGTGTTGACGACGATGACGTCGGCGTCGGCCGGTAGGGCGCACACGCGGTACCCCGCCTCCTCGGCCAGGCCGAGCATCACCTCGGTGTCGATGCGGTTCTTCGGGCAGCCGAGGGAGACGAAGTAGGCGTTGGGATGCCGGTCGGACATTGACGATAGGGTGGCGTGGCCGGACGCGCTGTCAAGCGCGGACGGCGGCGTCTCGCGGCCGGCGTCGACGTTACTCCGAGCCGGCCCGGGCGCGCTTCGCGGGGACGGGCGCGGCGGCGGGCTCGGCGAGGTTCGCGTCGCGGCGGGCCCGACCGAGAGCGAGGGCGCCGAGGGCGGCGGTCGCGGCGCAGGCGTAGAGCGCCGCCGCGAGGGAGACGCGGTCCGTGAGCACGCCGAGGACCGGCGCGAGGGCGCAGAAGGCGAGGCGGCGCACCATGCTCTCGACGGAGAGGACGGTGGCCCGCTCGCCGGCCTCGGGGATGTCGCGGTTGATGAGCTCCTTCGTCAGCGGCGAGTAGACGCCGTCGACCGCCTTCTGCGCCATGAGCAGGAGCACGCCCCACGAGGCGGCGAAGCGCCCGAGGACCAGGTAGGTCGCGCCGAGGATGAGCGGCAGCGCCCAGTAGAGCGCGGGACCCGGGAGGCGGCGGCGGATGGCCTCGATGTGCTGCGACGTGAGGGCCGCGACGAGGTAGATGGCGGCGAAGATGAAGCCGATCGCCCCGAGATCGAAGCCCGCGCTCTTCAGGTAGGGCTGATAGAGCCAGAGGCTGACCCGCAGCAGCACGAAGATGAAGGCCGAGTAGAGGATCGCCCAGCGCAGGCGCGCGCGGCTGAAGGAGACGGCGACCGCGCGCACCGTCTGCCGCAGCAGGCCCGCGAAGACCGCCGGCCGCCGGGCGGGGGCGCGCTCGCCGAGGGTGGCGGCGATGGCGGCCGCGACCAGGCAGACGACGCCGGTCGCGAGGTAGGCCAGGCCCGGGTCGATGCGCCCGAGGAGGCCGCCCGCGGCGAAGGCGACCGCGGTGCCGACGTGCTTCATCGCCGTGGCGGTGCCCTCGCGGCCGCGGTAGCCGCCGTCGGCGCCGCCGGCGACGAGGCGGTCGTAGAGGTAGGCGGAGTCCGGCCCCGAGACGAGCGTCATGCCCACCGCGAGCAGCGCCTGGGCGGCGGCGAAGCGCGGCATGCCGGCGGCGTGCCAGAAGAGCAGCGCCCCGAGGCCCATGAGGAGCGCGCCCGCGGACAGGGCCCACTTGCGGCCGACGCGGTCGGCGAGCGCGCCGGTCGGCACCTCGAGGAGGATCACGATGACGCTGAAGAGCGACTGGAGCCCGAGGATGGCGGTGAAGGACAGGCCGCGGCTCGTGAGGTACGGCACCTCGACGGGCACGAAGAGGAAGGACGTCGCCAGCAGGCGGAAGGCGTAGAACCGTCGCAGGTCGCGGGTCATGGAGCGCGGCGCGGCGGCGGGCCGGGCTGGGACGCCGGCGGCGGGCCGGGCGGGGACGCCGGCGGCGGGGCCGTCATGATCAGGATCGCCTCCGCCGCGGATACGCGGGCGAGCTCGTCGCCGGCGCCGAGGGCGCGCCACAGCGGCACGAGGTCGGCGCGCGTGACCGGACCCGCCGCGCGCAGCGCCCGGGCCGCGTCGACGCGCAGGGCCGCGCGCTCGAGGGCCGCGACGAGCCGCGCGCGGGAGCGGGCGTCGCCCCGGCGGGCGAGCCCGGCCGCGGCGCCGACGTGCAACCGCTCGCCCTGGACCGCGGACTCGAGCACCGCCGCGCCGCTGAAGTCACCCGCCGCGGCCAGACCGACGGCCGCGCGCAGCCGCGCGTGCGGCGCCGTGGCGGTCAGCCCCTCGCGGAGCGCCTGCAGCCCCTCGGGATCGCCCAGGCGGGCCAGGGCCTCGGCCGCGCCGAGCCGCTGCGAGCCGGGCGCGAGCGCGCGGCGCAGCAGCGCCCGGCCGGCGGGATCGCCGATGCGGGCGAGGATCCGCGCGGCCTCGAGCCGGAGCTCGCGGGCCTCGTGCGAGCTCGCGAGGCGGTGCAGGAGACGGCGGGCGGGCTCGTGGCCCAGCGGCGCGAGCGCCCCGGCGGCGAGCAGGCGGCGCGGCCAGCCCGGGTCCGGGAGCGTGCGCTCGAGCTCCGCCACGGCCCCCGGCGCCCGCGTCGGGGCGAGCGCCACGGCCGCGCGCAGCCGCACGACCGCCGACGCCGAGGTGAGCTGCGCCGTGAGCGCCTGCAGCGCCGCCTCGCGCAGCGCCCCGGCCTCCGGCGCCTCCTCCTGGGTCGCGGGCGCCGACGCCGGCCGCGCCCGGGGCGCCGCGGCCGGCAGCGCCGCCGGCAGCGCCGGCCTGGGCGCGCGCCCGGCCCCGGCCATCAGGCCGAGCGCGCCGCTCAG
>DASXVK010000483.1:0-4970 GCA_036504295.1 Polyangia bacterium
GGCGGCGCTCGTCGCGCGCGCGACCGCCGCGCTCACCGCCGTCCCGGGCCTGCGCGTCATCGGCACGGCGCCGGGCAAGGTCGGCGTCGTCTCGTTCGTGCTCGACGGCATCCACCCCCACGACATCGGCAGCATCCTCGACCGCGAGGGCGTCGCCATCCGCGCCGGCCACCACTGCGCCCAGCCGCTGATGGCGCGCTTCGGCGTGCCCGCGACCGCGCGCGCCTCGTTCGCCGCCTACAACACGGCCGCGGAGGTCGACGCGCTCGTGGCCGGGGTGCGCCGCGTCCAGGAGGTCATGGGCTGATGTCGCCGCTCGACGAGCTGTACCAGGAGGTCATCCTCGACCACCACCGCAGCCCGCGCAACCACCGCGCGCTGCCCGACGCCAGCGGCAAGGCGGTCGGCCATAACCCGCTCTGCGGCGACCAGGTGACGGTCTACGTCACGCTCGAGGGCGACCGCGTCGCCAACGTCGCGTTCGAGGGGGCCGGCTGCGCGATCTCGCAGGCCGCGGCGTCGCTCATGACGGTAGCCGTCAAGGGCAAGCCGGTGGCCGAGGTCGAGCGGCTGCGCGAGACCTTCCACGAGATGATCACCGGCCACGAGATCCCGGCCGAGGCGGAGACCGCGCTCGGCAAGCTGTGCGCCTTCTCGGGCGTCGCGGCCTTCCCCCTGCGGGTCAAGTGCGCGAGCCTGCCGTGGCACACGCTCAAGGCCGCGCTCCACGGCCAGGCCGCGGCGGTCTCGACGGAGTAACGGATGCGAGAGGGCGACGAGATCACGCTCAGCCGCGACTGCAAGGCCATCGAGATCCCGGCCGGCTTCTGGACCACGCTGCCCAAGGGCACCAAGGTGCGCGTGCACCAGGCGCTCGGCGGCACGACCACGGTGATCGTGCAAGGTGGCGGCTCCATGGTCCGCATCGCCGCGGAGGACGCCGACGCGCTCGGCGCCGCGCCGCCCCCGCGCGCGGCCGCGAGCGGGGGCGCGGGGTCGGTCGCCGAGCTCGTCGAGCAGGAGCTGCGCACCTGCTACGACCCCGAGATCCCGGTCAACATCGTCGACCTCGGCCTCGTCTACGACCGCCGCCTCATCCCCATGCCCGACGGCCGCACCGACGTCATCGTGGAGATGACCCTGACCGCGCCCGGGTGCGGCATGGGCGACATCATCAAGGAGGACATCGAGCGCAAGCTCGCCGCGCTCCCCGGCGTCGGCGACGTGAGCGTGGAGATCGTCTTCGACCCCCCGTGGGACCCGAGCCACATGAGCGAGGCCGCGCGGCTCGAGCTGGGGATGTTCTAGGGGGGGGCACGGGCGGCGTGTCGCCCGCGACCCCCCCCGACCCATGTGCCCCGGGAACGTCGGAACTCGACGGTCCAGGCTGGCATGCCTGGTCATGTCGTGCTGCGCCGTCGTCCTGCGACGGGTTTCGGGGGGATGGGTCGGGCGTCCGGCTCAGGCCCGGCCACCCCCTCGGTACGCCGCGCCTGGAACGCGAGCCCGATTCTCCATCGCGCCCACCTCTCCATCGCGCCCGGGTGATTGACCCCCGACCGCGCATCGGCGGATAGTGCCAATGTGGGGATACGCAGGACCCGGCGAGCGGCGGTGACGTGCGGCGCGGTGATCGCGGTCACGCTCCTGGCGAGCGCCAGACCCGCAGCGGCCGAGGGCAGCGCGCCGTGCGCGACTGCGCCGTGGTGCTCCTGGCACCTCGCCGTGATCGGCGTCGTGACGCCGTACGCCTGGGGCAAGGGCGACGCGGGCGGAGATGCCCCCTCACCTTCACTCGCCAGCCCGCGCCCGGCGTCGTCCTCGCCGGGTGAAAGGCCGTGCCGGCCGTGCCAGGCCTCGAGCTCGGCGGGCTGGTCGGCGCCAGCACCGGCTCACGCCGCCTCGAGTTCCCCTTCGACTATCGGACCGAGAAAGACATCTGGGACTTCGCGGTCGGCCTCTCGTGCCAGTGGGCGACGCGCCTCGGACGGGCGGTCTGGCTGCGCCTCGGGCTGGATGCGAGCTTCGTCTTCAGCTCGGACGCCGGCCCGGTCGTCCAGCTCACGCCGCGGATCAGCCTCGAGTACGCGGTCCCGTCGCCCGGCATTCAGCTCGGCTGGTTCGTCGGCGCTGGCCCAGTGATCGAGCCCTACCGCGCCGGCAACTACCAGGACAAGGACTATACCGCGTGGGACATCGCGGTGATGGCGTTCGCGGGCCTCGCGGTCGGGAGATAGGCGGGGGGCGGCAACTAGGGACACGTCCGGCTGAGGAGCTGCCCCAGCGTCGTGCCGAGCTGCTCCATCGCGGCCCGCAGGTCCTGGGCGCAGATCGGCGTGAAGCTCGCGCGGTCCGCGTCGAACAGGCTCACGAACCTCGCGAGGCGAACGCCGGGGTCGGCGGAACCGAACGAGCCGGCGCATGCCGGGGTCGGCGGAGCCGCGATACGTGAGACCCGAGGTCGATCCGCGGCAGCTCGGCTGCAGGTCGGGGTAGCCCTGCGAGTCGAGGCCGACCGCGACCGGCGCGGGTGCGCCCCCGAAGACCGCGGCGTACACCATGCGAGGGCTCTGCGGCTTCACCGCCTTGAGCGCGTCGGCGAGCGCCTCGACGGGCACGAGCTGGTGCTTCGGGTTGGGGTCCTTGCTGCCTTGGGCGCAGTCGGTGCGCGGGCCGGCGGTCCGGCCCACATCGGCGCCGCCGCAGGTGATCCCGAACTCGAAGCAGCGGTACGAGGTGAGCGGGCCGAGCTCGCTCATGAGGCTCGTCTGGGTGGGGTCGAAGACGGCGGAGTCTGGCGGCGCGGTGCAGTCGTCCTCGTCGGTGAAGATGACCGCCGCGAGGTAGGCGTCGGGGCGCAGGAAGCCCTCGTTCGCCGGCTGGGCGCAGCCGCCCGGCGTGGCGCAGCCCTCGACGGCCGTGCGCACCGCGCCGAGCACGTGCTCGAAGCCGCAGCCGTTCACGCCGACGGCGCGGTAGCAGTCGAAGACCGCATCGACGCTGCCGACGAAGTTGCCCGCGACCGCGGTGCCGTCGCGCGCGAGGTTGAAGCGCAGGAAGCGATCGGCGGAGTCCGTCATGTGGGCGGTCTGGCAGCTCGGATCCGCCGCCGTGTTCTGCAGCATCCCGGTCGCCGCCGATGGTGTTGCACGAGGGCGGCGTGAACGCGCCCGCGCCGAGGTCCGACGTCACGATGCCCACGTGCAGGTCGAGCGCGGGGTGCGCGGCCGCGAGCGGCGCGAGCAGCGCCCCGAGCCGCACCGGCAGCAGGCTGCTGTCCCCGGGCGCGCTGTTCGAGTTGTCGATGAGGAAGAGCAGGTCGAGCGCGGTCGCCGCCGGCGCCGGCGGCACGTCCGCCTGCCCGGCGTCGACGGGCGCGCCCGTGGGTCGGCCGCCGCACGCGCTGAGCGCGCCCACGGCCAGGCACAGGAGGAGACCGGACGTATGCCTCACGTCACGATCATACCGCGGGCGGCGCGTCCGCGGACAACGGGCGCAAGGCAATCGGCGGCCCTGCCGCGCCGCGACCGACTACGGCGGCTCGCGGTCCGGTGTGCTCCCCAGCAGGCGCGCGAGCCAGCGCAGGTCCGGGAGGTTGTCGCAGACGATCACGAGCACCATGGTCAGCGGGACCGACAGGAACATGCCGACCGGTCCCCAGAGCCACCCCCAGAAGAGCAGCGCCAGGAAGACCGCGAGCGGCGAGAGCCCGAAGCTCCGCCCCATCAGCCGAGGCTCGATCATCTGTCCGATGATGGTCTGGATGACGACGTACCCTGCCAGCGTCGCGATGGCCCGCCCGAGCCCGAGCTGCAGCAGCGCCACCAGCACCGGCGGGATCGTCGCGAGCAGCAATCCGACGCTGGGGATGAACCCGAGGACGAAGCTCAGCAGGCCCCACAGCGGCACGAAGTCGACGCCGAGCAGTGCGGCCCACAGGGAGGTCAGCACGGCGCTGGACAGTCCGATCAGGGTCTTGAGGCCGAGGTACCGCTGCACCTGGCGGACGATGTGGGTGAACCGCTGGCTGAACGACTCGTCGGGCGCGAGCCTCCGGATCTTCGACTCGATCTGCTCCGCCTCGACCAGGGCGAAGATGGTGATGGCGAAGACGACGAGGCCTTTCTCGAGGAGGGTCGCGACGGCGGAGGCCGTCTCCTGCACCAGGGGCATGAACACGCTGGGATCCGCGACGTGCTTGAGCGCCTCGCCCGCCGCCTTGACGTGGTGGCTCTCCAGCCAGCGGGTCGTGCTGGCGCCGAGCTCCTGCAGGCGCTGCTGGTAGCGCGGCGCCGCGCTGATGAAGGCCGCCAGCGAGCGTTCGACCGCCACGACCACGACGGCCACGAGCACCAGTCCGGTCAGCGTGGTGAGCACGACGGCGAGGACCGCAGGGACGCGCTTCGCCTTGAGCCAGGTGAGCAGGGGCTGGGCGAGGATCGCGGCGAGCAGGCCGAGGATGAAGGGCAGCAGCCACGGCGCCGCCGCCCGCAGGCCGGCGAAGACCACGACCAGCGAAGCGGCGGCCAGCAGCCCTCGGGCCTTGATCTCGGTGCGCACCAGTCCCAGGCGGCCGCAGGGCCGCGCGGTCACGATCGGCGGTGAGATGTAGGCCCGGCCCGGGGCGGTGTCGGGAGCTGCCACTTTTGCAGAAGTTCGGGGTCGGGTCGATTTTTGCAAGCCCTCCGCGGCGCCGCCCGCCGCCCGCCCCGCGACGCCCGCGCGTCGCCATCCGCCTGCCATGGAGCGGCGGAAAAATCGATGTGGCGCCGAGCTTCCGCAAAGCGGCAGTCCCGTGGGACATCGACGGTCGATGTGCCGACGGACTACCGCTTTCCGGTAGTTGGGCGCCACATCGATCGTGGCAGACCCTCCGCCGTCACGGCCGCCGACGTCGCGGCGCCGCCCGCCGCCCGCCGCCGCTACGCCCGCGCCCCCGCCAGCCGCCGGAACCGCGCCGTCGCGTCCCC